>CAJMEU010000282.1 GCA_905212515.1 uncultured Oscillospiraceae bacterium | reverse complement strand
CCTTTTTTGCCGCGCGGCGGGCGCACCACGGGCCAGTTGAGGCCGCTGACGGGCTGGTCCACATAGGTGCCGGGAAAGGTCAGGCCGAAGGCCACGGCCTCCTCACGGGTCTGCATGGGCGTTCCTCCTTTTGGATGCGTTATTTTTTGCCGTGGGCTTCTTGCTCCACAGCCGGGGCGCCCGTCTCGAACCAGAACAGGCTGCCCTTGCCCACCTCGCTCAGCACACCGAAGGCAAAGCCCTGGGAGGTGAGGATGGCCTTTGTGATGGACAGGCCCAGCCCCGTGCCCACCTTGCCCGCGTCCGCGCGGGAGCGGTAGTACTTGTCGAAAATATAGGGCAGGTCCTCTTTGGCGATACCGGCGCCGTGGTCCTCCACCTCCACCCGGGCGCCGCCGTCCTTGGGCAGCACGCGGATGGCCAGATAGCCGTCGGGCCCCACGTGATGCAGGGCGTTGGCCAGCAGGTTGTGGATGACGCGCTGCAGGCCCTCCGGGTCGGCGTATACCGGGCAGGGCGTATCGGTGCGGATCTCCAGACGGCAGCCCTCCTGGGTGCAGATGTTCTCGTACCGCTCGGCCACCTCCTCGCACAATTGGGCCAGGTCGAAGGTGACGGGATTCATGGGCATGGTGCCCGAGGAATATTTTGAAAGCTCCATCACGCTGCTCACCAGCGCGCTGAGGCGGTCGCTCTCATCGATGATGACATCCAGCTGGTCGTCCCGTTTTGCCTTGTCCTCGCCGGTGAGGTCGCGCACGGTCTCGGCGTAGCCTTTGATGAGCGTCAGCGGCGTGCGCAAGTCATGGCTGACATTGGCGATGAGGTCCCGCTGCAGGTCGTAAGTGCGGGATACCTCGCCGGCCATGGTGTTGAAATCCTGCGCCAGCACGCCGATCTCGTCGCCCGTGGTGGGCTTCACGCGCACCTTGAAATTGCCCTTGGCCATCTCCCGCGCCGCGTGGGACAATTGGGTGATGGGCCTTGTGAACCAGCGGCTGAACAGCCAGGCGCCCAGGATGCTGACAGCCAGCAGCACGGCCGCGATGAAGGGCATCTGCTGGCCGATGATCTGGCTGGCTTCGCTGACGCGCTCCAGGTCTGTGGAAACGATCACCGTGTACAGCCCATCCACATTTTTGCACACGGCCAGCTGTTCGTAGCTGCCGTCGCTGATGGTGACGGTCTGGTCGCCCATGGTCAGCGTCTGATAGCGCAGCGCCTTGGCCCGGGGGCGGTTCCAAAGGGGGCTGCTGGCGGAGGAAAGCCAGCTGCTGCCGCCCGGGGTGGGGTGCAGCAGGCACTGATGGGCGTGGGGGAGGGGGCCCCCCATGATCCAATCGCCCGAGGAATCGGCCACTTCCACGCATTTGCCCAGCATCAGCTTCATGTAATCGTCGCTGGTCATGGCATCCCAAAAACCCTGTTTCAGCCCGCCGGCGTTGCCCGGGTCCTCAATGGTGCCGTATTTGCGGATGAGATTCACATAGGCTGTGGCCGTGCGGTCCAGCTCTTT
>CAJMEU010000281.1 GCA_905212515.1 uncultured Oscillospiraceae bacterium | reverse complement strand
TCCAAGGAGACGAACATCGACCAGATGCGCCAGAAGATCGGCATGGTGTTCCAGCAGTTCAACCTGTTCGCCAACATGACGGTGCTGGACAATGTCACCGCCGGGCCCATCCGCGTGAAGGGCATGAAGAAGGCCGAGGCCGAGGAATTGGCCCAAAGCCTGCTGGCCCGGGTGGGCCTGGCCGACCGCGGCGCAGCCTACCCCATCCAGCTGTCCGGCGGCCAGCAGCAGCGCGTGGCCATCGCCCGCGCCCTGGCCATGCAGCCGGACGTGATGCTGTTCGACGAGCCCACCAGCGCCCTGGACCCGGAGATGGTGCACGAGGTGCTGGACGTGATGAAGCAGCTGGCCCTGGACGGCATGACCATGGTGGTGGTGACCCACGAGATGGGCTTTGCCCGGGAGGTGGCCAACCGCGCCGTTTTCATCGACGAGGGCGTCATCCAGGAGGAGAACGAGCCCCACGCCTTCTTTGCCGAGCCGAAGAACGCCCGCCTGAAAGATTTCCTCAGCAAGGTGCTGTGACCTGTTTTCCGCCCGCGCAGAGCGCGGGCGGGCGGAATTTTTTGCGCTGTTGGCATCTTTGTGTTACACTGGTACAAACAAAAAAGGAGGGGACCGCCCTATGTCACGGGATCAGGAGTTTGAAAAGATCATGGAGACGCTGTTCGAGATGTCGCGCTATATCACGGTGTATGAGAACACGCCCCGGCGCTACCAATCCCAGGACCTGTACATGACCGAGGCCCATGCTCTCAGCTTGATCGCCACCCAGGAGGGGATGAACCTGACCCAGCTGGCCCGGCAGAGCAACCGCACCAAGGGCGCCACGTCGCAGATGGTGGAGAAACTGCGCAAGTGGGGCTTGGTGGAAAAACTGCAGAGCCCCAACAACGCCAGCGAGCTGATCCTGCGCCTGACTGAGGAGGGCTGGGCGGTGTATCACTACCACCACGATCTGGAAAAGCGCGCCTACGGCGTGCTGCTGAAGCGCATGCCCGATTTCACCGAAGAGGAGTTCCAAAGCTGTCTGCGGGTGATGGAGGGCATCAAACGGGCCGCATCCTCGAGATGGAACGAAAAAAAGTAAGAGTGCACAAAAAATAAAAGGAAAAATGATGCAGTTTTGCGATTGACTTTTGCAGGACACGGTTGTATGCTGAAAGCAGAAAAAGAGTTTAATGACTAAACACATTGCGGCGCTTTTTTCGGGTGCGCACCGAAAAGGGCTTTTCTTTCCCCAGAAGTGTTTAATAACTAAACTCTTTGCCGCGGTATCAACGGGCGCCCCGGCCGGCGGGGCGCAAAGCACGGGCTTTTGCCCAACTGTGAAAGGAGTCATTCGATCATGGGTGAACAAAACAAACAAGGCACCATGAAGCGCGAGCTCAGTCTGTTTTCCGTGATGACCATCGCCGTGGGCGCCATGGTGGGGTCCGGCGTGTTCATGATGACCGGCTACGGTGTCAAACGCGGCGGCGCGGCCGCCATCCTGGCCTACTTTATCGCCGCGTGCATCTCCTTCATCAGCTCTCTGGCGCGGATCATGGCGGTGTCCGCCTGGCCCTGCGCC
>CAJMEU010000280.1 GCA_905212515.1 uncultured Oscillospiraceae bacterium | reverse complement strand
ACAGCTCCTGCGGGACATAGCATATCACCCAGGCCGAATCCATCAGCATGCCGTCCACCGCGGCCAGATATCCATCTTCCACACAGTTCAAAACGTACTCCGGGTTCATATAGCAGAACAGGTCCGGCGCGTCGCCCAGCAAGATCTGCCGGGACAGAACGCTGTCGTAGGCGGACATGGGGGCCTGCTGCAGCTCCACGGCAAAGCCCAGCTTTTCCTGGGTGATCTCGCTGAGGGCCGCGCTGATGCGGCGGCAGGCTTCCTCCCCCGAGGAGCCCACCGAAAGGATGCGCAGGGTGACGGGCGGCTGCCCGGGCTGCTGGTCCGCCTGCGGGGCCTGCGCACATCCGGCCAGGGCGGCCAAGCACAGGACGGCCAGGCACGCGGCGGCCGCGCGCAGCATCTTTTTGCGGTGTGTTTTCATTATACGTCTCCTCTCAGCGCGCCCACTACCAAAAAACCGGGCTGATCCTATCGAAATCAAGACCTTCTTCACGCCTTGCCGGTGCCTTGGCGCTCCTCCTGAGGGGTGATGCCCAACACTTTCTTATAAGCATACGAGAAGTGGGAAAAGTTGCAGTATCCCACTTTGGCAGCAATGAAACTGATGGGCAAAGACGTGGTGCGCAGCAGCATTCTCGCTTCCTCCAGCTTTTGGCGGATAACATATTCCTTGATGGTACAGCCAGTCTCTTTTTTAAAAATACGTGTGAGGTAATCAGGGTTCAAGTGCACATATTCCGCCAGTTCGTCCCGGCGCAGTTCGTTTTCCAGGTGTTCGCCGATATAGCGCCGCACTTTGTCCACCACGGCCTTCTGGTCGCTGGCAGGGACGGGCACGGCGAAGTTTGCCGCCACATGGTGCAGCAGCTTTTTCATGTTGTCCACCGACTTCATGCCGTTGCGGTACAGCTCCAGGTCTTCGGGGCGGCGGAACATCTCGTGCATTTTGTCCTCGCTGCCCTCCAGTGTAAAATACACCATCTGCAAAAAATCCTGATAAAAAGCCCGCAGGGTGGCGGCGTCCAATTGGTGGTTCTCCACCAATTTATCAAGCAGGGCCACGCCCTCTTTTTCCATGGCCCCGGTATAGCCTTCCTTCAGCAGGCTGTACCAGCCGCGGATCTGCGGCACGCGGAAGGTGTGGGGCACGCGGGGCTTTTTCTCCAGCTGGAACACGCCGGGCCGCAGGGACACGTTGTCGTCCCGCATCACCTTCAGTTTCTCCCAGCACGCAGGCGCGTCCGCCACGGGGACGGGCCCGTCCAGATAACAGGCCAGGGAGCAGTGAAGGTATTGCCCGCAGGCGCTTTTCAAAAACATCAGCTGCCGCCTCACGCTTGCTCAGGGCCTGGGCGGCGGCGGAGATGGCGTGACGCAGGTGCGCGAGGAATTTGTGGATACCGCTTCCTTCCAGACGGTCGTGGTTGACGCGACCGGTAAAGCTGCCGTTGAAGTGAAACTGCCGGACAACATCACCTCCTGGCGGGTGACCACCCTGGCGGTGGGCAACAACCTCTACGGCGGCTCCTCCAAGGACCATGTGGTCACCACCCTGCCGTTCTTTGTAAAACCGGTGCTCA
>CAJMEU010000279.1 GCA_905212515.1 uncultured Oscillospiraceae bacterium | reverse complement strand
CCTCGAGATCGAGGGCATCCACATCCGCTTCGGTGTGGACATCGCGAAAAAATACAATGCGAACCCCGCAATCATGCTCGCCATCGAGGCCCACCACGGCGACGTGGAGCCCAAAACGCCGCTGGCCTTCATCGTCATGGCCGCGGACGCCATCTCCGCCGCCCGCCCCGGCGCCCGGCGCGAGAATCTGGAAAGCTATATCAAGCGTCTGGAAAGCCTGGAGGAACTGGCCTCCAGCTTCGAGGGCGTGGAGAGCAGCTTTGCCATCCAGGCCGGCCGCGAGGTGCGCATCATGGTGAAGCCGGACGCCGTCAACGACGACCAGCTGGTGCTGCTGGCCCATGCCATCTCCCACAAGATCGAGGAGGAGCTGGACTATCCGGGCCAGATCAAGGTGAACGTCATCCGCGAATCCCGCGCGGTGGAATACGCCAAATAAGGCGGCAAAAAAGTAAAAGGCCCTCGCCCCGGCACATCGCCGGGGCGAAGGCTTTTTTCGGCCGTGCGGGCCACCCTTGGCCCGCGGCCATGCAGATAAGTTTTCTGCGCCTGTGCAATATCACGCCCCGGCCCCGCGTTTTTTAGATGGATTGGGAATAGTATCTCTGTGCGGGGCCGGCAGCGCCCGCGCGGCTGATACAAAAAAGCGCCCAATGAAGAAAAGGAGAAACCGATGAAAAAATTTACTGCTCTGATGCTCGCCCTCATGCTCTGCCTGTCCTTGGCCGCCTGCGGCGGCGCGGCGTCCTCATCGTCCGGCGGGGCGGAAAAGGACTACGGACAGATCATCCGCGACGCCCGCACCGAGGAGGACAATCAATACCAGACCCTGTTCACCGGCGCCGCCGGCGAAGAGCCCGCGGTCGTCGACGGCGGCGACGAGTGGACGCAGGAGAATATCCAAAGCACCTTCGACATGATGCTCCAGACCCTGGGCCTCACCGGGGACCAGCTGGACAAATACGCCGTCAGCATGTCCATGATGAATGTGCGCGCCTACGCCGTGGGCATCTTCAAGCCCGCCGAAGGCCAAACCGACGCGGTAAAAGGCGCCCTGGACGCCTATGTGAAAGCCCAGCAGCAGTCCTTCCAGAACTATCTGGCCGACCAGTATGAGGTGGCCAAGGCCGCCAAATTGGAAACCCTGCCCGGCGGCGAAGTGGTCCTGGTCATGTGCGAGGACGGCGCCGCCGTGTTCGAAGCCATCCAAAAGGCGCTGAAATGACCCTTGGCCGAACGGGGCGGCCCCTCACCCTGGTAAACCTGCGGGACAGGCCGGCCCTGCTGCCCCGCGCGGCCGCCTGGTTCAGTGAAAAGTGGGCCGTGCCCCGGCAGGCCTATGCGGACAGCATGCAGGCCTGCCTCGCCCAGGGGGCGGGGGTGCCGCAGTGGTATGTCGTCCTGTACGAAGGGCGGGATATCATCGCGGGCGCGGGCGTGATCGAAAACGACTTTCACAGCCGCAAAGACCTGACCCCCAACCTGTGCGCCCTTTTTGTGGAAGAGCCCTGGCGCGGCCAGGGCATCGCCCGGGCCCTGCTGCACGCGGTCCGGCGGGACATGGCCGCCGCGGGGGTGGCCCCCCTCTATCTGGTGTCGGCCCCCGCCG
>CAJMEU010000278.1 GCA_905212515.1 uncultured Oscillospiraceae bacterium | reverse complement strand
ACGCAGAAGCTGCAAGCGGTGCATGGAAGGCCGATTCCGCTTATTATCTCATCCGCGATCTGCATCAGAGCGTTCATTTCTTTCTCATCCAGCGGCCGCTCCTCTTCAAAAGCCGCGATGTTTTCTTTCATCTGCTCAAAGCTAGATGCTCCGGTCAATGTCACCTCCACTTCCGGAAGGCTCTGTAATAAGCGGTATGCCCATGCCGCCGCGCTTTCCCCGGGGCGCGGCGGGGCCGCGCCCGTTCTGTTCTTTGTCCTGATTTCGCTTACACTTGGCTGGCGGCCACGGCGCAGGCCACGGTCATGCCCACCATGGGGTTGTTGCCGGCGCCGATCAGGCCCATCATCTCCACGTGCGCGGGCACGGAAGAGGAACCGGCGAACTGCGCGTCGGAGTGCATGCGGCCCATGGTGTCGGTCATGCCATAGCTGGCGGGGCCGGCGGCCACGTTGTCCGGGTGCAGGGTGCGGCCCGTGCCGCCGCCGGAAGCCACAGAGAAGTATTTCACGCCGTTCTCGTTGGCCCACTTCTTATAAGTGCCGGCCACCGGGTGCTGGAAGCGGGTGGGGTTGGTGGAGTTGCCGGTGATGGACACATCCACGTGCTCGTGGCGCAGAACGGCCACGCCCTCGCTCACGTCGTCGGCGCCGTAGCAGCGCACGGCCGCGCGCTCACCGTCGGAGAAAGCCTTCTCCTCCACGATATTCAGCGCGCCGGTCTTGTAGTCATACTGGGTCTTCACATAGGTGAAGCCGTTGATGCGGCTGATGATGTAGGCCGCGTCCTTGCCCAAACCGTTCAGGATGACGCGCAGCGGCGTTTTGCGGGCCTTGTTGGCGGTGCGCACGATACCGATGGCGCCCTCGGCCGCGGCGAAGCTCTCGTGGCCCGCCAGGAAGGCGAAGCACTTGGTCTCGTCCCGCAGCAGCATGGCGCCCAGGTTGCCGTGGCCCAGGCCCACCTGGCGCTGCTCGGCCACAGAGCCGGGCACAGTGAAGGCCTCCAGGCCCTCGCCGATGGCGGACGCGCACTCGTCGGCCGCCCTCAGGCCGCGCTTCACGGCAATGGCGGTGCCCAGGGTATACGCCCACACGGCGTTGTCAAAGCAGATGGGCTGCACGCCCTTGACGATGGCCTCCACGTCGATGCCCTTGTCCAGCAGCATCTGGCGGCAGTCGTCCAGGGTGCCCAGGTTGTTCTCTTTCAGGCATGCCTCGATCTTGGGCATGCGGCGTTCCTGACCTTCAAATTTAGCCATAATAGTCTCCTCCCTCTCTCACTCTTCGCGCGGGTCGATGTACTTGGCGGCATTCGCAAAACGGCCGTAGGTGCCCACGTTCTTCTCGTAGGCTTCCTTCGGGTCCTTGCCGTGGCGGATATCCTCCATCATCTTGCCCAGCCGCACGAACTCGTAGCCGATGGCCTCGTTGTTCTCGTCCAGGGCCACTTTCGTGATATAGCCCTCGGTGAGCTCCATGTAACGAACGCCCTGCTCGCTGGTGGAGAAAATGGTCCCGGTCATGCTGCGCAGGCCCTTGCCCAAGTCGTCCAGGGCCGAGCCCACGGGCAGGCCGTCCTCGCTGAACGCGGTCTGGCTGCGGCCGTAGACGATCTGCAAAAAC
>CAJMEU010000277.1 GCA_905212515.1 uncultured Oscillospiraceae bacterium | reverse complement strand
AAAATAACGATCAGGTTGTTCAAGGAACGGATTTTGTTCATGCCCTCATAGATCATGCCGCCGGTGAAAGCGCCGTCGCCCACGATGGCGATCACTTTGCCTTTGTCCCCTTGCAGCTTTTTGGCCTGGGCCAGGCCGATGGCCGCCGACAGGCTGGTGTTGCCGTGGCCGGCCACAAAGACGTCATGCTCGCTCTCCGCCGGGCAGGGAAAGCCGGAGATGCCGTCCAGCTGGCGCAGGGCGGCGAAGCCCGGGCGGCGGCCGGTCAGCAGCTTGTGGGTATAGCACTGATGGCCTACGTCCCACACGATCTGGTCCTTGGGGGAATCAAACACCTTGTGCAGCGCGATGGTCACCTCGATGGTGCCCAGATTTGAGGAAAGATCGCCGCCTCTCTAGGAGACGCTCTCGATCAATATCGCGCGCACCTGAACAGCCAGCGCGCCCAATTGCGCCCGGTCCAACTTTTTCACATCCGCCGGAGAAGAGATCCGATCCAAATATTGCGTGATACTCACTTCCCTTTCGGCGGTGCCCCGCGGCGATTACGCCGGCACGGGAATCAGCACCGCGATCAAAATACCCAGCAGTGCGCCGGACAGCACCTCCAACGGCGTGTGGCCCACTTTTTCTTTGAGTTTTTTGTACCCGTCGCTCAGTGGGCTGTCGTCGTCTTCGGAAAATTCAAAAAGCATCCTGTTCAGCACCTTGGCCTGTTCGCCGGTCTCCCGCCGCACGCCCATGGCGTCGTACATCACAATAGCCGCCAGCACAAAGGCAAAGGCAAAGGCCGGCGAATTCACGCCTTGGCTCTTGGCTGTCGCCAGGAACATCGAGCATACCAGCGCCGAATGAGCGCTGGGCATGCCGCCGGCGCCCCACAGGCGCTCAGCGTCAAACTGTCCGGACAAGGCGTAGTTGATCAGCGTCTTGCACACCTGGGCCGTCAGCCAAGAGAGCAGCGCCACCGACAATATGTAATTTCCAAAGCAGATCTTTTGAAGGACATGCAACATATTTAACGCCCCTTATTTGCGTCGTTCGAGCAGATCCTGCGCCAGCGCGTGCAGGAAACCCGCCCGCGGGCCGAAAAATTCCAGCGCCTGTTCCGCCTTGGCGCTCTGACGGGCCGCCTCTTCTCTGGCTCCCTGCGCCCCCAACAGCGTGGCAAAGGTCACTTTCCCATTTTCGGCGTCGCTGCCTGTGGGTTTGCCCAATTCTTCCTGGGTAGAGGTGACATCCAAAATGTCGTCCACGATCTGGAATACAAGGCCGATGCCGAAAGCGTACTGTTCCAGCGCCCGGCACTGGGCGGGGCGGGCGTCGGCCGCCACGGCGCCCAACTGGGCCGCCACGTTCAGCAGCATGCCTGTTTTATAGCGGTGCACGGTGGCAAGTTGGGCTTCATCCGGTTTTTTGCCCTCATAGTACAAGTCCAGCTCCTGGCCATAAATCATACCGGCCGTGCCCGCGGCCTGGGCCAGCAGGGCCGCCGCGGCCGTGTTTTGGCGCGGCTGGCCCGGTGCTTGGGCCAGCACCTGGAAAGCGCCGGTCAGCAGTGCATCGCCCGCCAGCAGAGCTGTGTCTTCGCCGTAGGCCTTGTGGCAGGAGGGCTTGCCGCGGCGCATATCGTCGTTGTCCATGCAGGGCAGGTCATCGT
>CAJMEU010000276.1 GCA_905212515.1 uncultured Oscillospiraceae bacterium | reverse complement strand
ATAAAAAATCATGTCCCTGGCGGTGGGCCGGAAGACGGCCCACCTGGCGGAAAAGGGCGCGTCAGGCCCCATCCTCCCCGGGCGTTTCCTCCTGCAGGTCATGGCCGGCAAGGGCCAGGCGCTGCACGTCGCGGCGGTAGGCCTTCCACTTGGTCATCCACAAAAACAGCGCGGTCATCAGGAAGGCCGCGGCCAGCGTGTCGCTGAGATAATGGCGCCCCATCACCAACCGGCTCAGGGCCATGCCGCCCACGTAGGCCCAGCAGGCGCCCCACACCAGGGCGCGGCGCTTGTGCCAGCCGGGGAAAACGTCGCACAGCAGCACCAGCACAAAAATGCTGCACGCCGCCGCCGTGTGGCCGGAGGGGAAGCTGCTGCCGCCGTTGCCCAGGGGCCGCAGCCAATGGGTGAAGGCGGAAAAATCCCCCAGGGCCAGCATGTCGTCGAAGCGGGTGCGGTTCCACAGCAGCTTCAGGGCGTTGACGGCCACATTGTCCAGCAGCATATACACGCAGCCCCAGCGCGCCGCGAAGCGCACCCGGGCGGCAAAGGCCTCCGGCCGCCGGGCCATCAGGGCCACCAGGCAGAAATAAAGGAAGAACAGCACGCACCACACCGTGCCCGCGGCCAGCAGAGGCTGGGCCACGCCGCGCTTTTCCATACCGTGCAGGGAATAGGCCAGCAGCCCGCCGCAGCCGGCCACGGCGCCCAGCATGCACAGGGCGCGCAGGGCCACAGGGCGCTTCTCGTCATTGCCGATCAGGGCCAGCCACAGCACCACGGGAAGGTACAGGGGATAAAAGCCCATGGTCTCCATGAAAATGGCGGCAAAATTCTGCGGGCTGTGCAGGGCCGTGTCGATGGGCAGGTCCCACAGATAGGCCGCGGCCATGCCCGCGGCGAACAGCACGACCCCCAGCCCGATCAGCCGCCGGTTCGTTTTCTCTTTGTACATTGCCATCACCTGGTGGTATCATACCACATTTTGGGGTGCGTGAAAAGCGCCGGGGAAAGGGCATGATTTCCAGCGCTTCAGCGTTGAAAAAAGAAATAACGCATGGTATACTGAACCGGGCCCCGCGGGGCCCGGATTAAGGAGGACGACCGATGCTGGAAAATTTGTTGGCCGTTGGCAACGATCTGTGCGTGATCGTTTTTGATTTGCTGATCTTTACCCGCATGACGGTGCTGCGCCGCGACACGCCCCTGCGCAAAACGCTGATGTACGGCGGCTGCGCGGCCATCGTCGCCGTCTATTTCTATGCGGTCTATATCTGCGGCTGGCCCTCTTCCACGGCCAGCGCCGTATTCATGTCCGTGCCCAGCCTGGTGCTGTTCTGGCTGCTGTCGGCCTACCGGGACAGCAGGTTCTTCCTCACCTTCTGCTGTGTGGATACCGTCTCGCTGATCGTGGCCTTCCTGGGCCGCTGGGTGGGCGTGCTGGCGGGCCGGTGGGGCGCCGTGCTCTCCCTGGCCGTCACCGCGGCGCTGTACCTGGTCATCGTGGCCGTGGGCTGGCCTTATTTCAAGCGCTACGTCGAGCTGCTGGAAGTGGTGAAGGCCGGCTGGGGCGCCATGATGGGCACCGCGCTGCTGATCTCTGTGTGGCTGCTGTTCCAGCTGGCTTACCCCGCGCCCATGATCGAGCGTTTGGAATATGCGCCCGGTTTCCTGCTGTTCTGCCT
>CAJMEU010000275.1 GCA_905212515.1 uncultured Oscillospiraceae bacterium | reverse complement strand
CGCCGGCGCCGCCAACATCGTGCCCAACAGCACCGGCGCCGCCAAGGCCATCGGCTTGGTCATCCCCGAGCTGAACGGCAAGCTGATCGGCTCCGCCCAGCGCGTGCCTGTTGTCACCGGCTCCACCACCATCCTGGTGGCCGTCGTCAAGGGCAAGGACGTGAGCGTGGACTCCATCAACGCCGCCATGAAGGCCGCTGCCTCCGAGAGCTTCGGCTACAACGAGGACCCCATCGTCTCCAGCGACGTGATCGGCATCCGTTACGGCAGCCTGTTCGACGCCACCCAGACCATGGTGACCAAGCTGGACGACGACACCTATCAGGTGCAGGTCGTGTCCTGGTACGACAACGAGAACAGCTACACCAGCCAGATGGTGCGCACCATTAAGTATTTCTCCGAGCTGAAATAAGTTTTGGCAAAACGAAGCCGCCCTGTCCAGGGCGGCTTTTCTCGTTTTTACAGGCAGAGGCCGATTACTTTGCGGCAGCGGACAGCGCGTCGCCTTTGCGCCCATAATAGACGGCGCCCGTGGGGCAGGCTTTGACACATTGCGGGTCGCCGCCGCACAGGTCGCACACGTGCGCTTTCTCCTCGCTGAAGGTGATGGAGCCAAAAGGGCAGGCCTCGCTGCACTTACGGCAGCCGATGCATTTTTCGCGGTCCACCAGAATGGCTTTGGTCTTCGGGTTTTTGGAAAGGGCGCCGGTGGGGCAGGCGTTCATGCAGCGGGCCGTGCCGCACTGGCGGCACACCTTGGGGGAAAAGCCCGCTTCCGGCACGGGTTCGATGTGGATGCCCTCCACCGGGCAGGCTTTTTCGCAGGCCCTGCAGCCGATGCAGCGCTCCGGCTCCAGCAGCATACGCTCCCGCACCACCTGCTGGCCGTCCTCCCCGTCGCCGATGCGGTCGATGCGGTAAATGACCATGCCGTTGGGGTCCGGGCAGCAGATGCGCTTGGTATAGGGGATCCAGTCGTTCTCCTCTTTGGATTCCCGCTGCTTGACAGGGAAAAAGGGCATGAGGCTTTGCAGTGCCCACATGCAGATGTGCTTGCCCGGGGGCACGATGATGCGCCCGGCGTGCACCTCGAAATAGTCGCCCACCTCCATGGGCAAATCGCAAAAACCTTTGATTTCTTCCACAACGATTCTTAAATCATACATAGATGTTACGCTCCTCTCTTGCTGGATGGGGGATCGCGGATATTGTCTGTCTTTCCAATATAAATGAGATTCAGGGCGAAATCCATAAACTAATTTACAAAGAGGGAAGATTTT
The DNA here is from genome assembly GCA_905212515.1 of uncultured Oscillospiraceae bacterium. GTDB lineage: Bacteria > Bacillota > Clostridia > Oscillospirales > Ruminococcaceae > Ruthenibacterium. The sequence goes on along the minus strand of CAJMEU010000275.1, from coordinate 409 downwards.
TGCTAGTTTGTTTTTTCAATGAATACAAATTCTGGTTAAAAGTGGACTTTGAAAAACAAAATCCGGCTTGAAAAAGAGGAATTTGTTGAAAGCGCCGAAACGGTATGCTAGAATAAAAACAATCGGGTATACGTGCGGACAGGAATGGACGGACAGGGGGCAAGCGTGATGCAAAATAAAAACTTGCGTATTTTTATCGCCGAGGACGACCCCAGCGAGATGGCCGGGTTCTGCGCGATTCTGCGGGATTTCGGCTATCAGGTGGCGGGGCAGGCCAACACTGGGCGCAATGCCGTTGCCGGGGGGCGGCCGGCCGGGCGGGACCTGATCGTGAGGGAGATGGGCATGCCGGAGACGGGCGGGCTGGCGGGGCTGGGCCTGACCGCCGGCGGCTTTGCGCTGCTGCTGG
>CAJMEU010000274.1 GCA_905212515.1 uncultured Oscillospiraceae bacterium | reverse complement strand
TGCCCCGGCGCAGTCCGGCTGTCAGTCCGGAGATGCCGTAGGCCATGGTGTACAGCGGCGTGCCGGCCGCCGCCAGGTCCATGGATACCCCGGCGGCCACCCCCGCCACCGCCCCGGTGGACACGCCGCCCCGCCAGGCGGCGGACAGGACCAGCAGGACGGACAAAATTCGGCCCAGAGAGATGTCCTTGTAGAGGTATAATGGGGACAGGGCCATGGCCGCGGTGCACAGCAGCACCAGCCCCCCGGCCCGCCGGGCGGGGGTGAGAAGCCGGTCCGTGCGGCTGGTGCGCATGGGAAGCAGCACCAGCCGGTAGCACCAGGAGGCGGCCACGGTGAGCAGTACCTCCAGCAGGAACCAGATGACATCCACCGTCCGCCAGCCCGCCTGGGAGAGGACGATAAAGCCGGTGAAGCCGTTGAACAGTCCGGCCACCAGGGGCATGGCCCAGGGCCGGCGCATGGGCTTCAGGTCATAAAAGGCAAAGGCCACCGCAAAGGTCAGCACGCAGGCGGAGGCATACCGCAGGCCGCTGGAAAAATCCAGCATGGCAAGATAGCCGAAGCAGGCGCCCAGCAGGGCGGCCGCGCCGCACAATCCGGAGCCCGCGGCTCCCACCAGCGCCACCCCAAAGGGGGCGGAGGCGCCGAATACAGTGGCCCCGGACAGCGCCGCGGCCAAAAGCAGGTGGATGCCCGCCTCGGCCCCCAGTGTCAGGGCAGAGGCGGACAGCTGGACCTGGCCGGTCTGGCGGGACTGCTGCCGCAGGCGGGTCAGCTTGGTTTTGAATTCTCTGGCTGTCATGCCGGATTCCTCCTAAATGTAAAAGACAATCGGTTTGAAGCAAAATGGGCGCACAGGGCACCGGGATAACGGTTTCCATTATATTCCATATATTGGAAAAGCGGCGTCGAAACCGGGAGGGCGAAGGCTGACAAATTCCGGCGAAAGGGGAGCGGCTGTCCGGCAGAGGAGAGGCTTGTGTCTATTTCACTGAAAAAGGACATTGGGACTTGTAATTTTACAGGAAATCGAATACAATAAAACGTGTATTGCATTGTTCCTATCCTCAGTGAAAGGAAGGTTGAAACCCATGAAACTGCAAAATGACCTGGGCGAGATCCGGATCAGCAGCGATGTATTTACGGTCATCACCGGAAGCGCTGCCACCAACTGCTATGGCGTGAAGGGTATGGCGGTCCGCTCCACCACGGATGGCCTGGTCCACCTGCTGAAGCGGGAGTCCATGTCCAAGGGAGTCAAGGTCTATTACAACGAGGACGGCACCGTGTCCATCGAGCTGCACATTATTGTGGAGAACGGCGTGAATCTGATGGCGGTGTGCCGCTCCATTATGAGCGAGGTGCGCTATGTGGTCAGCCAGACCACCGGCGTGGAAGTGGCCTCGGTGGATGTGTGCGTGGACTCCATGCGCTTTTAACCATTCGTAGAAAGGAATCGTCGGCTATGATACAAACTATTGATGCGGCGGCATTTCAGCGGATGGTAATCCACGCGGCCGCAGCGATCAGCACCCAGAAGCAGTCCATTAACGACCTGAATGTGTTTCCTGTGCCCGACGGGGACACGGGTACCAATATGTCCCTGACCATCGGGGCCGCTGCCCAGGAGATGAAGAAGAACCACTACGCGGGGGTGGGCCAGGCCGCTCAGGGGGCGGCCTCCGCCC
>CAJMEU010000273.1 GCA_905212515.1 uncultured Oscillospiraceae bacterium | reverse complement strand
CGACGTGCTCAAGGCCATCCCCGCCACGGGCGAGGTGCTGTCCCAGTTCACCTATACCATCACCACGCTGTTCGCGGTGATTGCGAATTTCGTCATCGGCTTCGCCTCCCGCTATATCTCCCGCAAAAAGCTGATCGTGTTCTCGCTGTGCGTGATGTTTGCCGGCGGTATGATCGCGGGCTTTTTCCCCATCAACATTTGGGTGGTGCTCATCGCCGGCGGCATCATCGGCTTCGGCAAGGGCGGCATCGCCACCCTCAGCATGTCGCTGGTGGCCAGTTACTGCCAGGGCGAAAAGAAGAGCAGCATGATCGGCGTGCGCACCAGCGCCAGCTATTTCGGCGGCATGATCCTGACGCTGATCGCCGGCGAGCTGGCCGTCATCAAATGGAATTACGCCTATCTGGTGTTCCTGGTGATCTTCCCGGTCATCTTCATCGCGGCCAAGTGGCTGCCCTCCAACGACATGGCCGTCATCACCGGCCAAAAGCCGGAGCAGCGCGCCTCGAAGGACTTCAAATTCAACCCGGCCATCCTCTTCTTTTGCTTCGTGTCCTTTGCCTTCTCGGTGCTGCACTCCATCTGGGGCTCCAACTACTCGCTGTTCATCTCCCGCACAGGGCTGGGCGACGCGGCGCTGGCGGGCACGGTGTCCTCCGTCACCAGCCTGGCGGGCTTCATCATGGGCGTCATCTTCGGCTTCATCTACAGCCGCACGAAGAAATATGTGTTCGTGCTGGGCTGCACCTGCACGCTGCTCAGTTTCACCCTGATGGTCACCACCGTCAGCGTACCCACCCTGTTTTTGGCCAGCTTCCTGTCCAGCGCCGGTGCGGGCATCGTGTTCTGCAGCAATCTGCTGGCCGTGGCCAATCTGCTGGGCCCCAAAAACAGCACCATCGGCGTGGCGATGATCAACGTCACCGGCGATCTGGGCTATTTCTTCTCCCCCGCCATCATCGACGCCATCTACCAGGCGGCGAAGCCCACTGTTGCCGAGGGCAAATTCTTTATCGGCGTGATCGGCCTGGCCATTATGTGGGTGATCCTGCTGGCGGGCACATTCGTGAAACAGCTGAACTTCGTGCAGGCCGACAAGGAAAAAGCCTGCGCGGCAGCGTAACAGGAAAGGAGGACGCATATGTTTTACCGAGTTTCTTTGCTGGTGCTGGTGATCATTTTCATGATCGCCTGGTGGCGTAATACGGCGAAAGCCATCCGCAAGCTGGAGGAAAAGAAAAACGAGGCGGCCGGTGCCCTGGACGCCGCCCTGGCCCAGGCGGCCGCGGCGCTGGGCATGGAAAGCCCCCGGGCGGGCATGGACGTGCCGCAGAAAAATGAAGCGTACCTGAAAATTGCCAACGGCCTGGCCAGCCTGTCCGGCGGCCAGCCCTCGCCGGAGCGGCGGCACCTGGCGGACAGCCGCCAGGCGTACAACGAGGCCGCCTATGCCCTGAACGACCAGATCGTCACCTTCCCCTACAGCGTCATCAGCAAAAGCATCCACCTGCAGCCCGCCGATTACATCGGCACGGACGAGGAGATCCGCGTGCAGATCACCGCCCTGGAGCCGCAGTACTGACCTTTTGCGAAGACGATTTTCCTCTCCCCTGGCGGGGGGGCGCGCGCCCAGGCCCCCCCCGCCCCGTTTGTTTTGGGCGGGGGCCGAGGGCAAAAAAATAAAATAATAAAAAA
>CAJMEU010000272.1 GCA_905212515.1 uncultured Oscillospiraceae bacterium | reverse complement strand
TATTCATAAATTCCGTTTTGTCAGCCCGCAACCCGCTCCCGTTCCGCCGGTTGGGGGCTGTCCTCCCGGTCCAAAACGGGCGCGGCCATGAAGGCCGCGCCGTTTGTTCATTTTGCGGTCTTTCGCCCCGTCTGCAAACGGCGGTTCCGGTTTGAAAAACAGCTTTCTTCTATTGCCTGCGCCGCCGTTCGCTCCCTGCGGGCAAGCCGGCCCGCGCTTCGCTGCAATGAAGCGCCGTGTGCACGCCGCAGCACAGCAGCGGGAACACCGCCGCCAGCAGCAGGCCCGCGCGCCGCGCCCCAGACTCCCCCGCGGCCCCCGCAAACACCGTGCCGGACGCCTGCGCCCAGTCCGCCGCGCGGCCCACGCAGAACGCCCCCAGGGACGCGCCCACATCACCGCCCGCGGAAAGCAGCGCGAACATGGCCGCCCCCGCGGAGGGGATGCGCCGGGACGCAAGAATGATCGCGCCCGGCCACAGCAGGCTGACGCAAAGGCCCGTAAGCCCGCAGGCCAGCACCCCCAGCAGAGGGCTTTGTGCAAGCGCGCAGACCACGTACAGCACGGCGGCCGCGCCGCTGCCGCCGATGAGCAGCCGGTGCAGCGGCACGCGCGCGCCCAGCGCCGCATAGCCGCTGCGCCCCAGCGCAAGCATCAGCGAGAAAAAGCACACGCCCCACACGTCGCCCGCCAGCTTCGGCAGCCGCAGGCCCTTTTCCAAAAAGGCCGACGCCCACTGGGCCATGGTCACCTCGGCCGCGCCGCCCAGCACGATGGCCGCCAGCAGCGCGTAGAACACGCCTTTGCGGGCCAGCGCCCGCAGCGGCAGGGGCGGGGCGCCGCCGTTTTTGCGGGCCAGCGGCACGCGGCAGAACAGCGCGGCGCCGGCCACGGGCGGCGCCGCCCACAAAAGCACGATCCATTGCCAGCGCGCGGCGCCCCACACCGCCAGCAGGCCCGTGGTGGCCAGCACCACGAAGATCTGCCCCCAGGCGAAAAACGAGTGCAGCATGCTCATGCTGCGGGCCTTGCGCTCCTCCGGGATGGGCAGCGCGTCCAAAATGGGGCTGAGCAGCAGCTCCTGCAGGCCGCCCGCCGCGGCGAACAGAAACATGCCCGCGCAAAAGCCCGCAAAGGGCCTCCGGGGGAACAGTAGGGGGGCGGCGGCAAACAGGCCCAGCCCGGCCGCGCTGACGAGGGGAGCGGCCACGGCAAACGGGCGGAAGCCGTATTTTTCCACCGGCTTTGAGAACAGGACGTCGGACGCGACCTGCGTGATGAAATTCAGCGAGACAAGGATGCCGAAATCGGTAAAGCTGAGGCCGTACAGGCCGCGCAGCGGCACGTACAGAATGGCAAAGCAGCTGCCCACAGCCTGAAAAAAATTCGCAAAGCAGCAGGCCCACAGCGTGGAACGGTACCGTGCTTCCATAACAAACGCGCTCCGTTTCTGTTGTTGGATGGTGTTTTGTTTGTTCCCGCGCCGCGGGAAAAGGACAGGGGCCGTCCTGCGGAGCGGGCCGCTGCGCCCGCGCCCATTTGGCAGGACGGCCCCGGGGTTGGCCTTACAGCCGCGCTTTTCAGGCTGTCCGGAAGGCGGCGCGCTCAAGCCTACGGGCGGGGGGGCGGGGGGCGCCCCGGGGGGTGTTTTTTTAAAAAACACACAAAAGAAAAAAAAGAAAATCAAGCCCCCCGGGGTTGGT
>CAJMEU010000271.1 GCA_905212515.1 uncultured Oscillospiraceae bacterium | reverse complement strand
CGTGGCCGAAAAAATAGCCTTACAGCTATTTTTTATTGCTCCGCAATAAAAAAACCGATCCCTATGGCCGTGGGCCAGGGATGGCCCACATGGCCGAAAAAATAGCCTGCGGCTATTTTTTATATGCCCATTGTAACGTGCCGCGGCCGATTCGTCAACGCGCGGTTTCCTCGCCGGCGCGGGCGGCCGTGTCCGCGTCCAGCAAGGCCCGCAGCCGCCCCAGCAGCGGGTCGCCGGCAAAGTATTGCCTGCCGTAATCCAGGTTGAACCGGTAGTCGAACCCCGGCGGGTTTTCCCCTTGGTTGTGCTGCAGGATCGTCTCCGCCTTGTCCAGCGCCTTGACCAGCTTTGCCTCGGCGGTGCTGGCCGCGTTGTACTCCCGCCACAGGGCTAAAAATTCCTTTGCCTGCTGTGCGGGCAGCAGGGAGAACACGCGCCGTGCGTCGCGCTCCTCCGCCCGGTGTTTTTCCTCCTCGTCGGGCAACGACGCGGCGGAGATATCGCCCATGTACAATTCGCCCAGGTCGTGGATCAGGCACATGGTCAGCGTTTTGCCCACGTCCACCCCAAAGGACGGGGCCAGCAAAGCCGCGAACAAAGCCAGCCGCCAGGAATGTTCCGCCGTGCTCTCCCTGCGGCCGGCAGCGGTCCACGCCTGGCGCGTGACGGATTTCAGCCCCTCCGCCTCTTGGATAAATTTGAGCTGTTGTTCCAGTGTGTCCATCGGGCGCCTCTCCCTTTCAGCCGATCGTCCTCGTTCCCGTTCAAATTTTACCTGTTGAGCCTCATCCTGTCAAACCGCACAGCCGATTCAAAGCCCTGATTTCAAAAAAAGCCCGAACTTTTTTCACAATTTCTACATACCCGTCCTGTAAGATGTGGTATGATAGAGAAAAATTGTAAAACCACGGAGGGAAGCAGGATGGCGAAGATTTTGATCGTAGACGACGAGCCCCGTATCCGGGAGCTGATAAGCGAACATTTGCAGCACGAGGGCTTTGCCTGTGAAGAGGCCACCGACGGCTCGGCGGCCCTGGCCGCGCTGAGCGTGGGCGGCATCGACCTGGTGATCCTGGACGTGATGATGCCCTTCATGGACGGCATGACCTGCCTGCGCGAGATGCGCAAGCGCAAGATCGACACGCCCGTCATCATGCTGACGGCCCGCGGCGAGGAATACGACAAGCTGGCGGGCCTGGAGGGCGGCGCAGACGATTACGTGGTGAAGCCCTTCAGCCCCCGGGAGCTGGTGGCCCGCGTGAAGGTGGTGCTGGCCCGCACCCTGCCCCGGGAAAAACAGGAGGGCGAGAGCTACGTGTTCGGGGACCTGGTCATCGACACGGCCTCCCACGCGGTGAAGATCGCCGGCGAGGAAGCGCCCCTGACGCCCAAGGAGTTCGACCTGCTGGTGTTTCTGGCCTCCAACAAGGGCATCGCGCTCTCCCGCGAGAAAATTTTGCAGAAGGTGTGGAACTACGACTATTACGGCGAGGACCGCACCGTGGACACCCACATCAAGATGCTGCGCAGCCACTTGGGCAAATACCGCGACAATATCGTAACGGTGTGGGGCGTGGGTTATAAATTTGATCCCGAGGTGCAGGGATGAAAGGCGGCAGCCAAGCGCCCGCGGCCAAAAGGCCGCGGCGCTTTTTCACCATCCGCCACAAGCTGATGCTGTTCGTAGTGGCCCTGTGCGCGCTGGT
>CAJMEU010000270.1 GCA_905212515.1 uncultured Oscillospiraceae bacterium | reverse complement strand
CTGACAGGCGGAGGCGTCCACGTCACCGACCGCACCAATGCCAGCCGCACCATGATCTTCAATATCGACACCCTGGATTGGGACGATGAATTGCTGGCCCTGCTGGATATTCCCCGGGCCATGCTGCCGCGGGTGTGCTCTTCCAGCGAGGTGTACGGTACGGCGGCTGTGGGCGGTGTGCAGGTGCCTGTGGCGGGCATCGCGGGCGACCAGCAGGCGGCCTTGTTCGGCCAGGGCTGCTTCGAGGCCGGCGAGGCGAAAAATACATACGGCACAGGCTGCTTTTTGCTGATGAATACCGGCGAGCGGCGCAATAAAAGCGAGAACGGCCTGCTTACCACCATCGCCGCCACCCCCAAGGGCAAGCCGGTGCAGTATGCGCTGGAGGGCAGTGTGTTCGTGGGCGGCGCGGTCATTCAATGGCTGCGGGATGAAATGCGCTTTTTCACCGAGAGCCGCGACGCTGAATACTACGCCCAGAAGGTACCCGACACCGGCGGCGTGTACCTGGTGCCGGCGTTCACCGGCCTGGGGGCTCCCCATTGGGATATGTATGCCCGGGGCGCTATCCTGGGCATTACCAGAGGCACCAAGCGGGAGCATATCATCCGCGCCGCACAGGAGTCCATCGCGTACCAATCGGCCGATCTGGTGGCGGCTATGGAAAAGGATACAGGCCTGCCCCTCAAGGAGCTGAAGGTGGACGGCGGCGCCTCCCGCGATAGGTTCCTCATGCAGTTCCAGGCGGATATTTTGGGCAAGGACGTGCGCCGGCCTATGATCCGCGAGACCACGGCCCTGGGCGCGGCCTACCTGGCCGGCCTGGCGGTGGGCGTGTGGCAGGACACAGACGAAGTCAAGCGCCTGTGGCACTGTGATGTGACGTTTGAGGCCGACATGGAAGCTGGCCAGCGGGAAAAGATGCTGGCCGGGTGGCACAAGGCCGTGGGCCGCAGTATGGACTGGGCCGAGCACGTTTAAAAACTCATCCCAAGCAAGCGCGGGGCCGCCGCGGCCCCGCGTGGCTTGGATGAAACACAGGGAATTTATTTGAAAAAACCTGTTGACAAAACAGAAAATATCCGTTATAATCTAACATGCTGTCGGTGGTAAACCGGCACAATATATGCGGATGTGGCGGAACTGGCAGACGCGCTAGATTCAGGTTCTAGTGAGAGCAATCTCATGTGGGTTCAAGTCCCTTCATCCGCACCACGTAAAAACGCCCGAAACCAACGGTTTCGGGCGTTTTCCTTTTTCAAAAAAAACCCACTTTGTAGCCCACTATGTTTTTTGAGAGGACAGGATTGCCCTGAAGGTGGATTCCAGGCGCAGGGCCGTATCGGTCTGCTGGCCGTCCATGATGTGCGCGTAGGTGCCCCAGGTGTCCATACTTTGAGAATGCCCCACCAGCTTTTTCACAATGCCCTTCCGGCAACACCTGCACCACGCTCACAAACGTGTGGCGCAATTCGTGAGCAGCGAGCCGGGGAGATCGGCGGGAAGCCTTGCCATGTGGTGGGCAATGTTTTGGGCCAGAACCTTGAAAAAATGTTGGAAAATCTTGAAGGTAAAAGGCTCGTGTTTAGCCCTAATTTGTTTAAGGTCGAAGTAAAAACGCGAGGTTTAAAAATGGAAGAGGCTGCCGGGCAGATTAGCTAAAATCATGACGAGCAAAATGTCGCTATGCCGTTTTTCACAGTCCCGCGATTTCCT
>CAJMEU010000269.1 GCA_905212515.1 uncultured Oscillospiraceae bacterium | reverse complement strand
TCTCGTAATCGTCCTTTTCGCCGCCCTCGGCCTTTTTGATGATGCGCTGGATGTTGTCGTTCGGCACATTCAGGCCTTTGGCTTTGGCGATGAGGTCGCGCAGTTTGCCGTTTACCGACGGGTCGGACCCGCCGCTTTTCACCGCCACCGCGATCTCACGGCCCACTTTGGTAAAAATCTTTGCTTTTTGCGCGTCCGTTTTTTCCTTTTTGCGCTTGATATTGTTCCATTTGCTATGCCCAGACATAACGGGGACCCTCCTCCAGTAATTTCACGAGGTGTTCTCTGATACAAAGACACACTGTAACTAAAATAGTATAGCATTTTTTTGCCTGCAAATCAACTATTTGCACGCCCGCAGCCCCTTGGGGTAACGGTTTTTCACCCGGCCGCCGCTCACTTTGCCGCCACCCAGCGGGCAGCCGTCCACCAAAACAGCGCAAAAGCCCGGGCCGGCAGTGTGGGCGGGGATCTCCTCCCCCCGCAGCCAGGCGGCGGTGCGCGCGTCGTCCAGAGTCAGCCGCTCCTTGTTCACGCATTGGCCGCCGAAGGCCATGAACAGGCCGTGGGCGGGCTCGAACCGGCCCTTCACGCATTGGCCGGCCTCCACCCCGGCCCGCAGCACGTGCAGGCCGGACAAATCCGGCAGCGGGAAATCCGGCAGCAGGTACACCATATCCCGCACCGCCAGCGCGGCGCGGCCGGCCAGCGCGGGGAACGCGTCCCGTAAAAAGGCCGCGCATTCCGCGGGCAGGCGCCCGGGGCGGCCCAGCTTCACCCGGCTCTTCTCCCCTTGCGTTTTACGCAGCAGGGCCATAAAATGTCCCTCGCCGCCGTCACAGGGGTAGATGCGGCGGGTGTACTCTGCCGGGAAGGGATCGTGGGGGCTGCGGGCCCTTTCGCCCTCACAGCCAAAAGGCAGGCCGCGCAGATCCTCCAGCAGGAACTCGGGATGGCGCGCCAGGAAGGCACCTACCTGGCCTTCGTCCTCTTCGGGGGCGAAGGTACAGGTGGAATAGCACAAAAGGCCGCCGGGGGCAAGGCAGGCGACGGCGTCTTCCAAGATCTGCCGTCCCAGGCCGGCGCACTGGCGCACCAGGGCCTCGCTGTGCTGGCGCAGGGCCTCCGGCTCCTTGCGGAACATGCCCTCGCCGCTGCAGGGGGCGTCCACCAGCACTTTGTCGAAATAGCCCGGCAGGGCGGCCGCGATGCGGGACGTGGTCTCGTTCAGTATCACGGCGTTGGCAGCGCCCATGCGCTCCAGATTATGTTTCAGCACCTGGGCGCGGGGCGCGGCGTACTCGTTGGCCACCAGCAGCCCCCGCCCGGCCAGGGCGGCCGCCAGCTGGCTGCTTTTGCCGCCCGGCGCCGCGCACAGGTCCAGTACCTTTTCCCCGGGCCGCACGTCCAGCAGCGCCGCCGGCGCCGAGGCGCTGGGCTCCTGCACATAATACAGCCCCGCGTGATGATAGGGATGCAGCCCTGGGCGGAAGGCGGGGTCGGCCAGCAAATAAGCGTTTTCACAAAAAGGCGAAGGGGCCAGCGCGATGCCCGCCTGTGCCAGCAGCGCGGTGTCCCGCAGGCCGTTGGCGGTTATTCCTCTTTGTATATCTTTACTATATGTATATTTGCTTTCATAAAGAACGCCCAGCAACGTCCGCTAACGCTGCTCAAAATAGGCCGTGAGCATAGGCTTCCTCCCATTTTAAAATTTTGTGTATATCGCCCCCGCGCTGTGAAAATAATAAGGGCACAAGG
>CAJMEU010000268.1 GCA_905212515.1 uncultured Oscillospiraceae bacterium | reverse complement strand
GCGCTGCCTGGTTTTCCCCTCTCCGAGGGGGGGCTGGGTCGGTCTGGGCGATGAAGTTCAGGTTAATTTCGGTGCCGGCCACCGCGGTGGCCGCGCCCTGCGCGGCCGGAGTTGCGATAGCCACAATGGCGTCCACCTTGTTGCCCACAAACTGCTGGCAGATGGTGTTGATGGTGCTGGTGTCGCCCTGGGCGTTCTGGTAATCGACATTCACTTTTACGCCGTATTCCGCCCCTTTGGCCTCCAGCCCGGCTTCGATGGCCGTGCGGATCTCGTCCAGAGAAGCGTGCTCCATCAGCTGGATCAGCCCGATGTTGACTTCTTTCAGCGAAGCTCCGGAAACGGAAACGGAACCGGACGCGGAGGCCGCAGCCGGGACAGAACCGGAGGAGGACGAACCGCCGCAGGCGGTGAGCGCGCCAAGCGCGAAAACGGCGGACAGGGCAAGTGCTGCAAGCTTCTTCATTTTCATGGTCAAAAACCTCTTTCAAAATTCAGTTTGAGCGGCGCGGACGCGTCGCCGGGCATACGGGCGGACAAGGCTTCGTTTCACCATCGCCATCGCAGCCGCTGGGTGTGTTTTGAAAGCAGATTCGGTTTTTTCTTCATTGGGAACCCCTCCTGCGCCGGGCCGGCGCAAATAAAAAAGCGCCTGCCCTTGCTGTTCACAAGGACAGGCGCTGAAACTGCACCTGCGGTACCACCTTGATTGCCGCTCAAACAGCGGCCGCCTCTGCGAAGATGCCAACACATCCTCTGCCCTGTAACGCGAGCACGCGTCAGAGGCTACTGGGCTTTGCGCCTTTCACCCTGCCCTCGGCGGTCCATTTGCCGTTCCGCTTCCGGCCCCACTTCCAGCAACGGGGGCTCTCTTTGCGTGCGCTTACAGCTTTATCTCCGCTTCATCGGTTTGGTAGTATTAAACACCAAACCGGCAAAAATGTCAAGCGGTTTCCGCAAAATTTTTTTAAAACATTTTAACGCGATAAAGCGGCGCCGCTCTAAACATAATACGGGTTAGGTTTTGTGAGCAGAACGATAAGGTCGACAAACCATCCGATCCCAAAAAGGCCCAACGTAAACAGATAAAGTACGCCCATCCCGACCTTTCCCTCGTAAAATTTGTGCGCGCCAAAGTAACCCAAAAGCAGACACAGAACAAACGCCGTCCATTTGTTTTTTGCCCTTGCCCCTACACCGGCAACCACTGCCGCCGCTGTATTGGTGTTCATATTGGTATTCTGAATAACGACCTGCGGCTGTGCCGCGCCGGCCAGCTTCTCCACCTGCCTGCCGCAATGCGTACACATTACCGCATCCTGAGGGATCGTACCGCCGCAGTGCTTGCAAAACTTTGTTTTGGCCTGCGTCTGCCCAGACGTATTTGCTTCTACTTCCATTTTCAATGCCTCCTCCAGTGTTTGCCCTTGTTTTACACCACATATAGTGTACAGTCAATACACTTAATCAGGTGTAGCCTAAAATGGGCGCGGAGGTGTTTGCGTGAAAACTTATGTAGACATCATACGCGAGCTTCGGGAAGACCGGGATTTGACCCAAAAAGAGGTAGTCCAATACCTCGGCACAACGCAACAGGTATATTCCCGTTATGAAAACGGGGAAAACGAGTTGCCCGTCCGCCACCTGATTGCCCTGTGCCGCTATTATCATGTCAGCGCCGACTATCTTCTCGGGCTGGAGCCATTCTGAGCGTGCGCTGTGCAAGCGGGGCCAGCGCCACAATATAAAAAAAAAATAGGCAGAGGGGCC
>CAJMEU010000267.1 GCA_905212515.1 uncultured Oscillospiraceae bacterium | reverse complement strand
GCTGCGCACGCCGCGCACCTGTAACGCCCCATACCCAAACCGCACAAACCACGCCCCCCAAACGGCGGGCGTCTTTTGTGTGTGGATGACGGGCGGAAGGGAATGCGCTTCCGCGCCAGAGCGTGTGCCGCTGCCGGGGAGAACCGCTATCAATACTGCGGCGCTTCTACAAGAAGAATGTGGGCGCGGGGAAGGGCGGAAAGCTGCAGCGGTTCACCAAAAGCAGAAAGCGCGTCGCCGTCCTCCAGCACGATGCCGTTCACTTCGGCAGCACCTTCCACAACCAGCAAATATACCTGCCGCCCCGGCTCAATGGGAAAAGCGAGGCGGGCTTCGCAGGTGAGGTCTGCCGCATAGACGTTGGCATCCGCGCTGAGGAACAGTGGACCGCTGTCCGGTTCTGGAGCGGCGCAGGCCAGCAAAAGCCACCGGTTCACACGGTTTTCCCACAAAAAGCGCTGCTCTCCATAGTTGGGTGCGCCGCCCGGCCGTGCAGGCGAAAAAGCCATCCGGACCAGACGCAGCGGCGCGCTGCTCTGGTTGAGCTCACTGTGCCGCAGCCCGGTGCCCGTGTGCAGGCACAGCGCTTCGCCCCGGCGCAGGACACTGTGATTGTTCAGGCTGTCGCCGTGGGTCAGCTCACCGTTTGCAATATAATAAAGCAGTACCTCATTCTTGTCAGGATGTGTGTTGAAGCCCGTGTGCGGGCGAATGAGGCTGTCGTCCAGCGCAGTAAGGGGGCCGAAACGGGCGGCGGGCAGGTGGCGGCGGCTTTCCAGCCAGCCCTGCCGCAGGGCGTCTAGCCGCGCCCGGCTGATCTTTTTTAGCATGGGAATGCCTCCTTCTGTTTCATAGGTTGCCCAAAAAGCGGCGCGGCAAACGGAGACAGTATGTTTGGTGCGCGTTTTTTTCGGCAACACTGTCACAGAGTATTGCAGCGGGGGGACGGCATGTGGTAAAATTACCTTATCTGAGGCGCAAAAGGGGACATGCAGAAAAAAACGTGTAAAAATCATGCAAAATGCTGAATTTCACCGGTGCTTTCTGTTGACAGGACCATCCAAACCGTGTAAAATGTAAATGTTGCGCCGCAGGCGCGTTTTGTCGAGCCTGGACGCCCCGAAACCTTGGTGGTAAGCGGTTTGCCGCTTTCACATACAGGGGAAGTTTTTTCCCCAGATATTATTTTTTGAAAGGAGGAAAATCATGCCTACTTTTAACCAGCTCGTGCGCAAAGGCCGCGAGGTCTTGGTGAAGAAATCGACGGCTCCTGCGCTTCTGAAAGGCTACAACTCCCAGAAGAAGGCTTACACGGACCAGAACTCCCCGCAAAAGCGTGGCGTTTGCACCGCCGTTCGTACCATGACCCCGAAAAAGCCGAACTCTGCTCTTCGTAAGGTCGCTCGTGTTCGTCTCTCCAATGGTATCGAAGTTACTTCGTACATTCCGGGTATCGGCCACAACCTGCAGGAGCACAGCGTCGTACTGATTCGTGGTGGCAGTGTTAAGGACCTCCCGGGCGTGCGTTACCACATCATCCGCGGTACGCTCGATACCCAGGGTGTTGCCAACCGTGGCCAGGCCCGTTCCAAGTATGGTGCGAAGCGCCCCAAGGCCGGTGCCGCGAAAAAGTAAAAAACACTGAAATGTACAATGCCCCTTGAAGGCTTATTCATATAGAGTAACCTTTTCGCGGGACAGTACGGGAGTTTTATTACTTTCGAGTACCGATGATATCATTTTATGAAGGAGGGAAGAAAGATGCCCAGAAG
>CAJMEU010000266.1 GCA_905212515.1 uncultured Oscillospiraceae bacterium | reverse complement strand
AGAAGATCTACACCGCCACCCCGGCGGGCCGCGCGGCCCAGGCCGAGCAGCGTCGCCTGTGGGACGGGTTCATCGCCTGCGTGCAGGGTTTTGACAAGGAGGACGCAGATGAAAAAGAGCAATAACATGCTGGCCGCCATTCTGCTGCTGGGGGTTTTGGCGATGGTGCTGGCCCTGACGGGCGCGCCCGGCCTGCAGCGCCACAAACCCCACGACGAAGCCAGCGTGGCCGCCATGCCCTATACCCTGGCGGGTGAAAATGAACATTGGCGCGCCGAATATCGGCTGGAGCCGGCAGACGGGGACGTCCAGGCCCAGGTGGACGTGGAGCTGGCTTACCAGGCCGTGTTCACCCTGACCTATCTGGGCAGCCCGGCGGACCTCTCCGGCGCCACGGGTTATACCGTCACCTTTGCCGGCGGCACGGATTACAAGGCCAGCGGCAAGCAGCGGGGCGCCGACGCCGCGGCCCTGGCCGGCGTTTGTTCCGGCGAAACGCCGCTGTGGACGCTGTATTATCCCGCGGACACGTCCGTGGCCGGGGCCATCCCGCCCATGGACGGCACGTATGAAGTCTCCGTCAGGATCGAGGGCCGCAAGGACCTCTCCGGGACGCTGGTTTTGACAAAGGAGGATGCCCCATGACCCCTGTGAAACGCTATGTGAATGCCATCGAGCGAAAGCTGAAGCTGCCCTTCCAGATCAAGGTGCGGGTGATGAACGACCTCTCCACCAGCATGACCGCCCGCCACGAAGCCGGCGAGAGCTGGGAGGCCATCATGGCCGACCTGGGCACGCCCGAGGAAGCGGCCGCCCGCCTGAACACCGAAATGGCCGAGTACGCGGTGAAGCCCGGCAGCCCCTGGCGCTGGGTGTTTCTGGCCGGCGCGGTGCTGGCCGCGCTGTGGACGGCCCTGCAGGCCCTGCCCCTGCTGCTGTTCCGCGGCATATCTGCGGGGATCGGCGTCATCGGCGGCGCCGACGGCCCCACGGCCATTTTCCTCACCGGCCGCGTCTCCCCGGGCGTCTCGGTGGCACTGGGCATTGCCGCCACGGCCCTGTTCTTTGCCCTGTACTTCATCCTGCGCAGGAAAGGAGGCCCGCGGCCATGACGAAAAAAGGCATTTGGATCTACTGCCTGCTGCTGTTCGGCGGGCTGGCCATCGTGTGGGGCGTGATGCTGGTGCAGAAAAACAACGAAAACCAGGCTTTGGCTTTTGCCGAGCCCCTGTACAGCCACGCCCTGCCCACCGGCGCCGAGCTGGTGACGAAAGAGGCCAAAAAGGACGATGCCGGCGTGATGACGGCCGCCTTATTGCTGGCCTGCGACACGGACGAAAATACGCTGCTGGCCTTTTACAGCGACGTGGATTATCCGCCTTTCCAGGAGGGGCAGCGGACGGCGCTGTCGGTCAAGCCCCTGGACGAGGGCAGCCTGGACGCCTTGCGGCAGGCCGGGGTCTACCGGGAGGGGCAAGGTTACTGGTTTGTTTATTTGACCAGCACTTCCTGAACAAAAACAACGTTATTTCGTTTTTTATTTACAGACACGATTCTTTTAACGTGCATGCAGAGACGCTGCGGGCGGTTGGCGGTGTGCTTTTTACGAGTGCAGACGCTGTGCCTTTTTCGGGGGCTTGCTGAAACGGCCGGCGTCTCCTTTGCTTCGCAAGAAATCATGGACACAGCGTTTGATTGCCGCTTGTCCTCGCAAGCTCCATCTTTGAAAGATGACAACGCGCCAGACGGCGCGATTACGAAAAGCGTGCGCAGCGGTACT
>CAJMEU010000265.1 GCA_905212515.1 uncultured Oscillospiraceae bacterium | reverse complement strand
CTGCCGGGCCATCGTGGACAGATATGTGCCCATGTGGATGTCTACTCTGATGCGCATTGCCGGATGTACCGTTACGGTGAACGGGCTGGAAAACATTCCGAAGGACCGGGCCGTGGTATTCACGCCCAACCACCAGAGCGATTATGATATCCCCATCACGCTGGTGCATCTGGACAGGCCCCACGCGCTGGTGGCGAAGGTGGAGACGTTGAAGATCCCACTGGTGCGCACCTGGATGAAGCTGTTCGACTGTGTGTTCATCGACCGCAAAAATCCCCGCCAGGCTGTCACGGCCATGAAGGAAGCAGGCGCGCTGCTGGCGCGGGGCGAAAGTGTCATCGTGTTCCCCGAAGGCACGCGCAGCAAGGGCGACGCCATGGGCGAGTTCAAGCACGGCGCGTTCAAAATGGCCTTTGCGGCGGGTGCGCCCGTGGTGCCCGTCGTCATCGACGGGAGCTATAAGATCATGGAGGCAAACCACAACCTGATGTGTCCCGGCCATGTGACCATGACCGTGCTGCCGCCCATCGAGACCGCCGGGCTGGACCGGGCGGCGCAGAAAGCGCTGCCGGACGAGGTGGCCCGGCGCATTGCCGCGCACAAGGATAAAACCACAGCGCACTGACGCCGCGCAGCGGCGTATGCATAAAAGCGTGCGGGCAGGCCCGCCGCGACACATATAACAGAAAGAGGGAAACACGTGTATGGCAAGCCCGCGCTACACACTGAACATCAAGCCCGAGGACCTGCAGCCCGAACAGCCGAAGCATGAGATGACCGGCAAGGAAAAACGGGAAAATTTCTGGTTCTATCACAAATGGCATGTGATCGTCGGCATCGTGGCCGCGCTGATGGTCTTTTCGTTCGTTTGGGAGATCGCCACCCAGGTGCATCCGGATTATACCATCGGCATCCTCACCACGACAGGTGTGCCCATGGGCACCGGCGAGGCACTGGCCGAGCAGCTCAAGCCGTATTTTGACGACCGCAACGGCGACGGAGAGGTCGTTGTGAGCGTGATGGAATACACCATCGGGAAAGACGCGGATTCCATCGCGGACCCCAACGTCCAGATGGCGAACATCACGAAGTTGTCCGGCGACATCGACGGCGGCGAGAGCATGCTGTTCCTTGTGGACGATATGGAGTATTTCCAGGAGCAGTATATGCTGTTCGCCTACAACGACGGCACATCTCCCGCAGAGGGCGAAAAGCCGGACTATGCGCGCATGGGCGTGCGCTGGGGAGACTGTCCGGCGCTCACGTCGCTGGAGCTGGGCGCGTCGGAGAACTTCGACGGTTCGCAGGGGTATGATTACCAGACATTTTTGCAGGACTACAAGCTGGTGCCCCGCGTTTATACGGGCACCAAGCTGGAAAAGGATGAGGACGCCGCCGCGTATTACGAAAAGGCGATGTCGGTGTTCCATACTCTGACGCGGCAGTGAACGAACGGAAAAGGAGGAAGGCGTATGCTTCCCTGGCAGTGGATCCTGATGGCTGCGGTGGCCGCGGCGCTGGTGATTCTGGGCGTGCTGGTGCTGGCGGCAGTGGCGGCCAGCCGTTCCAGGCCGCGCCCGGAGCAGCTTACGCCCACCCAGCGCACGCAGAACCCGTACCGCCGCTTTTACGGCGGTAGAAAGTAGGCGCGGCGCGCGCTGCTCTCTTGGAGCTGAGATAAAAGAGGCCGGCGCCCCCGGGGGTTTACCCCGCCGCGGCCGGCCGGGTTTTTTTCGGATTGAAAGGAAGGAGATGGCTGGAGTGGGGGGTTTTGGGGAGAACCGGCGGG
>CAJMEU010000264.1 GCA_905212515.1 uncultured Oscillospiraceae bacterium | reverse complement strand
CACCGGCCAAAAAGAACATAAGGAGAGGTGCTTTTCCATGGGCTATCGTGACAATTACGAAGCGTGGCTCCGCGACTTTGCCGATCAAGAGGCCTCCATCGCCGACCTTCAGGCCATCGCGGGGGATGAAAAGGAAATTGAAGACCGCTTCTACAAAAACCTCAGCTTCGGCACCGCGGGCATGCGCGGCGTGCTGGGCGCGGGGATGAACCGCATGAACGTATATACCGTGCGCCGCGCCACCCAGGGACTGGCCGACTATTTGAGCGACGGGGAGAAGAAGCGCGGCGTGGTGATCGCCTACGACAGCCGCCGCATGAGTGCCGAATTTGCCAAGGAAACGGCGCTGGTGCTGTGCGCAAACGGAGTGAAAACCTATCTGTTTGACGCGCTGCGGCCCGTGGCGCTGCTGTCCTTTGGCGTCAGGCACCTGGGCGCCGCGGCCGGCGTGGTGATTACCGCCAGCCACAACCCGCCCCAATATAACGGCTACAAGGTCTATGGCGAGGATGGCGCGCAGCTGGGCCCGGAGGCCGCAGCCGCCGTGACCGAAAGGATCAACGCGCTGAGCTTCACCGCAGCCAAGCGCATGGACGAGGAAGCCGCCAGGGCTGCGGGGCTTTTGAACATTATCGGCAATAAAGAGGTGGATGACGAGTATATCGCACGGGTCAAGACCCTTTCCATCAACCCCGAAATCGTGGCTGAGGCGGGCAAGAACCTCAAGATCGTTTACACCCCCATCCATGGCAGCGGCAACGTGCCCGTGCGCCGCATCCTGCGCGAAATCGGCATCACCAACGTGAGCGTGGTCAAGGAGCAGGAGGCACCCGACCCCAATTTCTCCACCGTCAAAGTGCCCAATCCGGAGGACCCCGCCGCCTTCACGCTGGCCATCAAGCTGGCCAACGAGGTGGGCGCGGACGCCATCTTCGGCACCGACCCGGACTGCGACCGTCTGGGCGTGGCGGTGCGCGAGAAGGACGGCAGCTTCCGCCTGCTGACCGGCAATCAGATCGGCTGCCTGATGCTCTACTACATCCTCAGCTGCAAAAAGGCGCAGGGCAAGCTGCCCGCCAACGGCGCCGTGGTCAAGAGCATCGTGTCCACCGAGCTGGCGCGCGCCATCTGCAAGGACTTCGGCGTGGCGCTGTTCGACACGCTGACGGGCTTCAAGTTTATCGGCGAAAAGATTCAGCAGTTCCAGGATACCGGCAGCCATACCTTCCTCTTCGGCTTTGAGGAAAGCTATGGCTATCTCTCCAGCACCTTTGTGCGCGACAAGGACGGCGTCAACGCCTCTTTGCTCATCGCCGAGGCTGCGTGCTATTACAGCACCCAGGGCAAGACGCTGTGCGACGTGATGGCCGAGATCTTCCAGCGCTACGGCTACTACCTGGAGCACGTGGAATCCACCACCCTGCCGGGCATCGACGGCCTGAAGGTGATGGCGGAGATCATGGCCCGCATCCGCAAGAACCCGCCGGTCGAGATCGGCGGCGTGAAGGTGGCACGCGTGCTGGACATCATGGCCGGCACGGAAACCGACGTGGCCACCGGCAAGGTGACAAAGCTGGATTACCCCGAAAGCGACGTGCTCTACTTCGCCATGGAGGGCGGGCATTTCGTGTGTGTGCGTCCCAGCGGCACCGAGCCGAAGATCAAGCTTTATGTCAATGTCAACAATCCCGACCAGGCCAAGGCGCAGGAGCTGCTGGAGCACCTGACCGCCGAGGCGCAAAAGCTGCTGAAATAGGCGGCGTACAGACACAAAAAGCAGGGGCCCCGCCCCGCCGCCGGGGTGGGGCGCGCCCCCCC
>CAJMEU010000263.1 GCA_905212515.1 uncultured Oscillospiraceae bacterium | reverse complement strand
TTTTGTTTCCTCGCCCCCAACCGCCCCCCCCCCCAAACCGGCCGGCGGCGCTCTCTTTTCCGCTTCGCGGGGCAGGCCCCGGCAGGCTGCGGCTATCCTCTTTTTTTCGCTTCCTCCAGGCGCCGCCGCATCGTCAGCGTCTCGGCCTCGTCCTCCCGCAAGGCCCGGCCAAAGCGCCTGCCCAGCGCGGGATAGGCGTCCTCCAGGCAGGGGCGCGCGCATCTGTACCGCCGGTCCAGGCGCTTGTAACGGCGGTGAGTGATGTGGCGCTGGATAAAAAACCCCGCTTTCTCCTCGCCCGCCCGGCGGCAGGCCACCACGCAGTAGTAGGCGCCGTGGTCCTCGGCCTGGGCGCGGGCCCATTCGTCCGTCACCGGCCCGTCCGAAAAGTCGCTGTGGCACAGCGTGTCGCCGATGTCGTAATAATTCACCCGCCAAAGGTCTGCCGGCGCCCACTGCTCTCCCCGCAGCAGCGCGTGCGGCCCCTCTAAGACCTCATACCCAGCCCAGCCCCTGCGGCCGGCCGACAGATGGCGCAGGGTCGCCCGGGCAAACAGCTGGCCCTGTGCCCGGTCCCGCAGGGCGGCGATGGCAAAACTTTGCGCGGCGCTGTCCGTTAAAAAGGCCTCTTTGAAAAACAGCTCGTCCTGGATATCGTAAAGCCGCACCTGGAAGAGAGTATCAATCTTCTGCTCCATGCTGGCCTCCTAAAGCAATAGCGTTATACATGTCTAGACACGTATTTTATTTAATAGTAAGTCAAATACTTCTTTTTGTCAATACATCAAAATCAACTTGTGTTAGTCTGATATACATATTTAGGGTGTAATGTATGGAGGATGACCAAGGATGAAAAAGTGCAATGAAATCCTCCGGGATTTGCGAGAGGATCATGACCTTAAACAAAGTCAAGTCGCCGCGATACTCGGCACCTCTCAACAGCATTACTCCAAGTATGAACTCGGCGTCTATGATTTACCAAGTCGGGCTTTACTGACTTTGGCCGATTATTATCATGTGTCGCTGGACTATTTAACGGGCAGGACGGACTGCGACCAGGGCCTGGAGGGCCTCGGCGTGCCGGTCGCGCCCGGCTACACGGCCGGCCAATTGGTCACCGACGTGCTCTCCCTCTCCCCGGAGGGGCGCCAATATGTGCTCACGTCGCTGCAATTGCAGCTGCGCGCGCAAAAGAAGTGAGGTCTCGCCATGCCGGGGTTCCGCAAGCGCTTTTTTGAGAATTTCACCGAGGAGAGCGTGCCCCGCGCGGGCCGCAAGGGCTGCCGGAAGGTGTACACCTACCGGGGAAAATGGTACCGCTGGGACGCCACGCCCACCCAATTGGCCGGGCACAAGGTGGCGTGCGTCTGCTGCCTGGTGTGCGGCGCGGCGGTTTATGGCCTGACGTCCATGCAGCCCGCGGCGGCCAACGCCTACACCCTGGTGGCCGCGCCTTCGCTGCTGTCCCTGGTGACCCTGCTGTACCAGGCGCTGGGCGTGGCCGAATTTTGTTTGGCCAAAGAGTACATGACCGTGCTGGATTTTGAGGACCTGCGCAAAAAACTGACGGCGGCGCCGCTGCTGCACGCCCTGCTGCTGCTGGTGGCCTGCGGCGCCAGCTGCTGGGCCTATCTGCAGGTGGGCGGCTTCTCGGCGCTTATCCCCGCGGGGTATCTGGTGTGCGCCGTGCTCTCCGGCTGTATCTTTTTCCTGCACCGCCGCCTGAAATATCAGGTGCTGGACAACGCCGCCGTGCCCCAAAAGGCCAAAAAGTAAAAAGCAACCGCCCCGGGGCACAGGCGTGCTCCGGGGGGTGTTTTGGCGGGGTTTGTTGGGGGGGGGTTTTGGGGG
>CAJMEU010000262.1 GCA_905212515.1 uncultured Oscillospiraceae bacterium | reverse complement strand
GGCACGGAATGGCGGCCCCGGTGGGGCCGTCAACCGAACAGACGCGGTTTCGCAATGCGAAATGGCCGGTTTTGCCGGCCAAGCGGCGGGCCAACGCTCTTTGCTACTTTCTCAACGCTGAGAAAGTAGACTCCCCTTCGTAAAAATAAACGTAAAACCAGGGCGCGCCCCCGGCCGCCGGCATCACTGCCACCCTCTTAAATCCCAAAAAGCCCCAGTCCGACGCAACCGCGCCGGACTGGGGCTTTTTTATTAATGATCCGGCCCTAAAACCTGATTCCTATGGCCGCGGGCCGGAAATGGCCCGCTTGGTTTTATTCATCCAACTTCAGCACGGCGGTGAATGCCTCGCTGGGCACGCTTACGCTGCCCAATTGGCGCATCTTCTTTTTGCCCTCTTTCTGCTTTTCCAGCAGCTTTTTCTTGCGGGTGATGTCGCCGCCATAGCACTTGGCCAGCACGTCCTTGCGCATGGCCTTCACCGTCTCGCGGGCGATGATCTTACCGCCGATGGCCGCCTGGATGGGGATCTCGAACATCTGGCGGGGAATGTTGTCCTTCAGCTTTTCCGCCAGGCGGCGGCCCTTGGCGTAGGCCGTGTCGGCGTGTACGATCATGGACAGGGCGTCCACCATCTCGCCGTTCAGCAGGATGTCCAGCTTCACCAGCTTCGATTCGCGGAAGCCTTTCATCTCGTAATCATAGCTGGCGTAGCCCCGGCTGCGGGATTTGATGGCGTCGAAGAAATCGTACACGATCTCTCCCAGCGGCAGCTCGTAGTGCAGGTCCACCCGGGTGGCGTCCATGTATTTCATATCCTTCATCGTGCCCCGGCGGCTTTGGCACAGGTCCATCAGGCTGCCCACGTACTCATTGGGCGTGTAGATGTGGGCGTCCACAAAGGGCTCTTCGGCCTTGGTGATCTTGCCCGGGTCGGGGTAATTGGTGGGATTCTCCACCAGCTGCACCTCGCCGGCCGTCAGGGTGATGCGGTATTCCACGCTGGGCGCGGTGGTGATGAGGTCCAGGTCGAACTCCCGCTCCAGCCGCTCGATGATGATCTCCAGATGCAGCAGGCCCAAAAAGCCGCAGCGGAAGCCGAAGCCCAGGGCGGCGCTGGTCTCGGCCTCGAAGGAGAGGGAGGCGTCGTTCAGCTGCAATTTTTCCAAAGCTTCTTTCAGGTCCGGGTATTTGGCGCCGTCGGCCGGATAGATGCCGCAGAACACCATGGGCGTCACCTTGCGGTAGCCCGGCAGGGCCTCTTCACAGGGGCGCTCTTTCAGGGTGACGGTGTCGCCCACGCGGGTGTCGGCCAGCGTCTTGATGGAGGCGGTGAAATACCCCACCTCGCCGGCCTGCAGCTCTTCACAGGGGGCCAGGGCCGTGGCGCCCATGTGGCCCACCTCCACCAGCTGGAACTCGGCGCCCGTCTGCCACAGCTTCACGGTGTCGCCCACCTTCATCCGGCCGTCGAACACACGCAGGTACACGATCACGCCCTTATAGCTGTCGTACACCGAATCGAAGATCAGGGCCTTCAGCGGGGCCTCCCGGTCGCCTTGCGGCGCGGGGATATCCGTGACCACCCGCTCCAGCACGTCCTCGATGCCCACGCCCATCTTGGCCGAGACGCGGGGCGCGTCCAGGCAGGGCAGGCCGATCACGTCCTCCACCTCCTGGGCCACGCGGTCGGGCTCGGCGGAGGGCAGGTCGATCTTATTCAAAATGGGCACCAGCTCCAGGTCATGCTCAATGGCCATATAGGTGTTGGCCAGGGTCTGGGCCTCCACGCACTGGCTGGCGTCCACCACCAGCACCGCGCCATCGCAGGCGGCCAGGCTGCGGCTGACCTCGTAGCCAAAGTCCACGTGGCCCG
>CAJMEU010000261.1 GCA_905212515.1 uncultured Oscillospiraceae bacterium | reverse complement strand
AAATTCGCCGGGCGCCCCGCTGTTTCTCTGTTTGGTTTTCAGTACCGGCGTACCACGGCCACCACTTTTCCGATGATTTGGGCGTCGTCGCCGTTGATGGGGGCATAGGCGTCGTTGGCCGGCAGCAGCCAGGTGTGGCCGTCCTTCCGGCGCAGAGTCTTGACCGTGGCCTCGTCCTCAAACAAGGCCACCACAATCTCCCCGTTATAGGCCTCCTGCTGCCGGTGGACCACCACCAGATCGCCGGGCAGAATGCCGGCCCCCAGCATGGACTCGCCCCGCACCTTCAGGGCAAAGTGCTCTCCGGACAGGCCCTGGGTGTCAAAGGTCAGATAATCCTCGATATACTCCTGGGCCAGGATGGGAGCGCCCGCGGCCACATTGCCCAGTACGGGGATCTGGTTGGCCTGGGGGTCGGCCGCCTCCGCTGCGCCGGCATGGGTCAGGGTGATGGCCCGGGTTTTGCCCTCGGTCTTGACAATCACGCCGGCCTCCTCCAGTCCCTTCAGGTGGAAGTGGACGGTGGAGGGGGACTTCAGCCCCACTGCGGCCCCGATTTCCCGGACCGAAGGGGGGTAGCCGTGCTGGGACAAGAAGGCGAGAATATAGTCGTAAATCTGCTGCTGCTTGGCGGTCAGTTTAGCCATGATGGAGCTCCTTTCAGCAGGACGGACTTTAATTTTGTTTATTTTATCATACGTCTGTACGAATGTCAAACGAATGTTTCACAGCTTCCGCCCGGGGAGAAAAGCCTTGAGACACAGGGCGGGAAGCGGTATAATAGGGACAAACAACATGGCCGCACGTTCGCCGGAGCGGCCCGGGGAGGTTTTATGGCATGAAGGAAGCGGAGCGGCAGAGACAGTTTCACATTGACTGTGTCCAGGGAGACGTGGGGCGGTACTGCATTCTGCCCGGGGACCCGGGCCGGTGCGAGAGCATTGCCCGGTATTTTGAAGATGCGGTCCATGTCAGGACAAACCGGGAGTATACAACCTACACCGGGAAACTGCTGGGGGAGACGGTGAGCGTGGTGTCCACCGGCATCGGCGGCCCCTCGGCGGCCATTGCCATGGAGGAGCTGTGCAACCTGGGCGCCCACACCTTTGTCCGGGTGGGGACCTGCGGCGGAATTGACCTGTCTGTCCAGAGCGGCGATGTGGTGGTGGCCACCGGCGCGGTGCGGATGGAGGGCACCAGCCGGGAGTACGCCCCCATTGAGTACCCGGCAGTTCCCGACTTTGCCGTGACCTGTGCCCTGACACAGGCCTGCCGCAGTCTGGGAAAGCGCTGGCACACCGGCGTGGTGCAGTGCAAGGACTCCTTCTATGGACAGCACTCCCCCCAGCGGATGCCGGTGTCCTTTGACCTGGAGCAGAAGTGGGAGGCGTGGAAGCGGCTGGGGGTTCTGGCCAGCGAGATGGAGTCGGCGGCACTGTTCACAGTGGCCGCCGCCCGGCGGGTGCGCTGCGGGTCGGTGTTCCATGTCATTTGGAACCAGGAGCGGGAGGCCGCCGGCCTGGATCAGGCGGAGTCCCATGACACCGCGGCCGCCATTCAGGTGGGGGTGGAGGCGCTGAAGCTGCTGATCCGCCAGGACCGGGCGGAGAGCGGCCGGTAACGCCATTCACGGCCCAGCTCTATCCGAACAGACGAATTGAGACTGTCGAAAAAGCCCTCCCGCAGGGAGTTCCTGCGGCCGCAGCCGCAGGAATAAAATTGAATCCGTCATTTCCGGCGGCGTGTACGTCGGAAATGACACCTCTCACGAAAGACAGTCCGACTTTTTCGCAAGAAATCGAGGACTGTCTTTCGTGCTGCCTTTCTCGAAAAAGTGGCTTGTCAATTGATAGAAATTGACAAGCCACTTTTTCGACAG
>CAJMEU010000260.1 GCA_905212515.1 uncultured Oscillospiraceae bacterium | reverse complement strand
GCATGGTCTGTCCGCTGAAAAAGCTCTTCACGCCCGAGAGGGCCAGGAAATCCTCCAGCTCCTCCACATCGTCGGGCACGCCGCACAGCAAAGCCAGCGCCCCCTCCACACACAGCGCGCCGGCGGCGCCTGCCCGGTAAAAGGCGCAGGCGGGGTCCCCGGGGCCATAAGTATCCAGGGCCGCGGCGGCGCGCAGCCCCACGGGCCCGTCATCCAGCAGGGCGCGGAAGGCGGGCAGGTCTTGTGTTGTCACCCTCGTCAGCACAGCGCGTTCACCAGTTGTTTGTAGTGGCGGCCCCGGGCCTCGAAATTGGGATAGCTGTCAAAGGAGGCGCAGGCCGGCGACAGGCTGACGATGTCCCCCGGCTTCGCCTGTTCGGAGGCGATGCGCACCGCGTCGGCCATGTCTTCGGCCCGCAGGATCTCCAGCCCGCTGGCCGCGAAGCCCGCGTCGGCGCGCACGGCGTCCTCGATCTTGCGGGCCGTGGCGCCGGTGAGGATCAGCACTTTCACATGGGCCAGCAGGTCCGGCACCATGGGCGAAAAGCTGATGCCTTTGTCCGAGCCGCCGGCGATGATGATCAGCTTCTGGTCGAAGGCGCGCAGGCCGGCGATGACGCGGGTGGGGCTGGTGGCGATGGAATCGTTGAACCACTGCACGCCGCGCAGGGTGCGCACGGGCTCGATGCGGTGCTCGACCCCTTTGAAATCCCGGGCCACCCGGGCCATGGCTTCCACGGGCACCAGGCCCCACAGGGCCGTCATGGCGGCCAGCAGGTTTTCGATGTTGTGCTCGCCCCGCAGGCCCATCTCGCTTTTGTGCACGATGGGCGTCACCTGGCCGCCTTCGGCCATGCACAGCATGCCGTCGTCCCGCAGAAAGCCGCCGCTTTCCACCGTAGAAAAGCGGGTGAACCATTTATAGCTGCCTTTCACGTCCGCCGCCATGGCGCGGGTGATGTCGTTTTCATACCCCAGCACGGCCTTGCCCGTGGGCTTTTGATACAGCAGGATGTTGCGCTTAGCATCCACATACTCCTGCATGTCCTTGTGATGGTCCAGGTGGTTGGGGGTGACGTTGGTCACCACGGCGATATCCGGGGAATTTTTCATGCTGATCAGCTGGAAGCTGGACAGCTCCACCACGGCGATGTCCGTCTGGGCCATCGTCTCGGCCACGGGCAGCAGGGCGCGGCCCAAATTCCCCCCCAAGTGCACGGTTTTGCCCGCCGCTTTCAGCATCTCGGCGATGAGGGTGGTGGTGGTGGTTTTGCCGTCCGAGCCCGTCACCGCCACGATGGGACAGGGGCACAGCTCGAAGAAAAGCTGCATCTCGCTGGTGACGTCGATGCCCGCCTCGCGGGCGGCCACCAGCTCGGGCCGGAAATTCTCGAACCCGGGCGTGCGCATGATCATGTCCTGGCCCTTGAGGCCGTCCAGGTACCGCTCGGCCAGGGAAAGGCGGATGCCCAATGCCTCCAGGCGGGGGGCCAGTTCCCCGAAAGCGGCCAGGTTTTCCTTTCGATCGCACAGGGTGACGACGGCCCCGTGCCGTTTGAACAGCTCGATACAGCTCTGGTTGGTGACACCGGTGCCGATGAACGCCACCTTTTTGCCGGCCAGGCCGCTATAAAATGCTTCGATCTTCTCCGTCATATCCACGCACTTCCCAATCTTTCTGCATAAGTGATAATAGTATAGCATATTGCGGCGCTTTTTAAAAGGTTCCGGCGGATTTTTCGTCCGGGATGGGCACAGGGGAAACATCATCTTGCACACCGGCCCCCGCCATGCTAAAATAAGGTGTATCGCGGGCTGTACGGCGAAAAGGCCCGGATCCTGCGAATTTGTGCTGGGAGGGCTTTTTTTGGGAAACGAAACATTCGAGCGGTTCGGCAGCTATCTCTATGACGACCGCACCAAGCGCGAGCGCCTGCCGCTGGAC
>CAJMEU010000259.1 GCA_905212515.1 uncultured Oscillospiraceae bacterium | reverse complement strand
CTGCCTGAACCTGTTGGAGGAGCCCACGGGCGGTCAGATCGTGTTTGAGGGCGGGGACATCACCTCCAAGGAGACAACGATCGACCAGATGCGCCTGAAGATCGGCATGGTGTTCCAGCAGTTCAATCTGTTCACCAACATGACGGTGCTGGACAACGTGAGCGCGGGGCCGGTGCTGGTAAAAGGAATGAAGAAAGACGAGGCCCGCAAGCTGGCCCAGAGCTTGCTGGAGCGCGTGGGCCTGGGCGACCGCGGCGGCGCGTATCCCATCCAGCTCTCCGGCGGCCAGCAGCAGCGTGTGGCCATTGCCCGCGCGCTGGCCATGCAGCCGGACGTGATGCTGTTCGACGAGCCCACCAGCGCGCTGGACCCGGAGATGGTACACGAGGTGCTGGACGTTATCCAGCAGCTTGCCCGGGAGGGAATGACCATGGTGGTCGTCACCCACGAGATGGGCTTTGCCCGCGAGGTGGCGAACCGCGTGGTGTTCATCGACGAGGGCGTTATCATGGAGGAGGCCGCTCCGGCGGAGTTCTTCGGCAGCCCCAAAAACCCGCGTTTGAAGGATTTTCTCGGTAAGGTGCTGTAAAGCGCCCGGAAAACAAGTGCAAAAAACAGCGCCGCTCCAAAGGCACACCTTTGGAGCGGCGCTGTTTGCGTATGCTTTTTTGTGCGGCGTTTGCCTGAAAGCGCTCAGAACAGGCCGCTGATGACGCCGTTTTCGTCCACGTCGATGCCCTCGGCCGCGGGCTTTTTGGGAAGGCCGGGCATCGTCATGATATTGCCCATCACCACAACGACGAAGCCCGCGCCCGCAGAGAGGCGCAGCTCCCGCACGGTCATCGTGAAGCCGGAGGGCGCGGCCAGCAGCGAGGCGTCGTCCGAGAAGCTGTACTGCGTCTTGGCGATGCACACGGGCAGGCGGCCAAAGCCGCCCGCGTCCAGCTCCGCAAGCTGCTTTTTTGCGGCGGCGGAAAACGCCACATCCGCCGCGCCGTATATGTTTTTGCATACCGCGCGGACCTTGTCCGCCACGGGCGCGTCGTCCGGATAGGTGAAGCGCACCGGACGTTTTTCCAAAATGCCCAGCACATCCTCGGCCAGCTCCAGGCCGCCCGCTCCGCCTTTTGCAAACACCTCGCTCAGCGCGCAGGGCACGCCCAGCCGGGCGCACAGGTCCCGCAGGTACTGGTGCTCCTCGGGGCTGTCGGTGGGGAAGGCGTTGATGGCCACGCACACCGGCATGCCGAATTTGCTCTGCATGTTTTCCACATGGCGGGCCAGGTTCGCGCTGCCGGCCTCCAGATATTCAAGGCTGGGCACGCCCAGCTCTGCCTTGGGGCAGCCGCCGTGGTGCTTGAGCGCGCGCACCGTGGCAACGACCACAACGGCGGAGGGCTCGATGCCGGACAGGCGGCACTTGATGTCGAGGAATTTTTCCGCGCCCAGGTCCGCGCCGAAGCCGGCCTCGGTGACGACATAATCCGCCAGCTTCATGCCCAGCTTTGTGGCGATGACGCTGTTGCAGCCGTGGGCGATGTTGGCGAACGGCCCGCCGTGCACCAGCGCGGGCGTGTGCTCCAGCGTCTGCACCAGGTTCGGGTCAAAAGCGTCCTTCAGCAGCGCGGCCATGGCGCCCGCCGCGCCGATCTGCTCCGCCGTGACGGGCGCGCCCGCATACGTGTAGCCCACTACGATGCGGCCCAGGCGGGCCTTCAGGTCGGCCAGATCGGTGGCAAGGCAGAAAATGGCCATCACCTCACTTGCAACGGTGATGTCGAAGCCGTCCTCACGCGGCGTGCCGTTGGCCTTGCCGCCCAGGCCGTCGGTGATGAAGCGGAGCTGGCGGTCGTTCATGTCCACGCAGCGCTTCCAGGTGATGCGCCGCGGATCGATGTTCAGCGCGTTGCCCTGATAAATATGGTTGTCCACCATGGCGGCCAGCAGATTGTTGGCCGCGCCGATGGCGTGAAGATCGCCTGTGAAGTGCAGGTTGA
>CAJMEU010000258.1 GCA_905212515.1 uncultured Oscillospiraceae bacterium | reverse complement strand
TGCCTGCCGCCGCAGCCCAGGAGACGAACACCACCAGCGCCACGGAGCGATCCTGCAGGGCGTGCGCCTTGAAGACCCCCTACTCGCTTTCCATGGCCGGGAATACGCCGAGGTTGTAGGTGGCCGAAAGCAGCGCCAGCTTTCCGAAGCGGAACGCGTCGCTGAGGATGTAGGAAGGATGGGTGACGGATACGTCATACATCGCCACATGCTTCACGCCTGCGTCGCGCAGGGCCATGGCAAAGACCTCCGCTGCGTTTTCAGTGTGGCCGTAGATGGACGCGTAGGCCACCAGCACGCCGTCCTCCTCGGGCCGATAGGTGCTCCAGCGCTGGTATTTTTCCACAAACCAGGCGATGTCCCGACGCCAGACCGGCCCGTGCAGCGGGCAGAGGAAGGCGATGTCCAGGGCGGCGGCCTTTTTGAGCAGCGCCTGCACGGGCGCGCCGTATTTGCCGACGATGTTGGTGTAATAGCGGCGCGCGTCGTCCAGCCAGTCGCGGGCAAAGTCCACCTCGTCGGCGAAGAGGAAGCCGCTTACCGCTCCGAAGGCGCCGAAGGCGTCCGCGGAGAAGAGCACGCGGTCGGTTTCGTCCCAGGTGACCATCACCTCGGGCCAATGAACCATGGGCGCCGTGAAAAAGCGCAGGTGGTGACGTCCCGTGACCAGCTCTGCGCCATCACTGACGGCGTGCAGACGGTCCCGCAGGCCATCCCCAAAGAACTGCGCGGCCATCTGCGCGCCCTTGGCGGTGAGCATCACCTGCGCGCCGGGATAGCGCCCGCAGACCTCGGCCAGGGTGGCCGCGTGGTCGGGCTCCATGTGGTTGACCACGATGTAGTTAAGCTGCCGGCCGTCCAGCGCGGCGGTCAGGTTGTCGAAGAACACGCCGGAGATGGCCTTGTCCACCGTGTCCACGAGCACGGTTTTTTCGTCCAGCAGAAGGTAGCTGTTGTAGCTGACGCCGCGGGGGATGGGAAAGATGTTCTCAAACAGGTTCAGCCGGCGGTCGTTGCCGCCCACCCACAACAGATCAGGGGTGATCCTTGCGGTGCACTCCATGAAAAAGCCTCCTTAAAAACGCTTGCATATGGGCCGTTTCCGGCCGGGAAAGCGCGCCCTTGCGAAACGCGCATGCTTATTATACCACGAAATGCGCGTTTTTGAAGCAAATTTCACAATCCTCTTGACACGGGTCGCATGCCGTGCTATGATGCAGCCGTAAACCCAATAGAGATGGCTTCTTCGGGGCAGGGTGAAATTCCCGATTGGCGGTACAGTCCGCGAAGGAGGCGCCTTGGCGCCTCCCCGCCCCGGTGCAACTCCGGGACCAACGGTGAACGGCCTTTCGGCCAAAGTCCGGATACGAGAAGAGCAGCCTGCCGCCTTTTGGTGCGGTTGCCCCTGATGCGAAAAAGCCATCGGGGGCAATTTCACTTCAAGGAGGCATTTCCCATGACCAATGCAAAGCGCAAACCCTTCCTCCCCACCCGCGAGCTGGCCACCGTGGCCATCCTGGCCGCCATCTCGGCCGTGCTGTTCATGATCGAGATTCCGGTCGTGCTCTTCTACAAGCTGGACCTGAGCCACCTGCCGGTGCTGCTGGGCACCTTCGCCATGGGCCCGGTGCCGGGCACGCTGATTCTGCTGGTCAAGAGCCTGCTGGGCCTGCTGCACTCCTCCTCCCAGGGCGTGGGTGAACTGGCGGATTTCCTGATGGGCTTTGCGATGCTTCTGCCCGCGGGCCTGATTTACCAGCATAACAAGACCCGCAAGGGCGCGCTCATCGGCATGGCCGTGGGCACGGTGGTGGCCACCATCGTGGCGGTTCTGAGCAACCTCTATATCATGATCCCGTTCTACGGCACGGCCTACGGCATGCCGGTGGAAGCCATCGTGGGCATGGGCACGGCCATCATCCCCGCGGTGGATAGCACGCTCAAGTTCGTGCTGCTCATCACCGCGCCCTTTAACGTGCTCAAGTGGGTGCTGAGCAGGGCGCTCACGGGCC
>CAJMEU010000257.1 GCA_905212515.1 uncultured Oscillospiraceae bacterium | reverse complement strand
TCTCCACCATGGGCTACGGCCTGGGGTATATCGGCGGCTCCACCATCCCGCTGCTCATTTTTCTTGTGATGAACGCCGTGGGCGTGGATATGCTGTACTGCCTGTCTTTCATCTTCGGCTTTACGGCCGTGTGGTGGGCCGCGTTCAGTTGGCCGCTGCTGAAAAACGTGGAGCAGAAAAGCTATCAGCCCCACGAAAAGGGCGCCATCCGCAAGACCCTGCGGGGGCTGTGGGCCACGCTGAAGGACATCTTCGGCCATAAATCCATTTTTGTGTTCATGCTCGCCTATTTCTTTTACATCGACGGCGTGGGCACCATCATCCACATGAGCACCTCCTACGGCGCCCAGCTGGGTCTGGGCGACACCGAGATGATGCTTGCGCTGCTGCTGGTGCAGATCCTGGGCCTGCCGTTCTGCCTGATGTACATCAAGCTGGCCGGTAAATTCGGCGCGCGCGTGATGGTGGGCGTGGGAATCTGTATCTACATGGGCATTTGCGTGTTCGGCTTTTTTGTGCGCGAGACCTGGCAGTTCTGGGTGCTGGCCATTCTGGTGGCTACCAGCCAGGGCGGCATCCAGGCGCTGTCCCGCAGTATGTTCGGAAAAATGCTTCCGGACAAGAACCGTTCGGGCGAGTACTTCGGCTTTTTCGATATCTTCGGCAAGTTTTCGTCCGTCATGGGCCCGGCGCTGATGGGCTTCGTGACGCAGATCGCCACCGTGGTGCTGCTGGGCAGGCAGAGCCTTACGCCGGAGACGGCCCCCGAGGCCGTGTTGGCCGCCGCGCAGCAGGAGGCATCGCCGTGGGGCGTATTGTCAGTTCTGCTCATCTTCCTGGTGGGCGCGGTGCTTTACTTCGGCGTGCTGCCCCGCATGCTGAAAAAAGAGGGCGCGGGGAAGTAAAAAATCCGTACTGCCCATGTGCGGGAGGGGCGGGACCCCGCCCGAAGACCCCAACGCGAAAGGTTTTGATCGATATGCCCGAAGCATATACACATATCCGCATCGCCCGCGCGGCGCTGGCACAAAGCGGGGAGCATGCGCCCAGTACGGCGGCCTATGAAATGGGCGCCAACGGGCCGGACCCGCTGTTTGCTTACCGTGTGCTTTCCGCCAAACGGCCCTGGCCGCTGCCGGAACTGGGCGGCCGCATGCACGACGAACAATGCGGCCGGTTCCTGCGCACAATGATCTTCGCGGCCTCCACGCCCGCCCAGCGCAGCTATGCGCTGGGCTTTCTGGCGCATTACGCGGCGGATTCCGTGATGCATCCGTATGTGGCGTTCCAGTGCGGGCCGCAGGGACAGTTCAACATCCCCGAGGGGCACGGCTTCTGCGAGGTGGCCATGGACAGTATGTTCCATGAGCAGGACTGCGGCTCACCCGCCGTTCCGGCGGGAACTGCCGCTCCGGGGCTGCCGCCTCAGGAGCTGGCCGAAGTGACGCAAATGCTTCATGACGCGGTGGCGCAGGTCTACCGCATGGACATCCCGCATGAGGCGCTGGCGGATTCCTTCCATGATTTCCACGCCCTGCACAGGCTGTTCCTGTCGCCTCACGGCGGCAAGCGGGCGCTGGTCTGGGCGGCGGAACGGCTGGTGCTGCACAAGCCCGGCTACGGACTTTCCCACATGACGCCCGCCCGACGCCCGGCGGACGGCTTTGCGGAGCATTGGGAAAACCCCTATACGCATGCACAGATGGACGCGGGCCCCGAGGTGCTGTGCGGGGAATCGGCCCGGCTGGCTGCAGGATACCTGAAGGCAGCGGCCGCTTACTGGGAGGGCCGCAGCACCAAGGAGGCGCTGGCCGCGGCTGTGGGCGACCGCAGCTACTCCACAGGCCTGCTCAGTGAACCGGCCCCGGCCGGGGTGTGAAGGCCCGCCCTGCCCGGGAAATAAAATTGGACTGCAAACGCGGCGCCGGGCCAGGGCAATGTTTGGGCGGGGGGCGCGGTTTTTGGGCGTTTTAGGGGCGCGGGGGTGGAGAAAAAAAGGCGGATGGGTTAGGTGTATTAAATGTTCAAAAGAAAAGACCGCGGG
>CAJMEU010000256.1 GCA_905212515.1 uncultured Oscillospiraceae bacterium | reverse complement strand
GGCGGCGCGGTGAAGGTGTCGCCCGCGCAGAGGTTGTCCACCGCGTCGGCGCCGGCCAGGGTGTAGGGGCCCAGGTGCAGAGGGACCGCGCGCTGCTCGAGGCCGGCGGCGGGTTCCAGCACGGGGCGGAAACAAGCCTCCTTTTTCGTTGTGATGGATGTGCCGAATCCATCAGCATCAGGTGAACCGCGACGAGTTATTTTGCCCGCGCTATTTTCCTGTGCCCAAGCCCATGAGGAACTTTCCAGCAGTCCTTCGGCGCGCAGTATATCCCACTCGTTGGTAGGTGGGTCGTCCACTGCCCAGCCACCGGAGGGGCAGCGCAGGGTGTAGCCGTTTTGGAATAGGCCGTAGATAAGGTTCTTCCCTTTCAATGCTGACCAAGTGACTTCTTCTGTCAATGGCTGCTGCGACAGGAATAAATCGTGAAGCTGGGCCTCTGGCGTATCACTTGCAGAAGCCAGCCGGTAGGCTTTCACTTCCCCCGCGTAGACGAAGGGCACCCAGTGCAACGTCTGGTCGGGCAGGTTTGCGTTTAAGGTACCGGATATACTATAGGCGGAAAGATCGAACCAATACACCTGGCCCTTCACCGGCCCGGCGCCCTGCGGCCCGATCTCCTGGCCCTGGGCGGCCGGGGCCAGCAATTGGGCCATGAGGCAGCAAAGGAGCAGAATTGTCAAACAGCGTTTCATCTTTTTCATACTTTGCACTTCCTTTTTTCGACTTTTTTCGACAAATCAAAAATACAAAAAGGCCGCGACAGGTCTTTAAAAAAGAACCATCGCGGCCTTCCTGATTGCCGTGCAACGCCTGGCGGCGCGTGTTTCCTGCTTCTATTGTGTGCTGTTTGGCGGCGATTTGTCAAGCCGGAATCGGAACTTCACTGCGCATTTTGGCGAAACAGCCAAGGGACTGCCGGCGGTTTTCGTCAAAATCACGGGAACGATTCATCGCTTCAGCGCTTTTTTCAGCGCCTCGACCCGGTCTGTCTTTTCCCATGCGACGCCCAGGTCCTCGCGCCCCATATGGCCGTAGGCGGCCAATTGGCGGTAGATGGGCCGGCGCAGGCCCAGTGTCTCGATGAGGGCGGCGGGGCGCAGGTCGAACACCTGTTCCACCGCATGCTCGATCTCTTCCTCGGGCACGGCGGAGATGCCGAAGGTGTCCACGCGGACGGACACAGGCTGGGCCACGCCGATGGCGTAGGCCAGCTGCACCTCGCAGCGGGAGGCCAAGCCGGCGGCCACGATGTTCTTGGCCACCCAGCGGGCGGCGTAGGCCGCGCTGCGGTCCACCTTCGTGGGGTCCTTGCCGGAGAAAGCGCCGCCGCCATGGCGGCCCATGCCGCCGTAGGTGTCCACGATGATCTTGCGGCCGGTGAGGCCGGAATCCCCCTGGGGCCCGCCCACCACGAAGCGGCCGGTGGGGTTGATGTAAAATTTGGTGTTCCCGTCCACCAGCGCGGCCGGCACCACGGGCAGGATGACCTCGCGCTTGATGTCCGCGCGCAAAGCCTCCATCTCCACCTCGGGCGCGTGCTGGCTGGAGATGACCACCGCGTCGATGCGCACGGGCACGTCGCCGTCATATTCCACCGTCACCTGGCTTTTGCCGTCCGGCCGCAGGTACGGCAGCGTGCCGTCCTTGCGCACGTCGGTGAGGCGCTTGGCCAGTTTGTGCGCCAGGGAGATGGGCAGCGGCATCAGCTCCGGCGTCTCGGTACAGGCATAGCCGAACATCATGCCCTGGTCGCCGGCGCCGCCGGGGTTCACGCCCATGGCGATGTCGGGGCTTTGCTCGTCGATATTGGAGATGACGGCGCAGGTGTCGGCGTCAAAACCGTATTTGGCGCGGGTGTAGCCGATGTCGCGCACCACGTCGCGCACCACCTTTTGGAAATCCACGTAACAGTTGGTGGTGATCTCGCCCATGATGTGCACCAGGCCCGTGCTGGCCGTGGTCTCGCAGGCCACGCGGCCGTCCGGATCCTTTTCCAGGATGGCGTCCAGGATGGCGACGCTGATCTGATCGCAGATCTAGTCGGGGTGCCCCTCGGAGACGGACTCGGAAGTGAACAGTTTTCTTGCCATGGTCATATCCTTTCTGTTTG
>CAJMEU010000255.1 GCA_905212515.1 uncultured Oscillospiraceae bacterium | reverse complement strand
GGTGCCTGCGCGAATTTTCCTGGCTCTGCATCAAAAATTGCCTTTCCAGGGGTGCGCAGCAGTTTTGGCCCGGCGGTTTTGGATGGATAGTGCGCGAAAAAAGCTCGATAATCCTGACGGATTACCGAGCTTTTTGAGTGTGCTAGACGCCAAAACCATCAGCCAAAACCGATGCTTTCTTGCGCCAACACGCCTTGGGTGCGGGACTTTCCAATGCAACAAATCAGTCGCTTACGTAGGGCAGCAGCGCAACGTGACGCGCGCGCTTGATGGCGACGGTCAACTCACGCTGATGCTCGGCGCAGGTGCCGGTGACGCGGCGAGGAATGATCTTCGCGCGCTCAGACAGGTACTTGCGCAGACGGGGGACATCTTTATAGTCGATATGGTCGATACGGTCCACGCAGAAGCTGCAAACCTTTTTCCGGCCACGGCGCTGCGGGCGGCCGCCTGCGCGGCTGTCCTGACGCTCTCTATCAAAAGCCATGACGGTTACCTCCTTATGTTGTTAGAACGGCAGATCCTCATTGTCGTCGATCACTGCAAAATCATCGGCCGTGCCCGACGCATAGCTGACGGGCTGCTCGGCCATGGGACGGGAAGCGGGCGCTGCGGGCGCGGGGGCGCTATAGCCGCCGGCCCCGCCGCCTGAACCTTTGCTGTCGGCAAAGTTGATGTTGTCCGCCACCACCTCGTAAGCAGTGCGCTTGTTGCCGTTCTTGTCCTCATAGTTGCGGGTCTGCAAGCTGCCGTTCACAGCGATCAGGCTGCCCTTATGAAAATAGCGGCACACGAATTCCGCGCTCTGGCGCCAAGCCACGATATCGATGAAGTCCGCTTTGCGCTCCTCGCCCTGGCGGGCGAAGTTGCGGTCTACCGCGATGCGGAATGTGCAGGTGGCGATTCCATTGGGCGTGTGGCGCAGCTCAGGGTCTGCCACCAGACGCCCCATCAAGCAGATGACGTTCAGCATTTATTTTGCCTCCGTTTTCGCTTCTTCTTCCTCTTTTGCGATGATCAGGGAACGCAGGACGCCGTCGGTGATCTTGTACACACGGTCCAGCTCCGCGGGGAAGGTGGGCTCACTTGTGAAGTTGATCAACGTATAAACGCCGTCGGGCTCGTCGTTGATCGGGTAAGCCAAGCGGCGCTTGCCCCACTCGTCAACAGAATCGATGGTACCGTTCGCCTCGATGAGGGATTTGAACTTGCCCACCAGGGCGGCAGTTGCCTCCTCGTCCAGGGTCGCGCTGGTAACCAGCATGGTCTCGTACTTTGCCATTTCTGTACACCTCCTTTTGGACATATGGCCGCCTTACGCAGAAAGCGGCAAGGATGCCTGCGTTTTCGCAAGCAATTCATTATACAATAAAAAAATGGCGTCTGTCAAGGATTATTCTTGACAGGCGCCGCTTTTTTATGCAAAGGGAAGTATTTTTAAAGTGTTTTCACCAGCTCTTTTAAATAGGCGCGGAACTCGGCGCCGATCTCTTCGTGGCGCAGGGCCGTTTCCACCTGGGCCTGCATCACGCCCAGCTTCGAGCCCATATCGTACCGCTTGCCGGTGAAGTCCACACCCGTCATGCCGCCGTTGCGGGCCAGCACGGCCATGGCGTCCGTCAGCTGGATCTCGCCGCCAGCGCCGGGGGCCGTGTGCTGCAGGATATCATATACGGCCGGCGTCAGCAGGCAGCGGCCCAGGATGGAGAACAGGCTGAACTCCTGCCCGGGCGCGGGCTTTTCCACCATATCGGTGATGTTGTACAAATTGCCGGCCAGCGGGTCCAGCTTCATGGAGGAATATTTGCGGATGGCCTCGGGGCTCACCTCTTTGATGCCCACGCAGGGCCTGCCCGTCTCGCCGTAGGCGCGGATGAGCTGTGCGGCCACGGGGTCTTCGCCCATGATGACGTCGTCGCCGTACAATACTACGAACGGCTCGTCTGCCGTGAAGGGCTTTGCCTTCAGAATGGCATGGCCGAGGCCCTTTGTCTCTTTCTGGCGCAGAAAGAAGATGTCTGCCAGGTAGGCGATGCCAAGGCACTGCTCCAGCATCTGGGCCTTGGCGGGGATTGCCTCCAAAAAGCGCTCAAGCTAAAAGGCGTGGTCAAAGTCG
>CAJMEU010000254.1 GCA_905212515.1 uncultured Oscillospiraceae bacterium | reverse complement strand
TCTGGTCCTTGCCCTCGCTCTCGCCGAACAGCTGTTTGTACCACTCGTTCATCATGGTGAAGTTGGGCTCGTAACAGGCCAGCAGCTCCACGCTTTTGCCCTTGCGGTACAAAATGTTGCGCGTGGCCGCGTAGCGGTAGCAGTCGTTGTCCTGGGTGCAGGCGGCAAGGCTTGCGCGGGCGTCGGCCGCGCCGGCCATCAGCGCGTCGATATCGCAGCCGGCGGCGGCGATGGGCAGAAGGCCCACGGCCGTCAGCACCGAGTAGCGGCCGCCCACGTCGTCGGGCACCACGAAGGTCTCGTAGCCCTCGCGGCCGCTCAGCTCCTTCAGGGTGCCCCGGGCGCGGTCGGTGGTGGCATAGATGCGGCCCTTGGCCCCCTCTTTGCCGTACTTTTTCTCCAGCAGGGCCCGGAACACGCGGAAGGCCAGCGCGGGCTCGGTGGTGGTGCCGGACTTCGAGATGATGTTCACCGAGAAGTCCTTATTTTCACACAGGGCCATCACGTCCCGCAGATAGGCGGGGCTGATGGAGTTGCCCACGAAGTAGATTTCGGGCGTGTCCTTGGCCTTGGCGTTGTACAGAACGCCCTTCAGGGCCTCGATGGCCGCCCGGGCACCCAGGTAGCTGCCGCCGATGCCGATGACCACCAGCACCTGGCTGTCCCCCTGGATTTTTTTCGCCGCGGCCTTGATGCGGGCGAATTCCTCTTTGTCATAATCCACAGGCAGGTCCAGCCAGCCCAGGAAATCGCTGCCAGGGCCGCTGCGGTCCTCCAGCTGCTTGTGGGCGGCCTCCACCTGGGGCCAGATGGCGGCCAGTTCGCCCTCGCGGACAAAGCCGGCCAGATGTTTGCCGTTCATTTTGACACTCATGCAAAATGCCTCCAGCGCTTGATATAGTTTATATTAACTATATCCGATCGCCGGTGCGGTGTCAAGATGAATCCGCCGCTTTCTACAAAGTAAACAGCGCTTTTGTCAGAAGTGACAAAGCTGTCTCGAAGTCCATGCGCGCCACGTCCGCGCCGGCCGTGACGGGCCAGGTGCCGATGGTCTGCCCCTCGGAGAGGATGGTCACCTGCCCCACCTCCTGGCCCGCCCCCACGGGGGCGTCCAGCTGTGCGGGCAGCTGGAGCTGCGCTTCCAGGCTTTTGCCCTTGCCCTTTTTCATCAGCAGCGTGCCCGGCAGCGCATAGCTGAGCTGAACCTGTTCGGCCGTGCCGCCCTTCACGGGCAGGGTGTCCAGCCGGCCGGGCACCTCCGGGCAGGGGTCCACCTCCCAGCCGGCGAAGCCGTAGTCCAGCAATTGCTTGGCCGCCACGAAGCGCTCGGCCGAGCTGGGCGAGCCCAGCACCACGGCCAGCAGGCTCATGCCGTCCCGGGTGGCGGAGGCGGAAATGCACACGCCGGCGCCCGAGGTGGTGCCCGTTTTCAGGCCCGTGGTGCCCTGGTAGGTGCGCAGCATCTTGTTGGTGTTGGTCAGCTGGGTGGCGCCGCCGCGCAGGGTGTCCATCCAGATGCCCGTGTACTCGAGGATCTTCGGGTGGCGCATCAGTTCGCGCGACATGATGGACACGTCCCGGGCGCTGGAGTAGTGGCCGGCCTCGTCCAGGCCGCAGGCGTTGACGAAATGGGTGTGGGTCATGCCCAGCTCGGCCGCGCGGGCGTTCATCATCTCGGCGAACACCGGCTCGGACCCGCCGATGAACTCGGCCACGGCCACGGCGGCGTCGTTGGCGCTGGACACGCAGATGGCCTTGACCATTTCGTCCAGGGTGAACTGCTCGCCCGGCTCCAGCCAAATCTGGCTGCCGCCCATATTGTAAGCATGCTCACTGACGGGCACGATATCCGTCATGGCCACTTTTCCCTGCTCCACGGCCTCCATGGTCAGCAGCAGGGTCATCACCTTGGTGATGGAGGCGATGGGCACCTCGTCGTCCGGGCCCTGCTCGTACAGGATATCGCCCGTGTCCAGGGAGATGAGGATGGCGTTGCGGCAGGGCAAATCCAGATGGGCGGCCGGCTGCTGGGCCGAGGCGTCCGCCGGGGCGTCCAGCTTGGCGGCGGGGTCGTTCTCCCAGTCGTAATCGGGCAGCTTGAACATGGATTCCTGCAGCCGGTCGTCCGCCGCGGGCGCGGGCTGGGCCGACGTTCCGGGCCCGGCCG
>CAJMEU010000253.1 GCA_905212515.1 uncultured Oscillospiraceae bacterium | reverse complement strand
CGGGTTCACGATTTTGTTCGGCCTGACGGAATTCTTCGCCAAGGGCAGCGTGGGCGCGGGGGCCAAGGCCTCCGTCTGGGCCGCGGTGCTGGTGGTGCTGGCGGACGACGTGATGAGCTTTTTCGGCTCCATGGGCAATGATTTCGGCTTCAGCGCCTGGAGCAACGACAACACCACGGACAAAAACCGCGGCCAGGTGGGCGCGGTGCTGGCCATCCAGCCGGTCATCGGCACCATTGTGGGCACCATCCTGGGCGGGATGCTGATCGGCGAAAACGACAATTACCAGCGTCTGTTCTGGGTCATGGGCGGCTTTGTCATCGCCATGGGGCTGCTGTCCCTCCTCTTTTTAAAGGACGCCCCGGAGCTGCGCCCCCACCGGGAAGGCACGCTGTGGCAGCAGATCGCGGCCGTGTTCCATTTTCGCGGCCTGCTGGAGAAAAAAGAGCTGCTGCTGGCCTGCGTAACCACCATGCTGTTCTTCATCCCCTTCAACATCTACTTTGTGCACATGGGCAACTGGATGATCTACCGCATGGGCTTCACGCCCGACGCCATGGGCCTTATCCAGGGCCTCAGCCTGCTGGCGGCCTCGCTGCTGGTGGTGCCGGCCATCGGCCTGATCAACAAGGGCAAAACGCCCCTGGTGGCGGGCGCCGCGGTGTGCGTCAATATCCTGGGATTGTGTCTGCTCTCCTTTTTCGTGCGGCCGGGCACCGTGAACACCGGCGCCGTGTTCAGCGCCAAAAACCTGCCGCTGTTTTTGGCCGTGTTCCTGGCGGGCGCGGGCTATATCCTGGTGATGCAGTCCATGACCATGTGGGTCAAGCAATTGTACCCGGAGGAAAGCCGGGGCCAGTTCGAGGGCGTCCGCGTCACCTTTTTCACCCTGATCCCCATGTTCATCGGCACCATCCTGGGCAACATCATCATCAAAAACGGCGCGGGCAGCGTGGTGAACGAGTATGGCATCACCGAGAATATCCCCACCGAATCCATCTACCGCTGGGCCGCCCTGTTGGCGGTGCTGACCTTCATTCCCTTATATTTCGCGGCCAAACGCTATAAAGCGCGGGGCCGGAACAGCTGAATTAACATAGTTTTAATGGGCGTGCCGTTCGTTTGAACGGCACGCTTATTTTTTTTGCACTATAATGGCATCGCCAAGAGGCAAAAGGAGGAGTTTTTATGGGAATCGTTTTGGGCGGCATCGGGGTCGTAACGGTGCTGGTCCTCGGATATCTGATTTGGGTGCTTATGAAGGAGGATTAAAGGCGATATGGATACGATTCTGCAATATGTTTTGTATGTGGTGATCCTGGTGGGCGTCTCTATTCCCCTGGGCATCTACATGAGCAAGGTGATGGACGGTGAAAAAACCGTCCTCAGCCGGGCGCTGGGCCCGGTGGAGCGCGGCCTTTACAAGCTGCTGCGCATCGACGCCGGCGAGGAGATGGGCTGGAAAAAATATCTGGCCGCCGCGCTGCTGTTCAATCTCTCGGGCTTTGTACTGCTGATGCTGATCCTGCTGTTCCAGGGGTACCTGCCGTGGAACCCGCAGGGCTTTGGCGGCCTGAGCTGGCATCTGGCTTTCAATACGGCCGTCAGTTTTGTCACCAATACCAACTGGCAGTCCTATTCCGGCGAGGTGACGCTGTCGAACTTCTCCCAGGCCATGGGTCTGACAGTGCAGAACTTCATCTCTGCCGCCAGCGGCATCGCGGTGTTGTGGTGCCTGATCCGCGGCTTGGTCCGGGTGAAAAAGAACGGCCTAGGCAACTTCTGGGTAGACCTCACGCGCTGCACGCTGTATATCCTGCTGCCCATCTGCCTGGTCACGGCCGTGGTGCTCACCAGCCAGGGTGTGCCCCAGACGCTGGGAGGCAACCGCTATGTCGACCTGGTGGAGCCCATCGCGGTGGACGCCGAGGGCAACGCGATTTCCGGCGCCGT
Source organism: uncultured Oscillospiraceae bacterium (assembly GCA_905212515.1). Classification (GTDB taxonomy): domain Bacteria; phylum Bacillota; class Clostridia; order Oscillospirales; family Ruminococcaceae; genus Ruthenibacterium. Next base: position 286 of record CAJMEU010000253.1, on the reverse strand, counting down.
CATCGATGAGGCGGCCGGCACGGTCACGGTGGACGGCGCGGTGGTCGAAAACGCGCAGATCGTCACCAAACAGGTGCTGCCGCTGTATCCGCAGGCCAGCCAGGTGGCCATGAAACAGCTGGGTACCAACGGCGGCGGCGTGCTGGGCAACAATTCCGCCCATCCCTTTGAAAACCCAAACTTGTTTACCAATCTGATCGAGATGGTGTTTCTGCTGGTCATTCCCGTGGGTTTGTGTTTTTCCTTTGGCCGCAGCATCACAAAGGGCGGCGTGAAGAAAGGTATG
>CAJMEU010000252.1 GCA_905212515.1 uncultured Oscillospiraceae bacterium | reverse complement strand
TGAGCGACCGCATTGCCCAGATCCGCAGCCAGATGGAAGTGACCACCAGCGAGTTTGACAAAGAGAAGCTGCAGGAGCGCTTGGCCAAATTGTCCGGCGGCGTGGCCGTCATCCATGTGGGCGCGGCCACGGAAGTGGAGATGAAGGACAAGAAGCTGCGCATCGAGGACGCCCTGAATGCCGCCAAAGCCGCAGTGGAAGAGGGCATCGTGGCCGGCGGCGGCACCGCCTACATTAATGCCATTCCCGCGGTGGATGAAGTGGTGGATTCCCTGGAAGGCGACCAGCGCACCGGCGCCAAGATCGTGCGCAAAGCGCTGGAGGCCCCCCTGCGCCAGATCGCGGCCAACGCCGGCCTGGAAGGCAGCGTCATCATCGACAAGATCCTTGCTTCCGGCGAGATCAACTATGGTTTCGACGCCCAGAAAGAAGTGTACGGCGATATGATCAAAGCCGGCATCGTGGACCCGACGAAGGTGACCCGTTCCGCCCTGGAGAACGCGGCCTCTGTCGCCGGCATGGTGCTGACCACCGAGAGCTTGGTGGTCGACGAGCCGGAGGACCCGGCTGCGGCTGCGGCGGCCAATGCGGCGGCCATGGCGGGCGGCGGCATGTATTGATCGCCTCCTCCTAAAATCATAAATGAAAAAGAGCCTTGGGATACTTTCCCAGGGCTCTTTTATGTGTAAGGACGCCTGCCGGGGGAAAGCTAAAAACGGACCCCAAACGAGCAAAAAACAAAGGAGGCGTTCCACAATGGAAGATTTAACCAAGATGGAGCTGGAAGGCTTTTCGAAACTTCTGACCAACGAGGAGACCGTCATCAAAAAGTACAAGGCATATGCCCGCTCCTGCGAAGACCCTGCCCTGGCAAAAATGTGTGAAGACCTGGCGGCGCGCCACACCCAGCATTACGAGACGATCCTGTCGGAACTTCAGTAAGGAGGGGATATCCATGGATAACCAGTGCTTTGACGACCGCATGATGATGAACGACACGCTGAACACGCAGAAACAGATCACGCAGATGTACAACCATTATGCAGGCGAGTGCAGCTGCCCTCAATGTAAGGATACCCTGATGGACGTGTTGCAGGATGAGCATGACATGCAGTACGAAGTATACCAGGAGATGGCCAAGCGTGGATGGTATACCGTACAGTGCGCCTCAGAAAATGAGGTCGAGTGCGCCTGCAAGAAATTCGAAGAAAAAGAAAAAGAGCTGTAACAAGATATAATGAGCAGTCGGCTTCTCCTGATCACAAACAGCCGCCGGCGCGGAGAAAAAGCGCCGGCGGCTGTTTGTATCAAAATATTTTGCGAATTTTTTAACAAATAAGGTTGCAACTGCGAGCGATTTCATTTATAATATAAAAAGATATCGGAAAAAAGCAGGGAGGATGTTTTATGGGTATTTCTCCGTTGGTCAGTGTGGCACTGATGAACAATCTGCCGGGCGAGCCTGCGTGGTACATTGTGGCCATTACGGGTATTTTGCTGGTGTTCGGTGTGCTGGTGCTGTTGTTCTTGATGATCACATTGGAAGGCGTTATCTTCTCATCTCTCGACAAGAAAAAGACCGCGGTTCAGGCTGCGCCGAAGCCGGCCGCGCCCGTGAAGGCCGCCGCCCCCGCGGCGCCTGCACCTGCTGTGGAAGCGGGGATCCCCGGCGAGGTGGTGGCGGCCATTGCTGCCGCAGTCGCCTGTATGGAAGACGGCAGCCATTATGTGGTGCCCAGTATTTCCAAAGCAAAAACACCGCGCAGTGCCTGGGGCCAAGCCGGTGTGGTTTCCTACACCGAGCCTTTTTAATCGAGAGGAGCGTGACCAATCATGCAGGGCTTTTTAGATGCAGTGACCGGCATTGCCGGTGGCTCGGGCTTTATGGGCATTTTCCAGAACCCCGGTTATCTGATCATGATCATTATCGCCTGCGTACTGCTGTACCTGGCGATCGTCAAACAATTTGAACCGCTGCTGCTGCTGCCGATCGCCTTCGGCATGCTGCTGGCGAACCTGCCTTTTGGCGAGATCATCCATATGGAATACTTCCTGACGGAATCGGGCCATCCGGATTTTATGCAGGTGCTGAACAATGGCGGCCTGGCGGATATGCTGTACTTAGGCGTAAAGCTTGGTATTTATCCGCCGCTGATCTTCCTGGGCATCGGCACCATGACGGACTTCGGGCCCCTGATCTCGAACCCCAAGAGCCTGCTGCTGGGCGCGGCCGCGCAGCTGGGCATCTTCACTACTTATATCGGCGCGATATTCCTCGGCTTTACGGGGCG
>CAJMEU010000251.1 GCA_905212515.1 uncultured Oscillospiraceae bacterium | reverse complement strand
GACGATAGCTGGTTTTGATGCGGGCAAATTCTGTGCTGTGTGCAAAGCCCTGGAACACTTCTTCGCGGCTGTGGCCGCCGTTCAGGTAGCTTGTCCAGAAGGCCACGCCGGTGGGTTCGCCCTCCCTGTCCATAAACAGGTTATAGAGGGTTTTCACAAAGGCCTCATCGGAGAGGTTTTTGTTGTTCATCTCTTTGCTGAACACAAAGCCGTAGGTGCAAGTGGCGGCGTCCACGGTGCCATTCTGTAACCAACGCACCCAGTCGGCGTGGCCCGCCTTGTCCGGGTCGCGGGAGAGGGCCACGCGGTAGCACCGGGTGACGAAGCCTTCCAGCCCCTCGGTGGGCCAGGGGTCGACGGGCTGCGGCGGCGTAGGCTCGTCGGGGGTTTTGACGGTCACTGCGCAGGCGGCGGTGTTGCCGTACCAGCTTTTGGCCGTGATGGTGGCGGTGCCGTCGGCAACGGCAGTCACCAGGCCGCTGTCGCTGACGGTGGCCACAGTCTCATCGCTGCTTTCCCAGAAAATGTACTTGTAGGTGGCGTCGGCGGGCGTCAGGGTGGCTTTCAGCTTGGCCGTCTGCCCCGGTTCCAGGGAGAGCTCGGTTTTGTCCAGTGCGATGGCGGTGTCCTGCACCGGGGGCGGAGGCGCCTGCACCACGAGCTGCGAGACGGCGGCCGACGTGTCCCGGATAGGCAGTTGTGTTCCCTGGGGGACAAAGACCGTATCCGCGTAATAGGCGCTGCCGTCGCTGTTCAGCCGCCACACCGTGGTGGCGATATCGTTGTTGCCGGCCAGATAGTCCGGGCCCAGGATGATGCCCTCTGTCTGCAGGGACCCGTCTGCCGGGGTATACTGGCGCGCCACGATGGCCGCCTCCCCATTCCCGCCCGTGGCCTGGATGCTGCGGGCCATCAGGTGGATCTGTCCGTCGCGGGCAAAGATAGCGCTGTCCTGCCGGGAAGTGGCGACCACCTCTGTGCCGCTGCCGGTGATCTCGATATTGCCCGACGCCGCGTAGATGGCGGCCATTTTTGCCTCGGTATGGGCCTTCACCGTTCCACCGCTGATGAAAACGCCTTGATCTGCCGCAAAGGCCGTGCCCCCGGTGGTAGCCACGTCCACGGCGCCGCCCTCGATGGTGATGGTGCCGTCCGCCGCAACCGGAAAGGCGCTGCGCGACTGGAATTTTGTCTCGCTTCCACGGATCAGCAGATCGCCCTGGGTCCAAAGGCTGTTGGAGCTTGTTTCCATGGTCAGTTGGGTGTTATCGATCACCAGGTCGTCTTTGCAGAAAATCGCCGTATTGTTCGTGTTCAGGCTGACCGCACTGTTGGTCAAGGTGATCGTACCCGTGCCGCTGTCCGACATCAACCCCTCCCGTGCGTCGGCGGTGAGGACGACGTCAGCGTCCGTGACGGCAATGTTTCCTTCGGCCGTGAAGAAGGCAATGTCCTCGGTGGTATGCCCCACGACCCGGGCCCCCTCCACCGTGATGCCTTTTTTGCCGTTGACCACGCAGTATTTTGCTTCGATGGTAACTTTCGTGCCCGCGCCCTGGATGGCGACGGCACCGTTTTGGGCCCAAATCGCGCTGTCCTGGCTGGTCAGCTGTGCCTGGCAGCCGCCGGCGACAGTGACGTTTTCCCCGGCGCACAGCGCCGCGTAGCCGCTGTGCAGGGACAGGGCGCCGCCGCTGACCGTCAAGTTGCCGGGCACATAGACGGCGTTTTGCTCCGCCGCGGCGTACACGGTCAGCGACGCGCCGGCCTCCAGTTCGATCTTCAGCGTCTCTTGGGACCAGACCGCCGTTTTGTCCAGCGGCGCGGCCTGTGAGCCGACGGTGATATCCCCCGCGATGCGCAAGGTAAAGGTACCGCCTTCATTCATGTAGATCTCGTCCAATGCCCCGCTGCCGGACAGGGTGAGGATCTGGCCGGCGCTGTCCAGATTCGCTGTGACAGCGCCAATCGTATTATCCCCTTCCTGCAGGTATGTGGCGCCGATCGTGACGGATGCGGGCGCCAGAACAGGGGCCTCTATCTCCATCGTTTGCGCCGTGCCTGCGGCCGGGGCCGGTTTTTCCAGGGGCGCTTCTTCCAAGGGTGCTTCCAGGGGGGCCGCATCGGCAAAGGCCGCGGGCATCATACTGAATGCCAGGGCCAATGTCAGCAGCCATGCGAATGCCTGCTTCATTTTTTCATCCTCCTTTTTATTGCCAGCCCGCCGCCCAGATGGCGGCGGGGCCGGTTTCCTCCCAGCAAAGCTTGGGGGGCGGGCAGACCCCCCCCCCGGGCGTGTGTGAGGCAACTAAAACGCGCAGTGCCGGTATAAATGCCAACACAGCGC
>CAJMEU010000250.1 GCA_905212515.1 uncultured Oscillospiraceae bacterium | reverse complement strand
TACGAGATGCGCATTAGTGACTGGAGTTCAGACGTGTGCTCTTCCGATCTCTGCGTACAACCTCCTCGACTCGTTTTTCTTCTTCACGTTTTCACCCGCCACCTGGGCCACGATGATGGAAACGATGACCAGGCCGATGATGGCCTTCTGCCAGGTGGAAGCCACGCCCAGCAGGTTCAGGCCGCTGGCCAGGGTGCGCAGCAGCAGCACGCCCAGCACGGTGCCGCCAAGGCCCCCTTTGCCGCCGTCGAAGCTGGTGCCGCCGATGACCACTGCCGCGATGGCGTCGAAGGAGTAGTCTGCGCCGGCGATGGGGCTGGCCGAGTTGCTCATGGAGGCCAGCATCAGGCCGGCCACGGAAGCGAAAAGCCCGCTGCACATGTAAATGGCGATGCGGTTTTTCAGCACGTTCACGCCCGACAGCCGGGCCGACTGCTCGGACCCGCCGATGGAGTAGATGGCGTAGCCGAATTTGGTGCGCCGCAGCACGAACATCATCACCGCGATCAGGATGACCGTGAACCACAGCATCACGTACACGCCGCCCACCTTGGCGTTGCCGAACTGGCCGAAGGTATCGCTGCCCGTCTGCACGGTGGCGCCGCCCGCCACCACCAGGGCCAGGCCCGCGCCCACGCCCATGGTGCCGAAGGTGGTGATCCAGAAGTCAAAGTTGAAATAGGCGATCAGCACGCCGTTCAGGAACCCCACGGCCACGCCGGCCGCCATGGCGATGAGCACCGCCAGGAAAATGGGCATCCCCCTGGACACGCAGGTGGCCGCGATGACGCCGGACAGCGACACCACCGCGCCGATGGACATGTCATTCTTTGAGCTGAGGATCACCATCGTCATGCCGATGGAGGCCACCAGCAGCACCGCCGAGTTGCGCAGGATCAGCATCATGTTGAAGGCGGTTAAAAACTTGGTGGGCCGCAGGATGCTGAACAGGATGAACAGCAGAACAAGGCCGTAGGTAATGCCCGGGATATTCAGCTTTTTGAACACCGAAGGCTTTTTAAGCCCTTGCTTCATCGCTCGCACCTCCCGCCACCGCCCAGGACACGATGGCCTCCTGGGTCAGTTCCTCACGCATCAGCTCTTTCACCACGTCGCCCTCGCGCATCACGTACACGCGGTCCGACAGGCCGATCACCTCGTTCATCTCCGAGGAGATCATCAAAATCGCCGCGCCCTCGCCGGCCAGTTTGTCCAGCAGCTGGTAGATCTCCGCCTTGGCGCCCACGTCGATGCCGCGGGTGGGCTCGTCAAAAATAAAAAACTTGCTGTCGGTGTTCAGCCACTTGCCGATGACCACCTTCTGCTGGTTGCCGCCGGACAGCTCGCCCACCAGCTTCTCCACGCTGGGCGTGGCGATGCGCAGCTCCTTGCGGGCCTTTTCCGCGGCCTCGTTCTCCTTCTTCTGGTTCAGAAGGCGGTTCGGGAACACCTTGTCCAGGCTGGCGGCCACGATGTTCTGGCTGATGGGCATCTTCAGCACCAGGCCCTCGGCCTTGCGGTCCTCGGGCAGAAAGGCCATGCCCAGGCGCACGCATTTTTTGGGGCTGGGCCGCTCCACTTTTTTGCCAAACAGCGTGTAGCCGCCGCCCTCGATGGGGTCGTAGCCGAACAGGGCCTTGGCCACCTCGGTGCGGCCCGCGCCCACCAGGCCGGACAGGGAGACGATCTCCCCCGCGTGCACGTTGATGTTCACGTTGCGGAAGCGCAGCCCCGTCAAATTCTCCGTGCGCAGCACCTCTTCGCCGGGGTCGTTGTAATGGCGCTCGTACAAATTCTCGATCTTGCGGCCCACCATCTTGGCAATGGCCTCGTCCATGTCCATGGTCTTGGCGTCCAGCGTGTCGATGTACTGGCCGTCGCGCATGATGGTCACCCGGTCGCCCACGCGCTTGATCTCGTCCATGCGGTGGGAGATGTAGATGATGCTGATGCCCTCGCCCTTCAGCCGCGCGATGATCTCGAACAGCTTGTCGATCTCGCGCTTGGTCAGCGAGGAGGTGGGCTCGTCCATGATCAGCAGCTTGATCTTGTTGGACAGCGCCTTCACCACCTCCACCATCTGCTGCTGGGCGATGCTCAGCTTTTTCACCAGGGTGTTGGGGTCCAGGTCCAGGCCCAGGCTGTCCATCAGCCTGCGGCTGTTTTCCACCATGGTCTTCAGGTCCACCACGCCGGGCAGGCCCTTTTTGGCCGGCTCGCGTCCCACATAGATGTTCTGCGCGATGGATCGCTCGGGCAGCAGGTTCAGCTCCTGGTGGATGATGCTGATGCCGGCGTCCTGGGCCTCGCGCACGTGGCGGAAGTCCACGGGGCGGCCGTCAACGGTCATCTCGCCGCCGTACTTGGTGTAAACGCCTGCGATGATCTTC
>CAJMEU010000249.1 GCA_905212515.1 uncultured Oscillospiraceae bacterium | reverse complement strand
GACGGCCTGAGCTTTCAGGGCGCCAGCGTAGAGAGCGCCAGCGGGGAAAAGCTGACAATGGTGGAGATAGACCTGCACGACTACCCGGAACTGCAGGGCGGCAAGGTAATAGACTTTCATGTGAGTATCGGCGGCGTGCCGCTGGAGCCGGAATACGGCCTTGCCAATATCATCGACACGGACGGCAAGCTGTATTTCTGGCTGCCGAAATCTGCTGTGGGGCAGTCGGTAGAAATAAGCGGCCTGAAGGTGCTGAACACAAGCGGGCAGGAGCAGGACGGCGAATACCCGTTTGTGGTGCCGGAAGTAGGGCAGAACGGCAACGTCGCCAAGAGGTATGTCATCTTCGAGGTGGACGAAAGCCAGTTCAGCGCAGATTTGAAAAGCCAGCTGGACAAGCGGTACGACGGTGTTCCTGTCAGCTGGGAGAAGCTGAAAGATGAAATAGCGGCACAGGGCATCGATGCCCAGCAGCCGGACGGGGAAAAACTGACGGACGCATCGGCAATGACGCCGGAGGCGCGGCGGTATCTGGATAAAAACGGGCAGCCGACGCAGGAGGCGAGCAACACAGCGCCGTTCAAGAACGCGGGCAGCTATGAGCTAACCATAAACTCCAGCCAGTTCGCAAAGGACGAGGACTTTGCCGCAACCTTCTGGGGGCATCAGGCAAAGCTGGGCGCAAAGATAACGCCTGCGGACAGCCGCGTAACAGACTTCACTTACAGCACCACAGGCACAAATAAGACGGAGACGCTTACGCTTACGGCAAACGTGAAGCCGCAGGCGGGCGAGGCCAAGACGTGCGAGGCGCCGGATGGGTACGTGCAGTTTTACATCAACGGCGTTGCGATGGGCGCACCGGTGAGGCTGGACGGAGCAGTATCTCAGGATACAGATGGGTATTACTACCGCACGGCCGGCGTGACGTTTGATTTCACGCAGGGGGGCTACCCTGCGATTCCCTCGCGTGAGGACGGAAAGTTCATCATCGAGGCAAAGCACTACGGCAGCACGAACTATACGGACAGCGAGGGCACGCCTATCGAGCTGGATGGAGCAGACCTTCCGGGCGGAGGGCTGCCCACCACAGACCCGCCAGAGGTAGAGATTAAGCCGGGGCAGCCGGGCGGCGGAGAGAACGGCAAGCCGCTGGAGCCGGATAAGGTAGAGCCGAACCCGGACGGCAGCGGCAGGCTGGACAGCTACGTGACGGATAAGGTGGTGCGGCCGACGCAGCCGGGGGCAGTGCTGGATAAAGAGGGCGCAGAAGACTTTATCAACGACCGGTATGAGTTCACCGATAACCAGGGCGAGCCGCTGGAGCCGGATGAAATCATCATCTATGACAAGGAAGGCAACGACATCACGGACAAAGGCATAGACCTTTCGAAGCCGGGAGATTATGTGATCCATGTGAAGGTGGAGGATGAAAACGGGAACAGCACAACGGTGGACCTGGAGTATATCGTGAAAGACCCGCCGGAGGTAGAGATAAAGCCCGGCCAGCCGGGCGAGCCGGAGAAGGACGAAGACGGGGAAGACAAACCCGGCACAGGCACGCTGCAGCCGGAGGATGAGCCGCACCAGGGCGAGGACGGGCTTGTGCATCAGAACTACAAGGATGTTGTGTATGAAAAGGTGGAAAACACGGTGCTGTCGCAGCAGGATGTGGAAAAACTGGTGAACGGGCGGTATGAGATACCGGCGGGCAGCGACGTGAGCGTGGTGATAAAGGACAGCACGGGCAAGGTGGTAACGGGCATAGACAAAAGCCATGTGACACACTACACGGTGGAGGTAGTGGTGAAGGACGAGCACGGCAACAGCACCACCATCCACCTGCGCTATCAGCTGTACGATGACGGCAGCACGCCGCCGTCGCCGGGCAGCAGCGGGGATAAGGGCAACCCCAAGACGGGGGCCTGAGGCGCGTGCATTGAACAGAAAGCAGGCAGGAAATGCCGCGCACCCCGTTTGGGGCGCGCGGCGTTTTGCAAGCTGGCGCGGCTGATGGCAATGGCCGCGGGCTTGCGGGCCGGGGGAAAGGGAAAAGCCCTGCACTTTGAGCCGCATGCCGAAAGCAGGCCCTTACAGGCCCCGCGCAGGCTGTAGGCGCGGCCTGGGGTTATGATTTTGGCCTGCCGCAGCTTTCCCCTGTATTCTTGCCCGGTTTGCAGTTTTTCCCGCCTTGCCCGGGTATTTTGTTTCGGGAAAGGGCAAAGTGTCCTTGCAGCACCGGCGCGGCCAGTAGTGGCCTGTAAAAAGATTTTGCCCCCGGCCCCTGGCGGGGCTGGCTGCCAGCGGCGGGTTACCAGAGCGGCCCCCCCCTGCGCTGAAACAATGGCCGCGGGCTTGCGGGCCGGGGGAAAGGGAAAAGCCCTGCACTTTGAGCC
>CAJMEU010000248.1 GCA_905212515.1 uncultured Oscillospiraceae bacterium | reverse complement strand
GCCTTCTTCGCCGTAGAAATAACCAGAAGAGGGGGCGGAGCCATGGCGCGGAGGACCTACCTGAAAAACGCGGCCATCCTGACAGTGACAGGGCTGATCCTGCGTGCTGCGGGCATGTTCCTGCGCGTCTATGTGGCGGCGCGCATCGGCGCCGAGGGCATGGGCGTGTACCAGTTGATCACCACTGTATACAACCTGGCCATCACGGTGGCTACGGCGGGCCTGTCGGTGGCGGCCACCCGCGTGTGCGCCGACCTGGCTGGCGCGGGGAAGTTCACCCAGGCGCGCCCGGCCATGCGCCGCATCTTGCTTTTAAGCGCGGTGATGGGCCTGACAGCGGCCTTCGGCCTGGCCGGCCTGTCGCGCGTGGCGGCCCAATGGTGGCTGAAAGATATGCGGGCGGTGCTGCCGCTGCGCATTTTGGCGCCCAGCCTGCCCTTTATGGCCATGTCGGCCGTGCTGCGGGGATATTTTTTGGCCGTGCGGGACGTGCGCCCCAACTCGGAGGCGCAGCTGCTGGAACAGGCGGTGCGCATCGGCCTGGTGGCACTCTTGCTGGGCAGAGTGGGCAGCGCCGATGTGGAGACAGCCTGCGCGGCCGTGGTGGTGGGCAACACCATCAGCGAAGCGTGCAGCTGGGCCTATATGGCTGTCCGCTATGGCCGCAGCGGCCGCGGAAGCACCAAAGGGCCATCCCCCTCCCACTTGGGCGGAACCCTGGCGGGAATTCTGGTGCCCATCGCGGCCAACCAATACCTCACCAGCCTGCTGCGCACGGTGGAAAACGTGATGGTGCCGGGCTGCCTGGCGCTGTTCACGCTCAGCCGCGAGACGGCCCTGGCCCAGTACGGCGCACTGAAGGGCATGGCCATGCCGGTGCTGTTTTTTCCCTTTTCCTTCCTCAGCACGCTGGCCACGCTGCTGTTGCCGGATATCACCGAGGCACACGTGCGCGGCGACACAAGGGCCCTTAAACGGCTGATCGACCGCGTGCTGATGATCACGCTGACCATGAGCATTTTGATGAGCGGCGTATTCACCATGCTGGCCTATCCGCTGGCCGAGGTATTGTACCATGACGCGGAGATCGGCTTTTATCTGTCCGTGCTGGGGCCGCTGATGCCTTTTATGTATATGGAAAGCATGGTGGACGGCATCCTGAAAGGACTGAACGAGCAGCTTTCCACCTTCCGCTATTCGGTGGTGGACTCGGTGGTGCGCATCGTGCTGATCGCGCTGTTGGCGCCGCGCTTCGGCATGAAGGGCTTTTTATTTGTGATGCTGGTCAGTAATTTGCTGACCAGCCTGCTGAATCTGCACCGCCTGCTGGATGTCACGGGCATGCACATCCATTGGGGGAAGTGGGTGCTGGGGCCCCTGCTGTGCTTCGGCCTGGCGGGCGGGGCCTGCCGACTGGTGCTGGCGCCCCTGTTGGAACAGCGCCTGAGCACCCTCGGCTGGGGCCTGGCCGCCGGCGCATTCATGACGCTGGTTTATTTCATGCTTTTGCTTTTTACAGGGACGCTGACGCTGGAGGATCTGTGGCTGAAAAAGAAAAAAACGGTTGACAATAGGGGGTAGACGTGCTATTCTGTGAACAGACCAACGGTTTGTATGGAGGCGCACATGGCAAGGAACAGACATCCGGAAGAAACTGTAAAACTGATCCTGGACGTGACGGCCCGGCTGTTTACAGAACGGGGTTACGACAAAACTTCCCTACAGGACATCATCGACGAGACGAAATTATCCAAAGGGGCCATTTATCATCACTTTGCTTCCAAAGAGGAGATCTTTGTACGGATATGTGAGCGCATCGGTGAGGAAAACGCCCGGATCCTGGCAAAAGTGCGGGACGACAAACGCCTGAACGGCCGCGAAAAGTTGAAAGCGACCTTCCGCGCCGCGCTGCTGCACCCCACCCAGGACACCGTAACCCGTATGGTGCCGTATCTGCTGGATAATCCGCGCTTTTTGGCCATACAAATGCGGGAGCTGTATGAGGTGGTCGTACCGGATTATATGTTGCCTATTTTGGAAGAGGGGATCCGGGATGGCTCTATCCAAGTGGAGCATCCCCGCGAGGTGGCCGAGGCTATGATGACCCTTTGCGACGTATGGATGCATCCGCTGCTGCGGCCGACCACGCCGGAAGCAGTGCGTGTCCGCTGCCAGGTGTTTGTACAGATGATGAGGGGCATGGGGCTGGACGTGTTGGACGACGAGCTGATCGACGCCTATGTGGGTTATGCCAGACAAAAGGAAGACTGCCGCTGAAGCCGGACAGTTGAAGCGACGATAAGAACTGCTCTGAAAAGAGCAGTTTTATTTAAGGCCAATACAAACCGACCGTCGGTATAATAATTAAAAATGGAGGGTACTATGAACACAAAAGATAAAAATCAGATTCGCAAAGATTTTACCCAGGTGGTCGCCGGGCAGATCATTTCGCTGTTCGGCAACGCCGTGCTGCGCTTTGC
>CAJMEU010000247.1 GCA_905212515.1 uncultured Oscillospiraceae bacterium | reverse complement strand
CCTCCGTGAGGGGGGAGCAGGAAGCGCCGGAGCCGGCGGTGGCGGCCGCCCACATCGGCCCACTGCCTGGCATTTTGCCCCCTTTGAGGAGTACGAGCCCCATACGCCGCCCTATCCCCGGGACGAGGCCCAGGCCCAGCAACTGGGCGTGCCCAGCGCGCCGCCCCAGCAGATGCCGCCGCCGGAAAAATATGTGCCGCGGCCCACGCCGGTGGCGCCCGTGGCCTCTTTTTCCCAGCCGTATACGCCGCCCGAGACCTCCGGCTTGGACGAGGCGCCTGGCGTACAGCCTATGCCGCAGCAGCCCATAGCCGAGGAAATCGATTTGCCGGCGCAGCAAGCGGACGAAGAACCGGTGATCATCCCGGAGACGGCCCCCATCCCCGAGGCGGCCCGCCCGGCCCCGAAAAAGCCGGAACAGGAAAAGGCGCCCAAAGAGACGCCCTATTTTGCCAGGAAGGTCGCCCGTCGGCCGCCCAGCCTGTCCGACACATTGCTGGACGGCATCAACGCCCTGCTGAATGGAAACCATAAGTAAAAGGAGCAAATGACAATGGCACAGGAACTGAACCAACAGAATTTTGACGCCGAGACCGCCGCCGGCACCGTCGTGGTGGATTTTTGGGCCAGCTGGTGCGGCCCCTGCCGCATGCTGGCGCCTGTCATCGACGAGATCGCCGCCGAGCGGGCCGACCTGAAAGTGTGCAAGGTGAACATCGACGACGAGCCGTCGTTGGCCCAGCGCTTCGGTGTAATGAGCATTCCCACCGTGGTCTGTTTGAAAAACGGCGCCGAGGCGGCCCGCAGTGTGGGCCTGGTGCCAAAGGAAAAGCTACTGGCCAATCTGGGCCTGTAAAAACCGCATCAAAACGGCCCGGGGCAGATGCCCCGGGCCTTCTCTGTTATTTTCGTTCAGCGGTTGCGTACAGCGCTGGTGCCTTTTTCCAATAAGTAGGTGGCCTCCAAATCTGACAAATGCAGTTTCACCGCCATGGGATACTGGTCATAAGCTTCGCTGATGGCGAAGCAGCCGCCCCGGGAGGCATCGTCAAAGCCGCCCATATGCCAGCGGATGGCCACGGCCTCGGCGGGCTTCAGGCGCACAAAACGCTCAATGAGATAAACGCTCTTTTCGCCGTGCCCGTAGGGGAAGGCGTCCTGCACGCTGAAACTGGGCACCTTTTCCCACTGGCCCGTGGCGTCGTTCTTCACATTGCGGAAACCAGGCTTGTAATAATTGGCCTTACACAGATCGTGCAGCAGCGACACCAGGGCGAAAGATTCCCGGCTATCGCCTTCCTCCAGCCAACGGCTCATCATCACCTTGTACACGTTCAGGCTGTGCATCACCAACCCGCACTCGCAGGCGCCGTGGAAACGGGTAGAGGCGGGCGCGGTGTAAAAATCCGTGGTCGTCAGCCATTCCAGCAGTTTGTCCGCGCCGGGGCGGGTGACATGCTCTGCAAAGGCTTGCTCAAATTCCTGCCGATAATCCATATCAGATCTCCATTTCGTCCAGGATGCCCTTCAGGATCGCCAGTTCGTCGTGAGACAGGCTGATCCCCTTGCCGAGCTTTGAATTGTCGGGCGCCCAGTCGCGGATATCATATTTCGGTTCGCGGCCGTTCCAGCTCACCATATTCAGCTGGCGCTCCCAGCCATTTTTGGGGTTTTGGCTCAGCACGGCAATGCGCTCCGTGATCTCGTACGTAAATTCTGCCATCAAGTTCCACCGTCCTTTGCTGTAGATGTTATGTGATTCATTGTAAACGAAACCGGCGCTAAATGCAAGCCTTTTGCCAGGCGGACAAAAGGAACGGGAAAGATAAAAACGCCGCCCCATGATGGGGCGGCAAGAAGTGAGGTCAGGGAAGAGCCGGCGAACCAAGGCCTAGTTCTTCTTCCAACGTGCGGGTATCGATCCCCAACAGCGCGCAGAACTGCAGCAGCGTCATCCAATGGGGATTCGACTTTCCGCGCTCCAGTTTTTGTACCCATCGTGGACTGCAGTCGATGATCTCGGCAAGTTCTTCTTGGGTCAAACCGGCGGCTTCACGGGCGTGCCGGATCGCACGACCTAATAATTGAAGCTGACTTTCGGTGGGCTTTGGCTTGGACATTTTAACTTCCTCCTTTTCATGCTTTCCTATAAAGGGCATTAAAGGAAGGATATTCTAAATTTTACAAAAATTCGATGAACGCAGCGTTCGTATCATGGGAGATTTGAGAAAAAAGTTGTTTTTGTAGGCAGAAAATAAAAGCGCCCTTCGGGTTGGCCGCCAAAACAGCTTTCCCTAAGGGCGATTCTTATTGTACAAAAAACCGCGTAACCAAGCCGTTTTCTACTGATTACGCTGTTCTTTAAAATGGTCGGAGTGAGGAGAGTTGAACTCCTGGCCTCTTGGTCCCGAACCAAGCGCGCTACCATCTGCGCTACACCCCGAAAGAAAACGGCAGCACAGGGCTGCCGTTGTGGTTGCGGAAGAAGGATTCGAACCCTCACAATGCGAGTCAGAGTCGCAGGTGCT
>CAJMEU010000246.1 GCA_905212515.1 uncultured Oscillospiraceae bacterium | reverse complement strand
GGACCGTGCCACCTGGGTGCCGGTGGAATACACGCTGAACCTGACCCACGGGGAAAAGCAAGTGGCCTGGTCGCCTTATCTGCAACGGATGAAAGAGGCCATCAACCGGGAAACACGTGAAAAATTGGGCCAAAAAAGCAGTGAAAAAGAAGCGGAAACAAAGCAAAAATAAGCGAAAAAGTATGAAAAAGACGTGTTTTTAAGCATTTTAAAAGCCCCGTATCTGCTGATACGGGGCTTTTTGAACGCTTTTTTACCGCATTGGGGGCCGTTGGAAAGCCTCGGCACAGGGCACGGGCAGCCTTTGCGCGCCTTTGTACGGCGATCGTGCACGCTGCGTACGGCCTTTGGGCAACGGCCCTGCGGCCTTTGGGCGCGCATTGTGGAGAATTACGGGCGCAGGCCGCTGCCGCCCTGCAGGGTGATGGTCTCGCCGGTCACATAAGAGGCTTCCTCGCTGGCCAGGAACACGCACACGCGGCCGATGTCCTTCTCGGAATCCGCGAAGCGGCCCATGGGGATGCCCTGGATGGTCTTTTTGAACAGGTCGGGATAGGCTTCCTTCCACTGCTCCAGGCCCTCGGTCATGGCCAGGGGGCACACCACGTTCACGCGCACGCCCATGGGGCCCCACTCGGTGGCGGCCACGCGGCTCAGGCCGCGGATGCCCTCTTTGGCAGCCGCGTAGCTGGACTGGCCGGGCTTGCCGAACAGGCCGGCGCCGGAGGCAAAGTTCACCACGGAACCGCCGGTCTCCTTCAGATAGGGGAAGGCGTGCTTCATGTAGAAGAAAGTGGCGTACAGGCCGGAATAAACGGCCTTGTCGAAATCCTCTTTGGTGTGGTCCACCAGCATGACGCCGGAGGCGGAGTTCTGGGCGTTGTTCACCACCGTATCCAGATGGCCGAACTCCTTCACGCCGGTTTCGATGGCGTTCTTCACGTCTTCCTCGCTGCCGCCGTCCGCGGTGACGATGCACACTTTAACGCCGAAATCAGCTTCCAGGGCCGCTTTTGCCCGCTCCAGCTTGGACAGGGTGCGGCCGGTGAGGATCAGGCTGGCGCCCTCGGCGGCAAAGGCGCGGGAAACCCCGTAACCAATGCCCTGGCCGCCGCCGGTGACCAATACCACTTTGCCTTCAAAACGCTTCAATGGAATCAACTCCTATTAGTTTTTTAGATCGGGCGGAACGACAGCTCGTCCTGCTTGTTAATAATATAACATGTTTCGCCCCGGAATCATAGAAGCCAAATGCACAAAAAACAGCCCCTCCTTTTGGAGGGACTGTCCATTGACAAATTGGAAAAATGTGTTACGCGTTTTTGCCGCCCTTCAGGGCTTTCATGCGCAGGTCGTGGTTCAGGATGCGCTTGCGGATGCGCAGGCTTTGGGGCGTCACTTCCAGCAGCTCGTCCTGCTTGAGGAATTCCAGGCTGGATTCCAGGCTGAAGCGGGAGATGGGCACCAGGCGCAGCGCGTCGTCGCTGCCCGAGGCGCGGGTGTTGGTGAGGTGCTTTGTCTTGCAGATGTTCACGCTCATGTCCTCGCCGGAGGGCGTGTAGCCCACCACCATGCCCTCGTACACCTTTTCGCCCGGCTCCACGATCAGCGTGCCGCGCTGCTGCGCGTTGAACAGGCCGTAGGTGACGGCCACGCCCGTCTCGAAGCTGATAAGGCTGCCGGTGCTGCGGGCGGGCAGTTCGCCCTTCCACTCCACGTAGCCGTCGAAGATGGTGTTCAGCACGCCTTCGCCGTGGGTGTCGGTCAAAAACTCGTTGCGGTAGCCGAACAAACCGCGGCTGGGGATGCGGAACTCGATGCGCATGCGGGTGGCGCCCAGGGGGCTCATCTGCACCAGCTCGCCCTTGCGGCTGCCCAGCTTCTGCATCACGCTGCCCTGGTATTCGGTGGGCACGTCGATGACCACCAGCTCCACGGGCTCCATCACCCTGCCGTCCTCCTCGTGAGTCAGCACCTTGGGCGGGGAGACCTGCAGCTCGTACCCCTCGCGGCGCATGGTCTCGATGAGGATGGACAGGTGCATCTCGCCGCGGCCCATCACGCGGAAGGAATCGGTGGTGGGGGAGTCCTCCACCTTCAGCGCCACGTCGCGCAGCAGCTCGCGGTGCAGACGCTCGCGTATCTGGCGGCTGGTGACGAATTTGCCCTCCCGGCCGGCGAAGGGGCTGTCGTTGACCGAGAAGGTCATCTCCACCGTGGGGTCGTTGATCTTTACAAAGGGCAGGGGATCGACCAGCAGGGGATCGCACAGGGTGTTACCGATGTTGATGTCCGTCAGGCCCGAGAAGGCCACGATGTCGCCGGCGGACGCCTCGTCCACCGGGGTGCGGCCGTTGGCGGAAAAGCTGTACAGGGCCGTGATGCGCCCGCGGTTGGACAGGTCTTTGTCGTGCCAGTCGCAGATGGCCACGTCCTGGCCCACTTTGACCGTGCCGTTCTCCACCCGGCCGATGCCGATGCGGCCCACAAAGTCGTTGTAATCGATGGAGGAGCACAACAGGGCAAAGGGCTCGCCGGGGTTGCCCTCGGGGGGCTGCACATAGTCGATGATGGTTT
>CAJMEU010000245.1 GCA_905212515.1 uncultured Oscillospiraceae bacterium | reverse complement strand
CTTGGACATCACCGTGTGGTCAATGCCCAGACGGGCAAACTCGATCTGCCGGGGTTTGTGATAGGGGATGGACACGTTGCTCACCACCCAGTCGTACAGGGGGCGGTGGTCCTCAAATTCCAGCGAGCACAGCGAATGGGTGATGCCCTCCAGCGCGTCCTCGATGGGATGGGCGAAATCGTACATGGGATAGATGCACCAGGCGTCGCCCGTGCGGTGGTGGCGCATGTGCTTGATGCGGTACAGCGCCGGGTCGCGCATGTTGAAGTTGCCGCTGGCCAGGTCGATCTTGGCGCGCAGCGTCATGGCGCCGTCGGGGAATTCGCCCGCCCGCATGCGCCGGAATAGGTCCAGAGATTCCTCCTTCGGCCGGTCCCGGTAGGGGCTGGTGGCCGGCGTGCCGATGTCGCCGCGCCGCGCGGCCATCTCCTCGGGGGACAGCTCGCACACATAGGCCAGCCCTTTTTCAATCAGCTCCACCGCATAGGCGTACATCTGTTCAAAGTAGTCCGAGGCATAGTAGAACCGGTCGCCCCAATCGTAGCCCAGCCACTTGATGTCCTCCTGGATGGCGTCCACAAATTCCACGTCCTCTTTGGTGGGGTTGGTGTCGTCCATGCGCAGGTTGCACATGCCGCGGTACTTGTCCGCCGTGCCGAAATCCACATAAATGGCCTTGGCGTGGCCGATGTGCAGATAGCCGTTGGGCTCGGGCGGGAAGCGGGTGTGCACCGCCTTGCCCTCATAGGCCCCGCCGGGCGCCAGGTCCTCATCGATGAAGTCATGGATAAAGTTCTGGCCCATGACCTCTTTGTTTTCCTCTGCCATAAAATTTTCACCTCATTCAAATCAACGCATACAATAGTTCCATTATACACAACTGGGGCAAAAAATCAACGGAATTCGCACGCCCGGCGGCCTTGGACAAATTGACTTGCCCCCCGGGATACGCTATAATTCATCGTAGACGCAACACCGGCGGCCGGGCCGCCCACTAAGGAGGAACCGTTTTGGACAATACCGTACGCACGCGCTTTGCCCCCAGCCCCACGGGCTTTATGCACGTGGGCAACCTGCGCACCGCGCTGTATGCCTATCTCACCGCCAAACACGCCGGCGGCACCTTTATTCTGCGCATCGAGGACACCGACCAGGGCCGCCTGGTGGAGGGCGCCGTGGACGTCATCTATGACACCCTGCGCCAGACGAAGCTTCTGTGGGACGAGGGGCCGGACATCGGCGGCCCCGTGGGCCCCTATGTGCAAAGCCAGCGCATGGGCATGTTCCGCCAATATGCCGAGGAACTGGTGCAAAAGGGCGAGGCCTACTACTGCTTCTGCACCGAAGAGCGCCTGGAGGAGCTGCACCGCAGCCAAGTGGCCGCCGGCGAGGCCGTGGGCCACTACGACGGCCATTGCCGCGATCTCTCCCCGGAGCAGGTGCAGGCAAAACTGGCCGCGGGCGTACCCTACGTCATCCGCCAGAAGGCACCGGCCCAGGGCGTGACGGGCTTCGACGATTTGGTCTACGGCCACATCGAGGTGCCCAACAGCGAGATCGAGGATCAGATCCTGCTCAAGACCGACGGCATGCCCACCTACAATTTCGCCAACGTGGTGGACGACCATCTCATGGGCATCACCCACGTCATCCGCGGTTCAGAATATCTGTCCAGCACGCCCAAATATAATTTGCTGTACCGGGCCTTCGGCTGGCCCGTGCCCACGTATATCCACTGCCCGCCGGTGATGAAGGACGCCCAGCACAAGCTCTCGAAGCGCAACGGCGACGCCAGCTACCAGGACCTGATGGAAAAGGGCTATCTCAGCGAGGCCGTGGTCAACTATCTGCTGCTGCTGGGCTGGAGCCCCAAGGGAGAGGAAGAGATCTTCTCCATGGAGCAGATGATCGGCATCTGGGACCCGGCCGGCATCAGCAAATCCCCGGCCATCTTCGACCCGGCCAAACTGCGCGCCATCAACGCGGCGTACATCCGCGCCCTGCCCGCTGAAAAATTTGAAGAGCTGGCCGCCCCCTGGCTGGCCCGGGCGGTGGAAAGCCCCATCGACCGCGCCCTCCTGTGCCAAAACCTCCAGCCCCGGTGCGAGGTGCTGTCCGACATCCCGGACCAGGTGCGCTTCATCGACCAGATGCCCGATTACGACTTGTCCCTTTACGAGAACAAAAAGCAAAAGACCGATCGCGCCACGGCCCTGTCCGCGCTGAAGGCCCTGCTGCCCGTGCTGGAAACGGCCCCCTGGGACAGGGACGCCATCTTCGAGGCCTGCAAGGCCAAAGCGGCCGAGTTGGGCGTGAAGAACGGCTGGCTGCTGTACCCGCTGGGCATCGCCCTGTCGGGGCTGCAGCGCACGCCCGGCGGCGGCACCGACCTGGCCGTCATCCTGGGCCGGGAGAAGACCCTGGCCCGCCTCACCGCGGCCATCGCCCGGCTGGAAAACCAGGGCTGACCTCCGCCTCAACAGGCAGGCGCGCGCCGGCGCGCCGGCGCGGGGGGACCCCGCGCCGGGACGGTTGCCGACAAGGCGCGGTTGGGCGCCCCCCAGCCCCGCGCCCAGGACCCCCAGCCCGCCCCCGGGGGGCGC
>CAJMEU010000244.1 GCA_905212515.1 uncultured Oscillospiraceae bacterium | reverse complement strand
ATTCTTCCATAAAGGAGATCACCGAAAGCTCGCCGTGAGGCTCGAACATTTCCTTGGCAATATTGCCGATGGCCACGCCCATCAGCGGGCTGACCCACGGTTCCTCCCCTTCTTCCCAGCGCATGACGTGCAGCAGCGCCACGTAGCCCGCTTTGCTGCGCAGGGGCAGGATGCCCAGCTTTTCCAGCGTGGTCACATCGCGGCCGTTGGGCTGGCTGCGCAGAAAACCGCGCACCACGTTGGCCGCGATGGCCGGCTCCTGCTGGTGGAAGGCTTTGCCCATCTGCTGCAGCTGCGTCTGTTCCCGGCCGCTGAGCACGTCCTGGGCCGCCTTGGCCACCGCCCGGCCGATCTCGGAATAAGGGGCCGGCTGGATGATATAGTCAAAGCCGCCCAGGCGCACGGCCTCCTGGGCGTAATTGAACTGGGCGTGGGCCGTGAGGAAGATGCACCGCGTCGCCATGCCCTGTTCCCGCATCCAGGCCAGCAACTCCAGGCCGTTTTCCATGGGCATCTCGATGTCGCACAGCATGACGTCGGCTTCCTTGCGGCGCAGGCTGGCCCGGGCATCCACGGCGTTGTAGGCCGTGTCCACTTCGGAAAAGCCCAGGGCCTTCCAGTTGACGCCCCGTTTCAGGCCGTCCACCACGCTCATCTGATCATCCACGATCAGCAGTTTCATCTTCTTTATCCCCCTTTGTGATCGCTTGCAGCGGCAGGAACAGTTCGATCTTCGCCCCGCCCTCGCGGCCATTGGCAAAGGCCACGGCCAAATCATCGCCGTACAATAATTGGAACCTGCGCAGGGTATTGGCCAAGCCCACGTGCCGGCCGTTTTCCTCCCGGGGCAGGGCCCGGTTCAGCTCTTCCAGCTGGCGGGGCGTAAAGCCCGGGCCGTTGTCGCTCACCGTGATGTTGGCCAGGGCGCCTTCCTCCATTTCCAGCCGGCGGGCGGTGATGAGAATTTTCAGGATGCTGCCCTCGCGGGCGCCGTGCTTGACGCTGTTCTCCACCAGCGTCAGCAGAGAGACGGGCGGCACAGGCAGTTCTTCCAGGCGCCCGTCCAGCTCCACGCCGCAGGCGGCGGGGCGTTCCTGGCCCACGCCGCTCAGCTCGATGTAATTCTGACACAGTTCCACCTCCCGCTCCAGCGGCACCGTGTCCTCCCGGTAAGCCAGCACGTAACGCAGATGGCGCGACAGCAGCAGGATCAGGGATTGGATCTCCCCGGTGCGGCCCGTCTCGGCCAGGGCATACACATTTTTCAGGCAATTGAGCACGAAGTGCGGCCGGATCTGCATTTTCAGCGCCGCCATCTCGCTGCGCTCGGCCGCGAGCTGCCGCTCGTAGCTGTCGATCTTCAGCGCGGTGATCTGGCCGATCATGTTGTTGAAGGTATCGTTCACCTGTTTGAATTCTTTATTCTTATACATGGTGCTGGGCCGGGCCGTCAGTTCCCCCTGGCCGATCTGCTCCATGGTGTCCACCAGGGAATCCAGCGGCCGGAACACCGTGCGGCGCAGATAGGCCCACATCACCGGGATGGCCACCAGCACCAGCACGGTGCAGGCCGCCAGCACCAGTTCCAGCGGCCGCATGGCGCCCTGGGCCCCCTGGAAGGGCATCAGATACAAAAAATGCAGCTGCCCGGCCGACGCCGTCACACACAAATAGGGCTGCCCCTCATGCTCCAGCGTCCCATAGCCCTCCGGCTTCCATTGCAGCTGCCCCGGTTCTATGGAGGCGGCATCATTGAGAAGCGGGGCGCCCGCCTCGTCCTGCAGGATCAATTGGCCGTCAAAATCGTATTGGGTGGCCGCCCTGTCCAGCAGGAGGCCCAGGTCGATCATGCTGGCCAGATAGACCGAGCGGTAGCGCACCACCCGCATCCAATAGGTGCGCCCGCCCATCTCCCGGGCGAACCAGTGCTCCGTATCCAAAGGGCCGGCGCCGACCAGTTCGGTGACTTCGGCCTGTATCTCCTGCTTGGCCCGCGTTTTTTGCTCGGGCCCGCCGCCGGCAACGGTGCCGTATTGGGCCATGTAGAGGTCATTGGGCACGCTGTACAGCATCAGGCCCGCCAGGGCCTCGTTGGCCGACACCACGGCCGAAAACCCCCGGCTGACTTCATACCCGTCCAGATACGCCTGGGTGCGGCTGGTCTCGCTGCCCAGGCGGCGCAGGTCTTCACTGTGCAGGGCCATGTCCACCATATAGGTCTCGGCCGCGTTCATCTGCGTTTGCAGCGACGCGGCGAACAAACTGAGGGACGATTCGCCCGCCCTGGCCAGCTTGGTGCGCAGTTCCCCCATGGCCGTGGCCGTGTAAATGCCCAGCACCAGCACCGCCGGCAGGGCCAGCGCGGCAAAAATGGCCATCACGCGGCGCTTGACGGACACATTGCGGATGGGCCTCATAGGCGTTCCCCCTCGCTGCCTTGCGGCAATTCGTTGTTTTCAGTGTACCTGCCCGGTTTTGTTTTGTCAATCGCGCTCTTTCGCCTCTTTTTTCCTGCCGGGGCGGCCCAAAGGCCTGTGGGGAAAAGAAACGGCCGCGGTTTTGCCCGGCCCAAACCGGGCGTGGTTTTTGTGGGGAGCCCATAGCGAGGGCGCCGGGGGCGACCCCTTAAAT
>CAJMEU010000243.1 GCA_905212515.1 uncultured Oscillospiraceae bacterium | reverse complement strand
CGCACGCGCCGCCTCATTCCGCCGAACCAGCCACCAAACCCCCCCCCTCCGCCCACCCGCTACCCCCCGGGGCCCGCCCCAATAAATCTCACATCCCCCCCCCGCGCCCCCGGCATACACCCGGGGGCGCGCCTGTTTCATTTTTCCTTTTTGTGCGGTCTCCATTGGTCCTGCGCCGCCTGGCGCCAGCGTTCGCGCTCCTGCGGGTCCACCGGGTCGCCCAGATGGTGCTTGCAGCGGGGGCACACGGTGGTCTCGCGGATGGTGATGCCCCTCGCGTCCAGCTTTTGGCCGCAGTGGGGGCACGCCGCCCGGGTGCTGACAAACAGGCCCAAAGCCAGCGCCGCGATGCCCGCCGGCGCCCAGCCCGCCACAATGAGGGCCAGCGCCGCCGCGTCCAGGCCGATGCCGCCCCACACGAACAGCTTAATGCGGCCCACCTGGTCGCTCCAAAGGTTTTTCATGTTAAAAACATCCTTGTCGTGTGGATTTTAAGCGAGCCTCTCAGTGTCCGCGCCCGGCGCCGCCGCCGCGGAAACTGCCGCCGCCGCCCGAAGAGCGGAAGCTGCCGCCGGAGCGCCCGCCGCCCCCGGAGCGGAACGAGCCGCCGCCGAAGGAACCGCCGCCGCGGTGGGAAGGGCCGCCAAAGCCGCCGAACCCACTGCCAAAGCCGTCGTCAAAGGGGCCGCGGGGGGGCCGCCGGCGTCGGTTGCGGCTGTTGCTGGCGATCATGCCGCCCAAAAAGCCGCTCCAAAAGCCGTTGGAGGAGGAATACCCCCCGCCGCCGCGGTAGCTGCCGTAGGGGTCGTACGTGCGGTAGGGGTCATAGGGGCGCTGGGTGTAATGGCGCCGGGGCCGCAGCAGGCTGCTGATCACGCTGATGACGACGATGATCACCACCAGGAACACCACGGCTTGGATGATCAGCCCGATGACGGACAGGCCGCCCACAACACCGGCCTCGTGGCCGTAGGTGTAATCCGGCGCGGCGCCCCCATTGTAATCGGCGGCGCCGTCCGTCTTGAGGCCATAGATCCCGCACACCTGGTTGTACAGGGTGTTGAACGTCTTGCGCACGCCGGCGTCATAATCGCGCGCGGCAAAATCCGGCTCCAGCTGTTCCTGCAAAATGCGGCTGAGGGTGGTGGTGGGCAGCTGATCCTCCAGCCCCCTGCCCTGCATGCACTGGTAGTCGTCGTCGCCGATGGAAAGTAGCAGCAGCACGCCGTTGTCCTTGGAAGAAGAGCCGATGCCCCATTCGTTGGCCAATTGGTACCCGTACTCCTCCAGCGTCAGGCCGTCGGCGCTGTCCACGGTCACCACCACGATCTGCGCGCCGGTCTCGTTATACAAATAGTTGTTTTTTTCCAGAATATCGCTTTCCGTAGAACTTGACAGCACGCCCGCATAATCGGCCACATAAAATTCCTGCGTGGGCTGCACCACCGCCAGGGCGGGCACGGCAAAGCACACCGCCAGGCACAAAGCCAAGGCGACGGCCGCCAGTTTTTTCCCCCGGGCGCTCATACCATAGCCTCCGTATACACATTATTCACCTTCGCCACCAGCGCGGCGGGGAAGCCTTTGGTGCGTTTTTCCGCCTGGGCGGCCAGCTCGTTATACGCCGGGATGGCATGGCCCAGAATGGAAGTGCGGCTGGTGAACTCGCTCCAGGCCATCTGGGCGGGCGCGCCCTTTTGGTCGCGCTCGTCGGCGGGCAGGCTGTTGTACACGATGCCCACCTGGGTGGCCAGGTCGATGCCGGCGCGGTATTTCTCCCCCGGCGTTTTGGCTGTCAGGCTAGCCGTGAGGGCTTGTGTGGCGGCTTTGATATCCACGTCGCTGTTCGATGCGATGCCGAGGATCGTCTGCGCCGCGCTTTCGCGGGCCGCGAAGTCCGCGGCCATATTCTCCTCATAGTAAGTGACGGGGGCGGCGGCGGCACTTTTCAGTTTGGCGCCGCCGATGCCGAACACGCCCGCCAGAATGGCCGCGGCCAGCACCACGCCGGCCAGGGCCCGGTTGTCCCAAAAAGAAGTTTTCATCTGTTTTCCCTTATCGGGCCGCCCCGGACGCCGCCCCGCACGAGGCGCGCCGCCCGGGCGGCCACTGATCTTATCAAGTGTTTATTTCGCCATATCAAGCAGCTTGGCCTTCAGTTCGCCCTCGATGCGGCCCAGCTCCATCTCGGCGGCGGCGCGCTTCTGGCGGCCTTCCGCCTGGATCTTCACCACCTCGTCCAGGGTCTCGATCAGGCTGCGGTTGGTCTGCTGCAGGGTCTCGATGTCCACGATGCCGCGCTCGGACTCCTTGGCCGCCGCGATGGTGCCCTGTTTGAGGGCGGCGGCGTTCTTTTTCAGCAGCTCGTTGGTCATGTCGGTGACGGCGCGCTGGGCCTCGATGGCCTTCTGGCTGTGGGCCCGGCCAAGGGCCCGCCCCATCTGGCTCTTCCACAGCGGGATGGGGTTGACGATGGACGTCTGGATCTTCTCGGCCATCATGGTGTCGTTGGACTGGATCAGGCGGATCTGCGGGGACATCTGCACGGAGATGTTGCGGGTGAGCTCCAGATCGTACAGCTTCTTCTCGAAGCGGTTGCACAGATCCTCCAGGTCGCGGGCGGCCTGGGCATCCTCGGGCAGGTTGGAGGCCTTGGCTTTTTCCTCCAGCTTGGGCAGCT
>CAJMEU010000242.1 GCA_905212515.1 uncultured Oscillospiraceae bacterium | reverse complement strand
CGTGGGGCCGGAGTAGTGGTGCCCGGCCATGTTGATGGCCTCTTTGCTCAGGGCGTTGGTCACGGTGGCGTCCACCTGGCCGTCCATGGCCAGCTCGATCACCTTTTTTACATACTGGAAGGACGCTTCGCCGCCCAGCGCGCCCGCGCCGACGCCAAAGGGCTTGGGGGCCTCCGGGTCGCCGGGGATGTCGCCGGGCTTTACAAGGCCCATGTCCAGCACGTCGATGGTGCCGTATTCATACCGGGCTTCGGCAGCACTGGCCACAGCGTGCACCGCAAGCTCGATGCCGCACACTTTTTTGGCCGCGCGCACCGCGTACGCCATGCTGCTGGTATCGCCCACCACCAAAGGGCGGCAGCGGTCGTAAACTGTTTTGTCCGCCAGCGCCTTTACGGTGATCTCCGGGCCGTTGCCGAAGGGGTCTCCCATAGAGATGCCAAGGATCGGTCTATTCATAAGTGTTACTCTCCTTCATAGCATTTTTTATCGTTTTTTGCAAGGAAAATGTGTCAGCACATGCCTTTTTCTTCGTTTTCACGCAGAACTTTTTTCAGTTGTGCCAGCCCTTCGGGCGGGATTTGACTGAACGGTGCGCGGCAGGGGCCCACATCATAGCCCAGCAGGGCCACGGCCGCCTTGACGATGGTGTTGGGGTTGCCGTATTTGAAGCAGGCCCGGAAAGAGGCGATGCTGTCCTGGTATTCCTGTGCTTTTGCCTCGTCCCCGGACATGTAGCAGTTCTAGATGCCGGCCATGGAGCGGGGATACACGTTGGCACAGCCGGCCACGCCGCCCTTGCCGCCGTGACGCAGGCAATCGAGGATCAGGCTGTCGTTGCCGGACAAAACCGCGAAGCCGCGGCCCTTGGTGCCCCCCAGATAGGCCAGCATATTGTCCCAATTGCCCGAGGAATCCTTCACGCCCACGATGTTGTCGATCTGCGCCAGGCGGGCCACGGTGTCCGGCGCCAGGGCGTTGCCTGTGCGGGCCGGGATGTTGTACAGCACGATGGGCAGGTCCACCGCGCCGGCAACGGCTTTGTAATGGTCGTACAGTTCCTGCTGGCTGGCCGCGGCGAAACTGGGGGTAATGAGGCTCAGCACGTCGGCGCCCGCGTCCCGGGCCATGCGGGACTGCGCGATGGTCTCCCGGGTGGAGATGCAGCCCGTGCCCGCATAGACGGGCACGCGCCCGGCGGTTTGGTCGATCACGGTCTCCAGCACCAGCTGCTTTTCCGCGGCGCTGAGAATATACCCCTCGCCGTTGGTGCCGAAGCAGAACAGCGCGTGCACGCCGCTTTCGATCTGCCGGTCCACCTGGCGGCGCAGCTCTTCCACGTTGATGCTCTCGTCCGTGTGCATGGGGGTGAGGATGGGCGGGATGATGCCCTTGATTTCAATCGCTTTCACAGTTTGCGCTCCCTCTTTTTCACAAAATTTGGCTGTACAGCGCCCGGGCGTCCGCGGGCGTGACGGGGCGCAGGTTGTTGTTCAGCAGCCGGGTCACCTGCATACCGGCGTCCACCAGCACGTCGAGGTCCGAGGCGGGCACGCCGAACTCCTGCAGGCTGGTGGGGATGTCCAGATGGCGGACGATCTTCTCCAGCCACTGCAGCATGTACTCGGTTTTCTCCCCGGCGTCGGCACAGGGGGCCTCGCCGTGCACGCAGCGGTCATAGGCGGCGGCCAGGCGCTGGGTACAGGCGGGGGCGTTGAAGCGCATCACCGGCGCCAGCAAAATGGCGTTGGACACGCCGTGGGCAATGTGGTATTTGCCGCCCAAAGGATAACTCAGCGCGTGCACCGCCGTGGTGCCGCTGGCCGTGATGGCTACGCCCGCATAGAAGCTGGCCAGCTGCATGGCGCTCTTCTGCGCCATGGCCGTGGGGTCGTCGCAGGCGGGCAGGATGTTGTTCAGGATCATGTCCAGCGCCTCCAGGGCGAAGGTATCGCTGATGGGGTTCGCTTTGTTTGAGGTGAAGCACTCGATGGCGTGGCACAGGGCGTCCACACCCGTGGCCGCCGCGATCTTGCGGGGCAGTTTTTCGATCATCACCGGATCCAGCAGCACAAAGTCGGCGATCATGGCGTCGTTGACGATGCCCACTTTCAGCTCCTGCTCCGGCACGGCCACGATCGCGTTGGGCGTGGCCTCGCTGCCCGTGCCGGCGGTGGTGGGGATCATCAGGGTGGGGCAGCATTTTTTTGCGCGGCCCGGGCTGTCCAGCAGTTCCTTCACGCCGTATTCGTCGGTCAGCAGCACGCTGGCCAGTTTGGCGGTGTCCATCACGCTGCCGCCGCCCACGGCCAGGATAAAGTCCGCCTTTGCCTCCTTGCAGGCGTCCACCGCCCGCTGCGCCTGGGCGTAGGTGGGTTCGGGCGGCAGATCGTTCAGAATGGTGAACGGCACGCCTGCCGATCCCAGCTGTTCCAGCGGCAGCGCCAACAGGCCCGCCGCTTCGATGCCCTTGTCCGTGAACACGGCAACCTTGGCCGCGCCGGAGGCTTTGACGATGGCCGGGATCCGGCCCAGCGCGCCCGCGCCGCAGTACACGGCCCGGGGCATCTTTAAATTGCTCGTCAGTTCCATACTTATCATCCCTCTTTCAAAATCTCAGCTTTTGGGGCCGAACAATCAAACGGCGCCGGCGGCGGGGCCCGCCGCCGGCGCCGGGGTCCCAGGCAGTCTG
>CAJMEU010000241.1 GCA_905212515.1 uncultured Oscillospiraceae bacterium | reverse complement strand
GGGCATGCGGTGTTGACGCGGCTGTGAGTGATAATTGCCTTTCCTGGGGCGATGCTTTGTTAGGCCTACGCGGCTAAGGTGCAGGGCTTTTTTACTGTATTTATTGCAACAAGTCCTCGTAAGTGACTCCCAGCACATCGCGGATGCCGCGCAGCTGTGTGGCGTAAATATGCTGCGTGCCGTTTTCGATTTTTACCAAACTCTCCCGCGTCATAGAAATACCGCGCAAGTCAAGCTCACGCACTAAAGCCGTTTGCCCCATGCCTTTTGCCTGACGCAGACGACGGATATTGCCGCCGATATCAATCGTATCTTGTTTGATTTTTTGTTCTGCCAGAATGTTGCCCCCTAAGAAATGAAAGCGCCGCAGCGGATCTCCGAAAAAATCCGCAGCGGCGCTTTTGTATCAGTCGAACTTGATCTCCTCCAGCCGGCTGATCTTGGTGCGGTAGATGTGGCGGTAGAACGCCAGCGCCAGCAGGAAGCCGAAGCCCTCGGCGAAGATGAAGGCGAACCATACCGTGTGCAGGCCGCCCAACCTGGCCAGCACCCAGGCGGCGGGCAGCAGCAGAAGCAGCTGGCGCACCGCGCTCATCCACAGGCTGAGCATCCCGTCGCCCAAGGCCTGGAACACACAGGAAAGCACCACGCCCACACCGGCCAGCGGGAAGCACAGCGAGATGATGCGCAAAGCGGGCACGCCGATCTCCAGCATGTTTTCGCTGGCGCTGAACAGCCCCAGCAGCTGGACGGGCAGCAGCTGAAACACCGCCAGGCCGGCCGCCATGATGGCCAGGGCCATCACCAGCGCCAGCTTCACCGCATCGATGATGCGCTTTTTCTGGCGCGCGCCGTAGTTGTAACCCACAATGGGCACCAGCGCGTTGGTCACGCCGAACACCGGCATGAACACGAAGCTCTGCAGCTTGAAGTACACGCCGAATACGGACACGGCCGTCTGCGAAAAGACGATGAGGATCTTGTTCATGCCGAAGGTCATCACGCTGCCGATGCTCTGCATGATGATGGAGGGCAGGCCCACTTGATAGATGCCGCGGATGGTGCGCCCTTCCAGGTGCAGCATGC
This sequence comes from uncultured Oscillospiraceae bacterium, assembly GCA_905212515.1. Lineage (GTDB taxonomy): Bacteria > Bacillota > Clostridia > Oscillospirales > Ruminococcaceae > Ruthenibacterium. The sequence continues at coordinate 1,627 of CAJMEU010000241.1, read as the reverse complement.
CCTTGGCGGACAGGCGCACCTCATGGTTTTTAAAGTGGTTCAGCAGCAGCGAGACTACCATGGCAAACAGCTGGCCCGTCACCGTGGCCACAGCCGCGCCGGCCACGCCCATGGCGGGGAAGCCCAGCAGGCCGAAGATCATGATGGGGTCCAGGATGATGTTCACCACCGCGCCGGACATCTGGCTGATCATCTGGTAAACGGTCTTGCCCGTCACCTGCAAAATGCGCTCCATAGTGATCTCCACCAGAGCTCCCAGCGAGAAGATGGTAACGATGCGCATATACAGGGCGCCGTCCGCGGCCACCTGGCCCTCGGCGCCGCACAGGGACATAAAAGTGGTGCTGAACAGCGCGCCGACAGCGGCGAACACCAGCCAGGTGAGGACCGTGACGGACACGCCGTTGTTGGCCACTTTATTGGCCGCTTCGTAATTCTTTTCGCCCAGACGGCGGGACAAAAGGGCGTTGATGCCCACGGCCGTGCCCACGCTGACGGCGATGATGAGGTTTTGCACCGGGAACACCAGACTGACGCTGGTGAGGGCGTTTTCGCTGACCATGGAGACAAAAATACTGTCCACCACATTATAAAGGGCCTGCACGATCATGCTCAGCATGATAGGGAAGGCCATGGTGGGCAGAAGCCGCCCGATGGGCTGTGTGCCCATGATATTTTCTTTTCGATTTTCCTGCATGTGATTCCCTTTCTTCAAATAATGTCCTTAATCATAATATTTCTATTATATCACAGCGGGTCCGACAAAAAAAGAGAGCCGCCCGCTGAAATGCGGACAGCCTTTTGAAAGAATTTTGTGCACAAATCACTTGGCCAGCAGGCGGATGTCGTCACCGCAGAAGAACAGCTTTTCACAGCTGCCCAGCAGACGGGAGACGACTTTTTCCGTATAGCGGCGCTGCAGGTCGGCGTCGTTGATGAAATTGGTGGTGTAGATGGTGGGCAGGCGGCGGCACACACGGGTGTTCACCAAGCTGTATAAGCAGCTGCTGACATAGGGCGAAATATACTCGGTGCCCAAGTCGTCCAGGATCAGCAGGTCAGCGGCCTGCAGCGTGTCCATGGTGTGGCCTTCGGCGCCGAAGCGCTCTTTTTCAATGGCGTTGAACGCGTTCTGCGAACTGACATACACCACGTTATAGCCTTTTTCCAGCACTTCCCGCGCGATGGACAACGCCAGGTGGGTTTTGCCCAAGCCGGCGTAGCCGTGTAAGTAAAGGCTGGGGTTTTCCAGCGAGAAATTGCGGGCGTAATCCCGGCAGTAGAAGTACACGCTCTCCATCTGGGCACGGGCCGATACGCCCAGCCCCGGCACCGGCGTGTCCGGGTATTTGGCCAGATCAAAGCTGTCGAAGCTGCACAGGGACAGGGGCGAGCTCTCGTTCACCTCCCGTTGGCGCATCTCCTGCACCAGTTGGCGCACACAGCCGCACAGCCTGCCGTCCACACGGCCGGTGTCCCTGCAGCGGGGGCAGGTATAGGCGGGTAGCAGGCTTGCCGGGTCGATGCCCGCCTCGCGCAGCAGCTGTTCCCGCTGGGCCTCCAGGGATTTTACCCGGGCCAAAGCGGCCTGCACGTCGTCCGGCGCGGCGCCCGTGGCGGCCAGGCG
>CAJMEU010000240.1 GCA_905212515.1 uncultured Oscillospiraceae bacterium | reverse complement strand
CGGGCCGCGGCGGCGGGGCTGGCGGCTCACGAGGGGCTGCTGGCCGCCGACGGCGCCGTGTGCCCCGGCGCGGCCGAGGCGCTGGCCGCCCTGCAGCGGGCGGCGGAGGCTGGCGCCCCCGAGGCGCTGTGCCGGGCCGCCTGCGGCGTGGTGTGCGCGGTGATGCATGCCGACGAGGCCCCGTCCCGGGCCGCCCTGCCCCAGCTGGTCAGCGAGGCGGTGCTGGCCATCCGCCAGAACTACGCCGAGCTGTACGGCGCCGAGGAGCTGAGCCGCCAGCTTGGCGTGAGCAAAAGCCATTTGGTGCGGGTGTTCAGCGCCGCCATGGGCATGGGGCCCGGCCAGTACCTGACGATGGTGCGCCTGGACGCGGCCAAGGCCATGCTGGCCGGCCGGGACTGGCCGCTGGAGGTCATCGCGCCCCTGTGCGGCTTTTCCGGGGCCAACTATTTCTGCAAGGTGTTCAAAAAGCACACGGGCCTGACGCCCGGCGCCTGGCGCGCGCAGAACGCGGGCACTTTGCAGCGGGCCGCCGCCCTGGAGGCGCGGGAAAAGGCCATGTATGTGTAAGGACGGCCGGATTGTGTGTGTTTTTTGCACTTTTTGCTCTTTCTGTGCAGATGGCTTTTTTCTTCCCGGCAAACATGTTATGATAGGAGTAGGAAATCATGCGCCCCCGCGCGCTTATGAAAGGATGTCTGTTCGATGAAAGTGATCGTTACAAACAGCTACGACGAGACCTGCGGCGTCATCGCCGGCATGATCAAGGACCTGGTGAACGAGAAGCCCGACTGCAAGCTGGGCCTGGCCACCGGCGGCACGCCCGTGCCCATCTACAAAAAATTGATCGAGATGAACAAGGCCGGCCAGGTGGATTTCGCCCGGGTGCGCACCGTCAACCTGGACGAATACTGCGGCATCCCCGGCACCCATGACCAAAGCTACCGCTACTTCATGGACACGAATTTGTTCGACCATATCAATATCGACAAGAACAACACCTTTGTGGCCAGCGGCATGGGCGACTACGAGGCCAACGCGGCCGAGCTGGAGCGCATGGTGCGCGAAGGCGGCCCGGCCGACCTGCAGCTGCTGGGCATCGGCAACAACGGCCACATCGCCTTCAACGAGGCGGCCGACCAACTGGTGGCCGTGGCCCACACCGAACAGCTGACCGAGAGCACCATCGAGGCCAACGCCCGTTTCTTTGAAAAAAAAGAGGATGTGCCCACCATGGCCATCACCATGGGCATGGGCGATATCCTGGCCGCCAAAAAGGTGGTGCTGGCCGCCACGGGCCTGGCCAAAGTGCCTGCCATCAAAGGTCTGATCATGGACGACTTCATCACCACCCACAACCCCTCCACCCTGCTGAAGCTGCACGCCGACGCCGTGGTGGTCATCGACCGGGAACTGGCCGACGCCGTGGGATATAAGGGCTGAGAGGGCTCTTTGCACAACGATAAAAAAGCCGGGCTGTCCTGAAACGGACGGCCCGGTTTTTGTATTGTCCGGCAAAAATATCTCTTGCGGGCCGCCGGCGGCGAACCGGCCGCGCGGCCGAAAAAACAGCCTGGGGAAGCACGGTTTCAGGTCACTTGTTTCTGCGCCTTTTTGTTCGCGTACATACGCCGGTCGCTCTCTTCCATCAGGGCCTGCGCGTCCGCCCCGCGGCCCCAGGCCCAGCCCAGCGCCGCGTTGAAGCCCTGCACCTGCAGGGACGTCCGCAGGCCGGTGAAAAAGTGCTCCGCCTCTTCCCGGGGCATCCCCTCCCCCAGCAGCACGAACTCGTCGCCGCCCACCCGGTAGGCGGCCAGGGCATCCCCGCATTGCTCTTTCAGCGCCGTGCCCAGGCGGTGCAGCATCCGGTCGCCGGCCAGGTGGCCCTGGGTGTCGTTCAGGTCCTTGAGATCGTTGAGATCCAGCAGCCCCATGCACAGCGGCCCGTCCGGCGTCAGCCGCTCCAGGCGCAGGGCCAGGGCCCGCCGGTTGGGCAGCCCGGTAAGATAATCGATGAACGCCAGCTCTCCGTCCGGCACGGACCAGCCGTCATAGGGGCGCTTGGCCCGCAGCAGGCGGCGCGTGATCCACAGGGCCAGCCCTCCCGCCGCGATATACGCCAGCAAAATAAAAAGCGGTACCAATGCCTTCATCCATCCCGACCTCCTTTGCAAGGAATTATAGCATAATTCCTCCTATTTGTATAGTAACTGTTTTCAAGGGAATATCTTTTTAGTAACGATACAGATAGGATAAAATTGAGGTGATGGCATGGAGACGCAGAGCGTGGTGCTGATACAGAATTACGGCCGTGTGCGCATCAAACTGAGGCAGGTGATGGACGCCCGCGGCATCAGCCGCAACCGCCTGGCCCGGATGGTGAACACCCGTTATGAGGTGATCGACAAATGGTACCAGGGATCGCTGGAAAAGATCGACGCCGACATCCTGGCGCGCATCTGCTTCGTGCTGCACTGTCAGGTAAAGGATATCCTGGAATATGTCGAACAATAAAAGGCGGCGGCGGCCCTTCTGTGCCCCCCCCTTTAAAGTTTTTTAGGCCAAAATTAAAACACCCACACCCCCCCGCCCCAACCCCCCAGAAACCCCACACCCACCACCCCCCCCCACCCCACCCCCCCCACCCCCCCCCCCACCCCCCCCACCACCACCCCCACCCACTCCACCCCCACGACACGAACCACCCCCAAAACAACCCCCCCCC
>CAJMEU010000239.1 GCA_905212515.1 uncultured Oscillospiraceae bacterium | reverse complement strand
CGGCCGCCCGTTTACCTCCGGCGGGGGCCGGAAGCAAATAACGCATGCAACCCGCCCCCGGCCTTCACGTCCGGCCGGGCGCTCCCCTTTCGCTATCGCGCCGCCCGTCCGCCGGAGGCGCTTTTGTCCTTACATGAGTGTGCGGATCACCAGATACGCGCCATAGGCGATCATCAGCCCGCCGCCGATGCGGCGGATGATCTGCTGATGATTGCGCAGCCATCCCAGCGCGCCCTTGAGCCACTGGTACATCAGCATCACGGCCAGCATGGGCAGGCTCAACCCCAGCGCGAACACAGCCAGCGACACAATGCCCGTCCACATGGTGGCATTGTCCGCGCTGGCTGCCAGCACCAGCGCGTTGGCCAGCACCGGGGTCAGGCAGGGAGTCCAGGAAATGGCGATAAGCAGTCCAAACAGAAACGACCCCACAAAGCCGTTCATGGACGGCTGCCTGCCGCCCAGGCCCGGCACCGCGGGCAGGTGGATGTGGATCACATCCAACATCCACACGCCAAAGAGCAGCATCAGCACACCGGTGACGATATCCAGCGTGCCGCGGTCGGTGTTCTTCAGCAGCGACCCCAGCGCGCCCGCGCCTGCGCCCATCAGGGTGAACAGCAGCACAAATCCGCACAGCAGCCCCAGGCAGCGCCGGAGCACCCGCAGGCGGCCGGGCGCTGCGTCCGTGCCGCCCAGCAGGTACATGGCGTACACCGGCAGCATCGGCAGCACGCAGGGAGAGACGAACGCCAGCAGCCCGCCGCCCAGCATGGCCCACAGGGACATGGGTTCAGGCGCGGCGCCAAACAGACCGGTCATTCCTCCGCCGCCTTTCTGGCCACGCCCATGGCGTCCAGCTGGCCCGTCATCTGCTCCAGCGTCAGCATATAGTTGGCCGCGGCCTCCAGCGTGCCGTCAGGGTTGAGGAAGAGGCTCGCCGGATAGCCCTGCAGGCCTACCAGGCTGGCCACCATCATATCCTCGTCCTCGAAGAAAGTCATGTCCTCCATGCCGTATTTTCCCTTGACGGAGGCAGTGTTGTCGGCGTTTTCGCCGTCCCATACATGCACCAGCACGATGGCCAGCTCATCCTCGCTGTAGGTATCGTAGAGCGCCTTGATATCGGGCATCTCCTGCATGCAGTAGTAGCACCATTCGGTGAAGAAGTTTATAAAAACCGTCTTACCCAGATAGGGCGACAGGTCCAGTTCGGTATAGCTGTTCATCAGCTCGGTCACATTGGGCGCTTCCTCGGCCGGCGCAAGGGGCGCGGCAGCCAGCAGCACCGTCAGCACAAGCAGTCCCGCGAGTTTCCGGATCGACGATTTGTTCATCCTTCGGTACCTCCTTCAGATTGGTTTACGTATGAATTATACCATTTTGTATCTGAGTGAAACAATCTTTTGCATGTTACAATTTTCAGGCCCTAACTGCCAGTGTACGAAATGCAATTTTCAGACTGAAAAATTCATTTTCGAGAAAAAGTCCAAAAAAGCGTGCCGCTCGCACTTTACGTGTAAAACGAAATATGATATAATGTCAACCGTGCCTTTCGCGCCGCCGGGCCCTCTGGCGCCCGTTCTCCGCGTTTTGCAGGGATCGCCTTTTTATCCTTCATCTTTATTGATGCATGAATCCCGCAACAGGGAGGAAACCGCCATGCCGCTTGGACTGTCCAAAAAATCCAGCGCCATCGCCCCCTCCGCAACCCTGGCCATGGACGCCAGGGCCAAGGAGCTGCGCAGCCAGGGTGTCAACGTGATCGGCTTTGCCGCAGGAGAGCCGGATTTTGAAACCCCCGACCCCATCCGCGAAGCCATGAAGGAAGCCATGGACCTGGGGATGACCCGCTACACGCCCGCGGCGGGCACGCTGGAACTGCGCCGCGCCATTGCCGCGCGCCTGCTTGAGGACCACGGCCTGGTCTACGGCATGGATGAGATCATCGTCTCCAACGGCGCCAAGCACTCGCTTTATAACACCTTTCAGGCCATCCTGGACCCCGGCGACGAAGTGATCGTCGATAAGCCCTGCTGGGTCAGCTACCCGGAGATGGTGCGCATGGCCGGGGGCGTCCCCGTATTTCTGGACTGTCCGGAAAGTCAGGGATTCTTGCCCTCGATGGCGGATCTTGAAAAGCTCATCACCCCGCGCACCAAGGCTTTCATCCTCAACACGCCCTCCAATCCCAACGGCTGCATGTGGTCGCGCGAGCAGCTTCAGCAGCTGGCGGATCTGGCCGTGAAGTACGATTTCTACATCGTGGCCGACGAAATCTATGAAAAGCTGGTCTACAGCGGCGAGAAGCACTATTCCATCGCCACCTTCGGCCCGGAGATCAAGGCCCGCACCATTTTGATCAACGGCGTGAGCAAGTCCTATGCCATGACCGGCTTCCGTATCGGCTACGCCTGCGGCCCCCGCGACGTCATCAAGGGCATGGTCAACTACCAGAGCCAGGCCACCTCCGCCCCCAACACCGCCGCGCAGCATGCCGCCGCCGTGGCCCTCACCATGCCGCAGGACTGCGTGGAGGAAATGCGCAAGGCCATTGAGCAGCGGCGCGACCGGCTGGTGGAGCTGATCAACGCCATTCCCGGCCTGAGCTGCCGCAAGCCCCATGGCGCGTTCTACGTGATGATGAACATTCGCGGCATCACCGGCAAGCGCTACCACGGCAAGGTGCTGAGCGGAAGCACCGCCATAGCGGAAGCGCTTCTGGAACA
>CAJMEU010000238.1 GCA_905212515.1 uncultured Oscillospiraceae bacterium | reverse complement strand
CCGACACCTATGTGGACCAGCCCTTCAGCGACCTCAACTGGACCGTGGTGCGCCGGACGCGCGGCAAAAAAGTGTTCCTCTGGGTGTTCGAGCGGCAGGGCCGCATCTGGCTGAACCTGAAATGCCAGCCTGAATGGGGCCGGTTCTGGCAAAGCGCCTACGACGCCGTGCGGCCCGCATATCATTTGAATAAGGAGCACTGGATGTCCGTCATCCTGGACGGCACCGTGCCCGCGGAAGAACTGGAAGCCTGGATCGCCGAGAGCTACCGCCTGGTGGGCGGCGGCCCCCGGCAAAACAAGAAGGGGTGAGCGCCATGGAACACCTCCGGGCGGGCGGCTATACGCTGCGTCCGGCGGCGGAAAGCGATATCGGCCGCATCGTCCAGATCTACAACGGGAACAAGCCTTTTTTGCGCCATCATCTGGGCACGGACCGTGTCAGCCCCGATTTTCTGCGCGGGGAACTGGCCCAAATGGAGGCGCTGGGCTTTCTCTCCTGTGTCATTTTGGACGCTCACACCGGGGAGATCGTGGGCGTTTTGGACTACCAGCCGGGCGAGACGGTCTATCTGTCCCTGCTCATGCTGGACGCCGGGGCACAGGGCAAAGGCGCGGGCACGGCTGTCTTTCGCGCGTTCGAGCGGGCCATGGCCGAAAAGGGCAGGCAGGCGGTGCGCATCGACGTGGTGGACGACTACCCGGGCAACCTGACGGCCTTTTGGCAAAAGCTGGGCTTTTCCGGTGACACGCACACCCAGCTGTGCTGGGGCGCAAAACAGTCCCGCGCCCTGGTGATGACCAAATTGCTGGCGCGGTAAGTCCTGCCGCCAAAAAATGGCCTAATGGCTATTTTTCGGCCATGTGGCCAGTCCTCCGGCCACGGCCATAACAATCAATTTTTTATGGCAAAGCAATAAAAAGATGCGCCCCACAGGTATTTTTCACCCACGGGGCGCGTTTCTTTTCTGTGGGGCCGTCTCAGCCGGACACCACGTTCTGCGGCTTGCCTTCCAAATAGCCCTGGATGTCGGCGCGCAGGATCTCCACCAAACGGCGGCGCGTCTCCAGGCCCTTCCAGCCCATGTGGGGCGGCAGGATCACATGTTCCATGGCGTACAGCGGGCTGTCCCCGGCCGGGGGCTCTTCCTCCTGCACGTCCAGCCCCGCGCCGGCCAAATGGCCACTTTGCAGCGCTTCCACCAGGGCGGCCTCGTCCACCAAAGCGCCCCGGGCGGTGTTGATGAGGAACGCGCCGGGCTTCATTTTTGCCAGGTTGTCCCGGCCCATCAAATGGCGCGTTTCCGGCGTGAGGGGGCAGTGCAGGGACACATAGTCGCTGTTGGCCAGCAATTCGTCCAGCGCCACATAGCGCAGGCCCGCTTCGTCCTTACCCGGATGGCGTGTGTACACCAGCACCTGCATATCCAGCGCGCGGCCCAGGGCCGCCACGGCAGCGCCGATGTGCCCCGCGCCCACCACGCCCAGAGTCTTTCCGTTCACCTCGGTGTGGGGCGCCAGCAGATGCTGGGTGAAATTGCGCCGGTCCTCCCGCTCCAGCATGCGCAGCTGCGTCCCCATGCCCGAAGCAAGGCACAGCAGCAGCAATACCGCCGTGTGGGCCACCCGCTGGGTGGAATAGGCGGGCACGTTGCACACCAAAATGCCTTTCTCCTTGGCCGCGGCCAGGTCGATATTGTTGTAGCCGGTGCCGGCCTCGCACAGCAGCTTCACGCTGGCCGGAAATTGGCGCAGCACGCTGCCGGGCACGGGCAGCTCTTTCGTCACCACCACCTCGAACCCCTCCACCCGCTGCAGGATCAATTCCTGCGGCGTATCGTCGTACACCGTCACCTCCGGTGCCAGCACGCTGTAATCCACCGCGCCGTCGTAATTCACTTTGGCGCCGTTCAGCACCACCGTTTTCCCGCGCATCCTGTCCGCTTCCTTTCCGTGCGATCGTTTGGTTTTATTGTACACCGGCCGGGGCCGTTTGTATAGATTTTATTTTCCGCGCCAAAATTCTTGACAAATACAGGAAACGCGCTATAATGAAAATAAATATCAATAAGGATTTTCCCTCATTTTTATTTTGGCGATTTAGAAAGGTGGAATGGCAATGGATCTCAAGGCATTTTTCAACCTGAACTACGGCTTGTACATCGTCTCGACCCAGGACGGCGGCCAGGATGTGGGCTGTATCGTGAACACCGTCACCCAGGTGACCAACCTCCCCAACCAGCTGATGGTGGCCATCAACAAGGAAAACTATACCTGCGGCGCGGTGCGCCGGGCGGGCGTGTTCGCGGTGACGGTGCTCACCGAGGATGTCAGCTCGGAGATCATCGGCCGCTTTGGCTTCAAGTCCAGCGCGGAGATCAACAAATTCGACGGCATCGATTATGCGCTGGACGCCAACGGCTCGCCCTATCCCATGGAGGGCGTGAACGCCCATTTCGCCTGCCAGGTCCGGCAGGAGCTGGATGTGGGCACCCACATGCTGTTCGTGGGCGAAGTGGTGGACTGCAGCATCCTCTCCGCCGCGCCCAGCATGACCTATGCCTTCTACCACAAAGTGAAAAAGGGCCTCACCCCGCCCAAGGCCTCCAGCTACCAGGCCGCCGCGCCCGAGGCGCCCGCCGCTGCGCCCGCTTCCGGCGCCAAACAGTGGCGCTGCAGCGTGTGCGGGTATATCTATGAGGGCGACACCTTGCCCGACGACTATAAATGCCCCGTCTGCGGCCAGCCCGCCAGCGT
>CAJMEU010000237.1 GCA_905212515.1 uncultured Oscillospiraceae bacterium | reverse complement strand
GAGCCCAGGCACAAAATTTGTTTTCCCCGGCCGGGGGTGCCCGCGGCCAACACCTAAACCCCGGCCAAAAAACCCAACAACACCCGCCCGGCGTGGGCCCGCCCGCTTTTCCATTCCCGCATTTGCCGCATTTCACAAATTGCACGCCTGTACCGTGTCCGGGGCCGGGGCCGCCGCGTTTTGTTCGGGCGCGTCCGCTTCCCCTCCGCCCCGCACGCCGCCCTGCGCTGCGTTTGCAGCAGTGCCGCACCGCCGTGCCAGCGACAGAACGTCCTGCGGCGCGTCCAGCAGAAAATCCGCCGCCGCGCCGTTCTCCACGCCGCCCAGAAGCTGCTGGGCGAGGCACTGCTCCACCCGCCGCGTGATGGCCCTGCGCAGGCTGCGCGCGCCGGAGGACGGCTCGTATGCCTCACGCACCAGCAGCCGCGCGGCGGCGGGCGTGTGCGCCAGGCGGATGCCCTGCTGCGCGGCGCGCGCTTCCAGCTCCCGCAGCAGCGTTTCCCCAATGGCCACAAGGTCCTCCTGCGCCAACGGGCCGAATACCAGCACCTCGTCCAGGCGGCCCAGCAGCTCGGGGCTGAAATGCTCGCGCACCTCCCGCATCACCTCGGCCCGCGCGCCCTCGCCCGGCGCGCCCGTGCCGAAGCCCAGCGCCGCGCGCTGGCCCGCCAGGTGCTTCGCGCCCAGATTGGACGTCAGGATCACCAGCGTGTGGGTGAAGTCCACACGCCGCCCCTCGCTGTCGGTCAGCGCGCCGTCCTCCATGATCTGCAGCAGGATGTTCGCCACGTCCGGGTGTGCCTTTTCAATTTCGTCCAGCAGCACCACGCTGTACGGGCGGCGGCGCACGGCCTCCGTCAGCTGCCCGCCCTCGCCGTAGCCCACATAGCCCGGCGGCGCGCCCAGCAGGCGTGCCACCGTGTGCTTTTCCATATATTCGCTCATATCAAAGCGCAAAAGCGCCTTTTCACTGCCAAAGCAGCAATCCGCCAGCGCCCGGGCCAGCGCTGTTTTTCCCACGCCCGTGGGCCCCAGGAACAAAAACGCTCCCATGGGGCGCGCCGTGCTGGCAAGCCCAAGCCGGGCGCGCTGCAGCGCGCCCGCAACGGCGCGCACCGCGTCCGGCTGGCCTACCACGCGGCCGGACAGCGTCTGCTCCATCGCCGCCAGCGTGGCCGTCTGGGCCGCCGTCAGCTTTTCGGCCGGCACCCCGCTCTGGCGCGACACCACCGCCGCGATGTGCGCCGCCGTCACGGCGGGCTTTTCCGGCCCTCCCGGCCGCTCCGCAGCCTCGATGCGCACCGCGCTGCACGCCTCGTCCAGCAGGTCCAGCGCCTTGTCCGGCAAGAAACGTTCGGGCAGATACCGCGCCGAAAGCGTCACTGCCGCCCGCACAGCCTCCGGCGCGATCTCCACCCCGTGATGCGCCGCGTAGCGCGGCGCAAGCCCCTGCAGGATCTCCACGGCGGTCTCCTGGCCCGGCTCCTCCACCTCCCCCGCGCCGAAGCGCCGGGCCAGCGCCGCGTCCTTTTCAATGTGGCGGCGGTATTCCACCCGCGTTGTCGCGCCGATGAGCTGGATGTCCCCGCGCGCCAGCAGGGGCTTGAGGATGCCGCAGGCGTCGATGCCGCCCTCCGCCGCGCCCGCGCCCACGATGGCGTGCACCTCGTCGATGAATAAAATCACGTCCCCGGCGCGCTGCACATCCAGCAATACGTTCTTGAACCGCTCCTCAAAATCGCCCCGGTACTTGGTGCCCGCCACAAGGCTGGTGATGTCCAGCGAAAGGATGCGCTTGCCCCGGAGCTGGGGCGGCACCTGTCCCGCGGCGATGCGCCGGGCCAGCCCTTCCACCACAGCCGTCTTGCCTACGCCCGGCTCGCCCACCAGACAGGGGTTGTTTTTGCGCCGCCGCACCAGGATCTGCTCCATGCGCAGCAATTCGCTGTCGCGGCCCAGCACCGGGTCCAGCTTGTCCTGCTCGGCCAGGCTCGTCAGGTCCTTGCCGTATTTTTCGGCGGCGCGCGCCGCGCCCCGGGGGCTCGTTACGGGCCGGGGCGTCTGCTGGAACAGCGGGAACTTGCCCATGCGCCGGCCGCATTCCTTTGCCGCGGCGGCGGGCTCCACGCCAAGCTGCACCAGAATGCGCCCCGCCGTTGCCGGAGCCTCCAGCAGCGCGGCCAGCAGATGCACCGGCTCCACCTTCCCGTCGGACACGGCCTTGGCCTCGATCACCGCGCAGTCCACGCATTTGGAAAGCGCGGGCGTGAAATCCCTTGGGGAAAGGCGCGTGCGCCTGCCGCAGCCCACCTGCTCGCGCAGCAGCCGCCCCACCTGATAGCCGTAGACCTGCCTTTCCAACAAAAAAGCAGCCGCTTCGCCCGTGTCGTCCCGCGCCAGCGCCAGCAGCAGGTGTTCGGTGCCAACGTAAGTATGGCCCATGTCCTGCGCCGCCGCAATGGCGCCGCGCACCACGGCGTTGCCCGCCTTTGAAAATCCGCTGAAAGTGTAATTCATCCGTCCGAACGCTCCTTTACAGGGGAAGTATGGCCGCAAACGGACCGAAAAAAACACGGGCTGCCGGGCCCGTGTTTTTTTTGCGCGTCCGGGCACTCCTGTGCCCCGGCGCTTTTGAGCGTAAGGCCGTGGCCCGTCCCGGGCCGCACGGCCGTTTTTCCGGCTTTGCCGTGCAAAGCCGAAAAAAACTCGGGCCGCGCGGCCCGTGTTTTTGATGTTCCTGGTATCTTATGGATGGTTCATT
>CAJMEU010000236.1 GCA_905212515.1 uncultured Oscillospiraceae bacterium | reverse complement strand
CAGGCTCATGCTTCGCCTGCGGCTCGCATTCACCAACCGGACATATTATACCACAAACGGTCCGCCGTGTCATTCGGCAATTGGCGGAAATTGTATGGCGCACGGCCTTTCCCTGTCCCTTGCCCGCACCGCGCAAAAAGCACCCCACCGTGCGGCGGGGTGCTTTTTGATTTTGCTATGCAAACAGGCTGCAAACCAGGCCCGCCGCCACGCCGATGCCGTACAGCAGCGCCACGATAAACAAATTCTGTTTGGCGTTTTTGTTGGCGCGCAGCAGCACCGCCAGCCCCACGCCTGCGCCCGTGCACAACCCCGCCACCACGCCTCCCAGCGAAAGCTGGCCCGCGGCATACAGCTGGGTGATGAGGACCGAGGACACACAGTTGGGAATGAGCCCCACAAGCCCGGCCAGCACAGGCTGCCACGGGCCGCTGGCCGCCAGGAATGCCCCTATGGCCTCCTCGCCCACCAGAGCCACCAGCGCGCCCAAAGCAATGTTGAACAGCAGAATGAACAAAAAGATGTGCAGCGTGTGCTTGAGCGCCGCCGCCAGGATGCCGTCCCGTTCCTCGTGCTCGTGGCAGTCCACAGCGCTGCTGCTGCCTGTGTAGCCGCCGCGCACGCTCTGAGGAATCAGCCTTTTGAACACAAAATCAATGCAGAAGCCCGCGGCAAGCGCCACAGCCAGCTTGATGCCGAGGATCAGCGCCAGCGACCGCCAGTGTTCCGGGTTTGCGATGAGCAGCGGCACCGCCTCGTCGGACGTGGCAAGGAACACCGCCAGCAGGGTACCCAGCGTGACCACCTTGCTGGCGTACAGGTTTGCCGCCATGGCCGAAAACCCGCACTGGGGCAGCAGGCCCAGTACGGCGCCCGGCACAAAGCCAAAGCGCCCGCCGCCCGCCAGTGCTTTTTCGATGCCCTCCGAGTGGCGGTGCTCCACATATTCGATCAGCCAGTACGCCGCGAACAGAAAGGGCAGCATTTTCACGCTGTCCAGCAGCGCGTCCAGTAAAAGTTCCAAAATCAAAACAGGGTTCTCCTTTTCTCACAGCCGGCGCATGCCGCGCCGGAAAATCATACCACTCCCGATTATATGCCCTTCGCCCGGCCTTTACAAGAAGCCCCCGAGGGGCATCCGCCCGGCGCTGGGCAGATGTACCACTATTTTTTTGTGCGGAGCAAAGAACTTTGTCACGGCGCGCACTTGCGCGGCTTTTTGCACTATGGTATGATATTTTTGTAACAGTCTGTCCACACCTGATTGATAAAGGAGTTTTCACACATGCGTGGTATTTATTCTTCCGTTACCGACATCCGCCGCCAGGTATTCACCGAGGTGGCCCGTATGGCATACGAAGGCGGCGATTACAGCCGCGTCGAGGAGCTGCCGTACAAGATTTTGCCGGGCGAGGTGAGCAAATACCGCGACAGTATCTTTCTGGAGCGCGCCATCGTGGGCGAGCGCCTGCGCCTGTCCATGGGTTTGCCGCTGCGCCCCATCGACGAGCACGCGCCCCTTTCCACCGGTATCGAGGAGGCCGCCCGGCCGGAGAAATACTACGAGCCGCCCCTCATCAATATCATCAAATTCGCCTGCAACGCCTGCCCGGAAAAATCTTTTCACGTGACGGATATGTGCCAGGGCTGCCTGGCACATCCCTGCGTGGAAGTATGTCCCAAGGGCGCGGTGTCCATCGTGCACGGCAAAAGCGTTATCGACCAGAGCAAGTGCGTCAAGTGCGGGCAGTGCGCCAACGTATGCCCCTACGGCGCCATCCATAAGATGGAACGCCCCTGCGCCAAGGCCTGCGGCATGGATGCCATCGGCTCCGACGAGCTGGGCCGCGCGAAGATCGATTACGACAAGTGCGTGTCCTGCGGCATGTGCCTTGTAAACTGTCCTTTCGGCGCCATCGCGGACAAAAGCCAGATCTTCCAGGTCATCCAGTCCATCAACCAGGGCGACCGTGTCATCGCCGCCGTGGCCCCGGCCTTTGTGGGCCAGTTCGGCCCGGACATGACGCCTGAAAAGCTGAAGCCATCCATGAAGCTCCTGGGCTTTGACGATGTGGTGGAGGTCGCCATCGGCGCGGACCTGTGTACCATTGAAGAAGCCAAGGATTTTATGCGCGAGGTGCCCGAGCAGCAGCCGTTCATGGCCACGTCCTGCTGCCCGGCCTGGAGCGTGATGGCGAAAAAGCTGTTCCCGGATTTTGCGCCCTATATCTCCATGGCCATGACGCCCATGGTGCTGACGGCCCGCCTGCTGAAAAAAGAGCACAAAAACTGCAAGGTCGTTTTCATCGGGCCGTGCGCCGCCAAAAAGCTGGAAGCCAGCCGCCGCACCATCCGCAGCGACGTGGACTTCGTGCTCACATTTGAAGAAGTGATGGGCATGTTTGAGGCGAAGGCCATCAAGTTCTCCGAAGTGGCCGCCGGGCCCGAGCTGGTGGAGGCCACCGCCGACGGCCGCGGGTTTGCGGTTTCCGGCGGCGTGGCGAACGCGGTGGTGAACGCCATCCACAAGATGGACCCGGACCGCGAGGTAAAGGTGATGGCCGCCCAGGGCCTGCAGGAATGCAAAAAAATGCTGATGCTGGCCAAGGCAGGCAAGCTGAACGGCTACCTGCTGGAGGGCATGGCCTGCCCGGGCGGCTGCGTGGCGGGCGCCGGCACGCTGCAGAACCCGGTGAAATCCACTGCCGCGCTGAACAAATACAAGGCCAGCGCACCGGAGAAGTATTCAGTGGACAGCAAATACG
>CAJMEU010000235.1 GCA_905212515.1 uncultured Oscillospiraceae bacterium | reverse complement strand
AGCCGTCCAACAAGACGGTCGAGGCTCTCATGAGCCTGCAGCTCCCCGCCGGCGTCGAGATCGAGATCAAGCTGTAATTCTTACAATTAACGTGAGATAATGCAGCGGGATACGAAGCTCCCCATTCGGTAGGAGAGGTCATGTTGGTGGCCCAGGCCATCAACCAATAACCTGACAGGAGGCAAAAAAGAAATGCAAAAAGGTATCATCGGCAAGAAGGTCGGCATGACCCAGATTTTCGACGAGAACGGCAAAGTCGTCCCCGTCACCGTGGTTGAAGCCGGCCCCTGCACTGTGGTGCAGAAGAAGACAGTCGAGAGCGACGGCTATGTGGCCGTGCAGCTTGGCTTCGGCGATGTGGCTGCGAAAAAAGTGAACAAGCCCGCCAAGGGCCACTTTGACAAAGCGGACGTGGCGCCCAAGAAGACCCTGCGCGAGTTTCGCCTGGCCGACATCAGCGCCATGAACATCGGCGACATTTTGAAGGCTGACGTCTTCGCCGCGGGCGACCATGTGGACGTGGTCGGCACCAGCAAGGGCAAAGGCTACGCCGGCACCATCAAGCGCTGGAACGGCCACCGCCTGCGCGAAAGCCACGGCACGGGCCCCGTTTCCCGCCACGCCGGTTCCATGGGTTCCTGCTCCACGCCGTCCCGCGTGTTCAAGGGCAAGCGGCTGCCCGGCCATCTGGGCGCCGAGCGCGTGACCGTGCAGAACCTGAAGGTCGTCAAAGTTGACACCGAAAATAATCTGATCGCTATCAAGGGTGCCATCCCCGGGCCGAAGGGTTCCGTGGTGTGCATTCACGACAGCGTGAAGGCGTAAAGGAGGAAAGCAACATGAAATTTGACGTTTTGGATATGAACGGCAAGAAGGTTTCCGATATTGAGCTTTCCGACGCCGTGTTCGGCCTGGAGCCGAACGAGAAAGTCATGCATGCGGCAGTGGTGAACTTCCTGGCCAACCAGCGCCAGGGCACACAGAGCACCCTCACCCGCAGCGAAGTGTCCGGCGGCGGCCGCAAGCCGTGGCGCCAGAAGGGCACCGGCCACGCGCGCCAGGGTTCCACCCGCAGCCCGCAGTGGACGCACGGCGGCATCGCCCTGGGCCCCAAGCCCCGCGATTACAGCTACCGTCTGAATAAGAAAGTGCGCCGTCTGGCCGTGCTGAGCGCCCTGAGCGCCAAAGCCCAGAGCGGCGACGTGGTGGTCATCGATAAGCTGGAGGCCACCGAGTACAAGACCAAGACCGTCGCCGAACTGCTGAAAGCCGTCGGCGCCACCAAAAAGGCCCTCATCGTCACCCCGGCAGTGGATGCGAAGCTGGTGAAAAGCGCCGCCAACATCCCCGGTGTGAAGACGACGACCGCCGACAATATCAACACCTACGAGGTGCTGAATGGCGGCAAGTTCGTCATCAGCGTGGACGCGGCCAAGAAACTTGAGGAGGTATTTGCACAATGAAAACTCCTGCTCAGAATATCGTCCTGGCCCCGGTCATCACCGAGGCGTCCATGGCCGGCATCCAGATGAAGAAATATTCCTTCAAGGTTGCCAAAGACGCCACCAAAGTGGACATCGCCCGTGCCGTCGAGGAACTGTTCGGCGTGAAAGTGGCGAAAGTGAACACCATTTCCGTGCGCGGCCGCTATCGCCGCCAGGGCATGCACGGCGGCTACACGCCCGCCTCCAAGAAGGCGATCGTGACGCTGCGGCAGGACTCCAAAGGCATCGACTTCTTCGAGTCCATGGTGTAAGCGAGCTTCCCGCGGCTGTTTCAGCCGGAGAAGCGCAAGAGCCCGAAAAGGGCTCGGCTGTGGGGAAATGAGCCCCCATCCGGCCCGCTTGCGGGACGGATCGCGCATCCGCCGTTGGCGGGCGCCTGAAGATCCCCTTCTGATCGGGGTACCGGTAATAAAGGGGAAAATAAGAGCCCGGGAAGGGCTCGGCTATGGGGATATGACCCCGATAATAATTCATAAGAAAGCGAGAGAAAGCAATGGCTATCAAAAAGTATAAACCGACAACGCCGGGCCGTCGCGGCATGACCGTGACCGATTACTCCGGCCTGTCCAAAGTCGCGCCGGAGCGCAGCCTGCTGGAGCCGATGAAGAAATCGGCCGGCCGCAACAACACCGGCCGCATCACCGTCCGCCATCACGGCGGCGGCAACCGCACCAAATACCGCGTCATCGACTTCAAGCGCGACAAGGTGGATATGCCCGCCAAGGTGCTGACCATCGAGTACGACCCCAACCGCTCGGCGCACATCGCGCTGGTGCAGTACGAGGACGGCGAGAAGCGCTACATCCTGGCCCCCGACGGCCTGAAGGTGGGCCACACCGTGGTGAGCGGCCCCTCTGCCGACATCAAGCCCGGCAACTGCCTGCCTTTTGTCAACATCCCCGTGGGTACCATCATCCATAACATCGAGCTGTATCCCGGCAAAGGCGGCCAGCTGGTCCGCTCGGCCGGCAACATGGCCCAGCTGATGGCCAAGGAAGGCAAGTACGCCCTGGTGCGCCTGCCCTCCGGCGAGATGCGCAACGTGCCTGTGAACTGCGTGGCCACCATCGGCCAGGTGGGCAACCTGGACCACGAGAACGTGAACCTGGGCAAAGCCGGCCGCAAGCGCCACATGGGCTGGCGCCCGGCGGTGCGCGGTTCCGTGATGAACCCCTGCGACCACCCGCACGGCGGCGGCGAGGGCAAAAGCCCGGTGGGCCGTCCCGGCCCTGTCACCCCGTGGGGCAAGCCCGCTATGGGTT
>CAJMEU010000234.1 GCA_905212515.1 uncultured Oscillospiraceae bacterium | reverse complement strand
GCCGCAAGGCGCGTTGTCATCTTTCGAAGATGAAACTTGCGAGGACAAGCGGTACTCTCCCGCTGTGTCCCATCCCTTGCGCAGCGCAGCGAAGCAAAAGAGTCACTGCCGTTTTAAACAGCCTCGCCAAAGGCACAGCGTCTGCCCTTGCCGCCCATGCGGGGCGGCGGGCGATTGGCTGCGCGTGCGAATGAGGCAAGTTCTGCCGCGGGCCGGTTTTGCGCCCGCGGCTTTTTTGCCCGTTTTTCCGTTTGACCGGTGGATAGGGATTGTGCAACAAGCCAAAAATATCCGGGCGCTTATTACATATTTTGACCAAAGGACGGGCGGAGAACCTCAGGATTTTGAATGGAATCTCAAAAATTTGCAAATCTATTTCCGCCTTTGATGAAAAAGTGGAAAAATTTAAAAAATCCCGGCCGGCATTTTTGTTATGATAAAGGTGACCTGAACGGGCGGCGTTCCCCGCGGCCCGCACACATCACCTTTTAGGAGGAAAGACATTATGAAAAAGTTTGCAGCTTTGTTCCTGGCTTTGACCATGGCCCTGAGCCTGGCGGCCTGCGGCGGTTCCAGCAGCAGCGCCCCGGCCGCCGGAAGCGCCCCGGCCAGCGGCGCCGCCGCCGGCACGGCCGACCTGCCAGTCCTGCGCGTGGCCTCCTATCCCACCATCACCAGCCTGCCCACCTATTACATGCAGAATAACGGGCTGGACGAGGCCCACGGCTTTAAAATGGAAGTGACCATGTTCGCCACCGGCGCCCCCATGAACGAGGCCCTGGCCGCCGATCTGTGGGACGTGGGCGCCATGGGCGCCGCAGCCGTGACGGGCGTGGCCAACTACGACGAGATGATCATCGGCGAGGTGCTGGAGAGCACCGACGGCCAGGGCGTGTTCGACAAGCCCGACAGCGCCATCGCCAGCGCCACCGATTACAACCCCTCGTTCCCCACCGTGCTGGGCAGCCCGGAGACTGTAAAAGGCATCACCATCCTGACGCCGGTGGGCACCGCCCAGCATTTCACCGTGCTGAAATGGCTGGAGAAGCTGGGCCTGGACGCCACGGACGTGAGCATTGTGAACATGGACACCGTGCAGGCCTACCAGGCTTTGCAGGCCGGCCAGTGCGACGCCGTTTCGCTGAACGTCCCCACCTTCTTTGACGCGCTGAACGACGGCATGGTGCAGGTGGGCAACCTGGCCGACCTGGGCACCCGCTACGTGGACATGGTGGTGGCCAACCGCAAGGCCGTGGAGGGCAAGCCCGAGCTGGTGCAGGCCTACATGGATGCTTTGCTGGAGGCCAACGAGACTTTGCAGAACGACCAGGAGATGGCCACCGACCTGCTGGTGGAGTTTTTGAAAGAGAACGGCAGCGAGACCACCCGCGAGAACTGCGCCGCCGACCTGGGCCGCGCCCAGTTCGTGCTGAAAGCCGACTGGAAGGACCGCGAGATCGGCCGCTTTGCCAAAGAGCTGGGCGAGTTCTATGTGAGCCTGGGCCAGCTGGACGCCAGCGCCATCGACAAATTCGACACCAATGTGATCGACACGTTCGTACAGGCTTATAAATAAGCCGGCCCGCCATGACAAGGCCCGCATCCGCCCCTCCGGTGGGTGCGGGCCGTTTTCAAAGCAGTGAAAGGTACGGTGAGACCGTGAAGCATTTTTTGCAGAAATACAAATATCCCCTGATCTCGGTGTGCTCGTTCTTGTTCGTGCTGCTGGTGTGGGAGCTGATCACCGACGTGTTCCACGTGATCAACCCCATGATGCTGCCCAGCCCGGCCAAGATCTTTGAGACCCTGGTGTACAAACTGACCGGCGGCGTGAACCCGGACGGCGCCACGCTGTTCCAGAACATCTGGGCCAGTTTGAAGATCGCCCTGGGCGGCTACGCGGTGGGCGTGCTGGTCGGCGTGCCGCTGGGCGTGGGCATGGCCTGGAGCCGCCGGTTCGAATTGTTCGCCAAACCCCTGTTCGACATCATCCGGCCCATCCCCGCGCTGGCGTGGATCCCGCTGATGATCCTGTGGCTGGGCATCGGCTACGCCTCGAAGGTGGGCATCATCTTCTTCGCCGCCTTCATCAGCGCCACGGTGAACAGCTACACGGGCATCAAGCGCACCAGCCAGGTGCACCTGTGGGTGGGCAAGACCTTCGGCGCCACCAACCGCCAGCTGCTGTTCAAGGTGGCCATCCCCACGGCGCTGCCCATGATCTTCACCGGGCTGCGCCTGGCGCTGGGCTCGGCCTGGGTGGCGCTGGTGGCCGCCGAGCTGCTGGCCGCCACCAAGGGCCTGGGGTACATGATTCAGATGGCCCGCATGCTGGGCCGCCCGGACGTGATCATCGTGGGCATGCTGACCATCGGCGCCATCGGCCTGCTGATGAACACCGTGCTGGAGGCATTGCAGAAAAAGTTTGTGAGAGGGGGTAAAAAGCAGTGATCGACACCACGAAAGAAAGCCGCTTTTCGCAAACGCAGCTGGTGATTATGTACACGCTGATCTCCCTGTTCTGCCTGCTGGCCGTGTGGGAGGTTGTGGCCCGCTTCACCGGCGCCTCCATGTTCCTGCCCCCCGCCAGCACCGTGCTGGGCGCCTTCTTCAAAAGCTTTGTGGAGCCCGTGGGCAGCCATACCATGCTGGCCCACATCGGCGTGAGCCTGTACCGCGTGGCCGTGGCCTTCACCCTGGCCACCATTGCCGGCATTGCCCTGGGCGTGGGCATGGGCTATTCCCGCCTGCTGGAAGCCATTTTGAAGCCCATTTTTGAATTCATCCGCCCCATTCCGCCCCTGGCGTGGATC
>CAJMEU010000233.1 GCA_905212515.1 uncultured Oscillospiraceae bacterium | reverse complement strand
CCCATGGGGGGCGGCGGGCGACTGGCTGCGCTCGTGAGGCCGTGAAGGCGAACGCAATGCTTTATGCGTTCGCTAGGACGGAGTGACGAACATGGATGGGATATACCGGCGTTCCTGCCGGGGCGCCCCGCGAGGCGCGTGGGTCCGCTGCTTGCGCAACAGCGGCACTTTTCTGGGTACTCTTTTGGTGTCAAAAGAGTACCGCTGCGCAGCCTTTTCGTAATCGCGCCATAAGGCGCGTTCTCATCTTTCGAAGATGGAACTTGCGAGGACAAGCGGCAATCAGACGCTGTGTCCCATTCTTTGCGCAGCGTAGCGTAGCAAAAGAGTCACCGCCCGTTTCAACAACCTTGCCGAAGGCATAAACCCCCGCCGTCCCTGTTATCATTGTACCACAGGAAGCGGGACAAACCGGACAAAGCGCCACGCCGCCCGCCTTCAGCCCAGCAAATGCGCCAGCTGTGCCCCCAGCTCGTCCCGCAGGTCCTGGCACAGCCTGCTGAACCCGTCGGCAAACGCGTCGCCGTCCCCCTCCTCCAGCCTGTCCAGGCAGGCCATGGCCCGGCCGTAAACCTCCTCCTGGTGCCCGCGGCGCCCGGCGGCGCCCGGCAGCCCGCTGACGTACAGGCCGAAGATATAGCGCGTCTCCAACTGGTCGAACACATTTTCCAGCGCCTGGGACGGCACTGCGCACACGAACTGCCGCAGCATCCACAACACCAGCCCCTCGCGGGTGCGGCATGCTTCGGCCCCGGCCCGCAGGGCGGCCGCGCCCTCTTCGGGCATACACTGGGCAGCGGCCAGGGCCAGGGCGCGGCCGCACCCGGCCAGGACGTCCAGGCTTTCGCAGCACTCGCGCAGGTAAGGCCGCGCCTCGGGCGTATAGGCGCAGGCCCCGGTAAACAAGGTGCCCACGCCGTTCACTGTCTGGGCCACGCCCAGGCTGTTCAGCAGGGCCAGGGCCCCGCGCACGGTCACGGCCGCCACGCCGTACTGTTCCATCAGGGCGGCCTCCGAGGGGAAGCTGTCCCCCGCCCCCATGCCCTCCAGGTGCACGGTGCGCAGCAGGTCATAGGCGATTTTTTTATACAGCGGCGCCGGCGATTGACGCACATACCAGTTGAACTCCACCTGATGCACGCTTTGCAGCTCCGGCAGCTCCGCCAGGGGAAGGAAGGCCCGCTCCAGCCCGCACATGGCCTGCTGGCAGAAGATGGACACCAGCGTGTGCAGGCTGTCCAGGTCGCCCGCGCGCAGCAGCTTGGTCCAGTGACGCAGGTACTGCAGGGCGGCGCGGGCCTCGCCGGGCACCAAAGGCGCGGAGGGCATCACGATAAACCGCAGGTCGTCAAACCCGCGTATCTGCAAAAACAGGTCGGCGGCCAGGTCGTTGTCCGCCTGCTGCACCACCAGCGCCTGCCAGGTGTACACCAGCACCAGCAGGTCGTTCTGGCGGGCCAGCTGCCCCTCCGGCTGGGCGCACAGCCCTTCCAGCGCCTCCAGCAGCTTGGGGGTGCACCGCCGCGCGCCCAGCATCACCAGCCCGGGGATCAGGCAGGGGATGGCGCGGTAGCAGTCCAAATGCGTGCGCCGGCGCGACAAAAACACCCGCCAGCGCAGCTCGCGGCTGCAGGGGTCCGCCTCGTCAAACACCACCACGGGCCGCTTGCGCTCCTCCAGCTGGATGAACCCCTCCTGCTGCAAAAGGTGCATGGCGCGGCGGATGCTGGTGTACCCGACGTGATGCTCGGCGTGGATCTTCTGCACCGAGCTCAGCACATACCCCTTGGGGTACAGGCCCGTCAGGATGCGGTTGACGATCTTGTTGTAGATCATTTTGTAAAGAGGGACTTCCTTTTCCATGTTCCACCTAATCGATCGTTTCAGCCGCCGGCCGCCGGACAGGCGGCGCGCGGCGTAAAGCGTGCTTTTTTTCATTATACTACAAACGGCGCCGAAAGTCAGCCTTTCGGCGCCCTGAAAGGATGCGGTTTCATGCAAAAGACAAACCCCTGTTACGCGGCTTACACCCGTCTCCTGCGCGAGGAGCTGGTGCCGGCCATGGGCTGCACCGAGCCGGTGGCCATCGCCTACGCCTGCGCCAAGGCCCGGGATGTGCTGGGCGCGGCGCCCTGCCGCGCCGCTTTGTGGGTGAGCGGCAACATCATCAAAAATGTGAAAAGCGTCGTGGTGCCCAACACCGGCGGCGGCAAGGGCATCGGCACCGCGGCGGCCATCGGCTTCGCGGTGGGCCGCGCCGAGCGGGAATTGCAGGTCATCAGCGCGGTCACGGACGAAGAGCGCGCCGAGATGGCCCGCCTGCTGGCGGACTGCCCCATCACCGTGACGCCCGCCGAGGGCAAAGAGGTGTTCGACATCCTGGTGGAGGCCCATACCGACGCCCACTGCGCGCGGGTGCGCATCACGGGCTTCCACACCAACATCGTGCTGGTGGAGCTGGACGGCCGGGTGCTGGAAAGCGGCGGCCGGCAGGCCGCCGGCCCCTCGCCGGCCGCCGCGCTGCTGACGGTGCGGGACATTTTGGACTTCGCCGCCACGGCCGACCTGGCCGATGTGTGGGACCTGCTGGACCGGCAGATCCGCTTCAACACCGCCATCCGCGACGAGGGGCTGACGGGCCGCTGGGGCGCGGCCATCGGCTGCACCCTGCTGCGCTGCTACGGCACGGACGTGGCCGTCCGCGCGCGGGCGGCCGCCGCCGCGGGCCGCGACGCGCGCCTGGGCGGCGGCGCGCTGCCCGGGGGGATCAACACCCGCAGCGGCCACCAGGGCGTGTCGGCCCGTTTGCCGGTGATGGGATACGCC
>CAJMEU010000232.1 GCA_905212515.1 uncultured Oscillospiraceae bacterium | reverse complement strand
GCGAATTGGCGCGTGGGGCTGGGGGTTGAGGCGGCGGAGCACAGCAGCCGGGCCATCGTGGACGTGATGATGCCCGTGATGGACGGCATCACCATGGTGATGAAGCTGCGGGAAAGCTGGGACTTCCCCGTCATTATGCTCAGCGCCAAAAGCGAGGACATCGACAAGATCACCGGCCTCAACATGGGCGCGGACGATTACGTCACCAAGCCCTTCGTGCCCATGGAGCTGCTGGCCCGGGTGAACAGCCATCTGCGCCGGTACGAACGGTACCTGCGCCTGGCCGGCGCCGCGCAAAGCGGCAGTTCCCACGTGTACACCGTGGGCGGCCTTGAATTGGACGAGGACGCGGCCAGCCTCGCCGTGGACGGCGAGCCGGTGAAGCTGACGCCCCTGGAATTCAAGATCCTGGCGCTGCTGATGAAAAATCCCGGCCGGGTGTTCTCGGCCGAGGAGATCTACGAGCGGGTGTGGGGCGAGGCGGCCATCAACACCGACACAGTGATGGTGCACCTGCGCACCCTGCGCGGCAAGATCGAGATCGACCCGAAAAATCCCAAATATTTAAAGGTGGTCTGGGGCATTGGCTACAAAATCGAGAAAATTTAACCTCGCCCGTTTTTTGGTGACGTTCCTGGCCGTGACAAGCGCCGCCGCCCTGCTGATGGGCGTGGGCGTGGAGTGGGCCAGCCGCCAGAACCAGCGCTTCACCGAGGAAGAGCGCGGGCTGTACGCCGCTTATCCCGAGGCCCTGGCGGCCATCGAAGCCGGCGAATCCTACATCCTGCGCACCGTCAGTTCGGTGTACGAAAGCGGCGACACCGCCGAAGGCGATGAACCGACCCTCAACTGGGGCGGCGAGACTTTGGTGATGGAGCCTTCCCTGCACGTCTACACCTCGGACGGGGAACTGCTGCCTTGG
Organism: uncultured Oscillospiraceae bacterium; assembly: GCA_905212515.1. Taxonomy (GTDB): domain Bacteria; phylum Bacillota; class Clostridia; order Oscillospirales; family Ruminococcaceae; genus Ruthenibacterium. The sequence goes on along the minus strand of CAJMEU010000232.1, from coordinate 2,075 downwards.
TATATCGAGCAGGACACCGGGCGCGTCTTCTCCGACGAGGGCTCGCTGATGGTGGGCTTTGTGTATGACGCGCAGCAGCAGGCCCTGGCCAATTCCTTTGACGGCAGCCCCCTGAACGGCTATGTGGTGCAGGATGCCAACGACCCCCAGCCGCAGATCTCCTTCGAATACCACATCCCCTCCCGCCGGGCCATGTACAATTCGTTCTTCGCCATCCCCGCGGCACTGTGCGGCTTGCTGGCGCTGTGCCTGGGCCTTGTGCTGGCTTTGCCCCGCCGTTTGGCGGTGGGCCGCGGCTTTTGGGGCAAGCTGCCCTTCGAGCTGTACGCCGGCGCCGTTGTTTTGCTGGGCGTCGGCGTCTTTGAGGCCGCCGGATACCTCACCTACGCCGCGCTGGACGACAGCATTCCCGACGTGCTGCGCACGCTGTTTTTTGTGAACCAGACAGACAGCGAAACGCTGGCCTTCGCCCTGCTCTTCCTGCTGTTCTGGCTGTGCGCCTTCGTTTTGTTCCAGGCCGGGGCCTCGCTGGGCATGGGCCTGCGGGACGGCTTCGGCCGCTATCTCTTGTGCCGCTGCTGGACGGTGCGCTTTTGCGCCTGGGTCTGGCGCGGCTGCGCGTCCACGGTGCGCAGGCTGCTGGCCGTGGACTGGAAGCAGCCCATCGAACGCACACTGGCCAAACTTCTCGGCATCAACTTCCTCATCATGGTGCTGTGCTGCTGCGTGTGGGCCTTCGGCATCGCCGGGTGCGTCATCTACACCTTCATCATGTTCTTCGTGCTGCGCGGCTATTTTATGCGCGTGCAGCAGCAGTACGACACCGTGCGCGACGCCACGGCCCGCATGGCCGCCGGCGACCTGAAAACCCCCGTGCCCGCCCTGCCCGAAACCAGTGTGCTGGCCCCGGTGGCCGAAAGCCTGGACCAGGTGCGCCAGGGGTTCGGCAAGGCCGTGGCCCAGGAGGTGCGCAGCCAGAATATGAAAACCGAACTGATCACCAACGTCAGCCACGACCTGAAAACGCCCCTGACGGCCATCATCACCTATGTGGACCTGTTGAAAAACGAGGACCTGCCCGCCGCCCAGCGGCAGGAATACGTGGCCACGCTGGACAAAAAAAGCCAGCGCCTCAAGCGGCTGATCGACGACCTGTTCGAGGTGAGCAAAGCCGCCAGCGGCAACGTAGAGTTCCGCCAAGAGCCGGTGGAGCTGGGCAGCCTGCTGCGGCAGATCCAGTTCGAGCTGGAGGATCAATTGCAGGCAAGCGGCGTGGAGTTCCGCTGGAACCTGCCCGAGTACCGCCTGCCCCTGACGCTGGACGGCCAGCGCACCTGCCGTGTGTTTGAAAACCTGCTTTTGAACATCGCCAAATACGGCATGCCCGGCACCCGCGCCTACATCGACCTTTCCAGCGCCGACGGCCGCGCGGTGGTGACGATGAAAAACGTCTCGGCCACCGAGCTGGATTTCGGCGGCGAGGACATCACCGAGCGCTTTGTGCGCGGCGACAAAAGCCGCAACACCGAGGGCAGCGGCCTGGGCCTGGCCATCGCCAAAAGCTTCACCGAGCTGCAGGGCGGGGCCTTCACCCTCAGCACGGACGGCGACTTGTTCAAAGCAACGGTCAGCTTCCCTCTGGAGGCACAGGCCGCCGAGGCCGCGCCGCAGGCATAAGCGCTGGTTTTATTCTGTCTATTTCTGCCGCTGCGCCTTTTCGGGGGCTTGCCGAGCAGGGCAGCGTCTCTTTTGCTGCGCAAAGAATGGGACACAGCGGGAGGGTACCGCTTGTCCTCGCAAGTTCCATCTTCGAAAGATGACAACGCGCCAGACGGCGCGAAACCGAAGAGCCTGCGCAGGGGTACTCTTTTGGCACCAAAAGAGTACCCAGAAAAGTGCCGCTGTTTCGCATGCAGCGGACCCACGCGCCTCGCGGGGCGCCCCGGCAGGCGCGGCCGTTTTTCCCTGGCGTCTTCGTCACTCCGTCCTAGCGAACGCAAAAAGCAAAGCGTTCGCCTTCACGGCCTCACGAGCGCAGCCAGTCGCCCGCCGCCCCCCATGGGCGGGCGAGAGCA
>CAJMEU010000231.1 GCA_905212515.1 uncultured Oscillospiraceae bacterium | reverse complement strand
GCCCCGGGGGCGCCCGGGGCGGCGCTCATAAATACACCCCCGGCGGGGGGGGGGGGGCGGCCGCCCCCCCGCTTTCTGCACCACAGCGCCCGGGCCGTGGGCGCCGCCGTAGAGGGGGAACGCATGTGAAACAAGGGAAAAAGGCCATTGACCTGACACAGGGACGGCCCCTGGTACAGCTGGCGCGCTTTGCCGTCCCGCTGATTTTGGGCACGCTGTTCCAGCAGTTCTACACCTTTACCGACACGGTGATCGTGGGCCGCTGCCTGGGGGTGGACGCCCTGGCGGCCGTGGGGGTGAATGCCTCGCTGCATTTCCTGACGCTGGGATTCGTGCAGGGCAGCTGCATCGGCTTCGGCATCCCCGCGGCCCAGAGCTTCGGCGCCCGGGACAAGCGGCGGCTGCACCGCTACCTGTGGAACGGCGTTTGGCTGTGCGCCGCGCTGAGCGTGGTGCTGGCCGCCGGCATGACGGCCCTGGCCCGGCCGCTGCTGCGCCTGGTGCACACGCCGGCCGATATCCTGGACATGGCGGCCGCGTACATCCGCGTGCTGTTTTTGGGCATCCCCGCCAGTATGCTGTACAACTATACGGCCAGCATCCTGCGCGCGGTGGGGGATGCCCGCCACCCGTTCTATTTTCTGGTGTTCTCCTGCTTTTTGAACATCGGGCTGGACTGGCTGTTTATCGTGCCCGGCGGCATGGGCGTGGGGGGCGCGGCGCTGGCCACGGTGCTGAGCCAATTGGCCAGCGGCCTGCTGGGCGTCTGGTGGCTGCTGGCCCGCACGGCTGGCATCGAGATTTGCAGAGGCGACATGGCGCCCTCGCTGCATCATCTGGGCCGGCTGTGCGCCGTGGGCCTGCCCATGGGGCTGGAACACTCGGTGACGGCCGTCGGCTCGGTGGTGATGCAAAACGCCATCAACACGCTGGGCAGCGCCGCGGTGGCGGCCCAGACGGCGGGGGAAAAGATCCGCCAGGTGTTCACCTCGCCCATGGAGAGCATGGGGATGGCCATGGCCACCTATACGGGACAGAACTACGGCGCCGGCCGGCTGGACCGGGTGCGCCGGGGCATCCGGGACGGGCTGCTGATCCAGGGCGCGTACTGCCTTGCGGCCTGGACAGGCCTGTTCCTTTTGAAGGGCGGGCTGGCGCGGCTGGTGCTGGGGGCGGACAGTGGGGCGGTGTACGCCATGGCCGTGCAGTACATCACGGTGGTGAGCACACAGTTTGTCCTGCACGGCGCGCTGATGATCCTGCGCAACACCCTGCAGGGGCTGGGACACAGCGGCCTGGCTTTGCTGTCCGGCGCATGCGAGCTGGTGGGGCGCAGCGTGGGCGGCTGGCTGGCCATCCGCTTCTTCGGTTATGCCGCCATCTGCTACGCCTCGGGCCTTGCCTGGGGGCTGGCGCTGTGCTACTGCGCCGTGACGGCGGCGCTGGTGCTGCGCAGGCTGCGCCTGGGGACGGCGGGGCTAAGCGGGAAAATTTAGCACAAAAAGCTTTTTTCCCGGCCGCGCGTTTGCTATAATAAAGAAAAATGAATGGTGAGGTGTTTTGCATGAACGAAGCATTGCAGACCGTGATCCAAAAACGCATGGAGCGCACGGCCCAGGCCCTGCGCGGCAACAACATGGACGCCTACTGCGTGGCCACGGCCGCCGAGGTGCCAGCCCTGGCAGCCAGCCTGATGCACGAGGGCGAGACCGTGGCCGTGGGCGGCAGCGCCACCCTGGACGAGTGCGGCGTGGTGGAGCTGCTGCGCGCGGGCCGGTACAACTTCCTGGACCGGTACGCCCCGGGCCTTGCGCCCGAGGAGGTGGAGGACATCTACCGCCGGGCCTTTTTCGCAGACACCTTCCTGGCTTCGGCCAACGCGGTGACCGAGGCGGGCGAGATCTTCAACGTGGACGGCAACTCGAACCGCATTGCCGCCATTGCCTTCGGGCCCAAAAGCGTGATCCTGGTGGTGGGGTACAACAAGCTGGTGCGTGACCTGGACGAAGCCGAGACGCGGTTGGAGACCATTGCCGCGCCGGCCAACGCCATCCGTCTGCACAAGAAAACGCCCTGCGTCCAGACCGGCGTGTGCGCCCACTGCAAAAGCCCGGACCGCATCTGCTGCACATCCATGGTGATGCGCCAGCAGCGCGAGCCGGGCCGCGTCAAGGTGATTTTGGTGGGCGAGAGCCTGGGGTTCTGAGCGGCACCGCGGCCACAGCCATCACCGGGAGGGAGTCCATGACCAAACTGCTGTTTGTCTGCCACGGCAATATCTGCCGCAGCCCCATGGCGGAATTCGTGATGAAGGACCTGGTGCGCAAAGCGGGCCTGGAGGGCCGGTTTGCCATTGCCTCGGCCGCCGTCAGCGCCGAAGAGCTGGGCAACCCCGTGTACCCGCCGGCCCGGCGGGAGCTGGCGGCCCACGACATCAGCTGCGCGGGCAAGACCGCCCGCCTGCTGCGGGCGGAGGATTACGATGCCTGGGACAGGCTGATCGGCATGGACGAGGGCAATCTGCGGGCCATGCTGCGCATCTGCGGCGGAGACCCGGCGGGCAAGCTGTCGCTGCTGATGGACTACACCGCCCGCCCCGGCGACGTGGCGGACCCTTGGTACACCGGGGATTTTGCCCGCACCTGGCGGGACGTGCTGGAAGGCTGCCGGGGGCTGCTGGCAGCCCTCCGACCCGGACGGCCGGGCGGCGGATAGGGGGCGAAGGCATGTTCAGCTACCGGCCGCTCTGGAAGACGATGGAGAAGCGCCGCATCAGCACCTATGCTTTGATCCACACGTATCAGATCGACCCCCATACCATCAACAACTTAAAGCACGATAAAAGCATCACCATGTATACGCTGGAGCGTTTGTGTTCCATTTTACAATGCACGCCCAATGACATCGTTGAATTGATTGAATAAGAAAGCCTCCTGTCTGTGACAGGAGGCTTTTTATCAAGGGACCGCTTTTGAACTGCACCCCATTTGTTAGACAGTATGGTATACTGAAAAACAAGTGGGGT
>CAJMEU010000230.1 GCA_905212515.1 uncultured Oscillospiraceae bacterium | reverse complement strand
GCTCGGCGGGCAGGGCGGCGGGTTGCACGTTCTGCATCGTGTCGCGCTCGGCGGCCAGCACGTCGCGCGCCATCTTATAGCCCTTGGTATACCATTTGCGCAGGATGCCGCCGATGTAGCGCACATCCTTTTTGTCGCCCGCCATGGCAATGGCCTCGGCGATCATGGCCCGGCCGTAGTCCAGCTCCTCATACCAGGAGGCGATGGCCCGTCCCTCAGCCTTGGTGAATTTGGCGTCCGGCAGGCCCAGCAGGTCGGCCACTTCGGCCTCGTGCTCGGCCCGCTGGGCCAGCAGGTTCAAATAGCGCTCGGCCGCTTCGGCCGTGGTGATGCCCTCCCGCTGCCAGCCCAGCAGCGCGCGCTCGATATAGCGGGCGCTGCGCTTGCCCAGGGAGACGAAATGGGCCACACCCAGCAGGATCATATCCACGGGCATGCCGTCCGCCACATACATGGACACCAGGATGTTGGCGTCGGCCTGGGTGACGACGCCGCCCATCAGCGTCTGGCATTCCTGCAGCAGCTCGCGGATGGCCGGGTCGGCCTGGGCGGCGCCCAGCACTTCCGGCGTGGACAGCCGCGCGCGGGGCGGGGCGGCAATGTCGCCGGCGGGCAGGGGGGCGTCGGTGCTTTCCAGCAGACCGGCGCCTTTCCAATACAGCAGGGCCTCACGGGCTTTGTCTGCGCCCGACAGGCGCAGCGCGTCTGCGATGCGGCCGGGGTCCGTCTCGCCGGTGGCGATGATGTGCAGCGCCACGCGCAACCAGTCGTCCTCCAGCTGGGGCAGCTTGGCGAACACCAGCTGCGGCACGGGGATATTGTCACCGCGGCAGCCGGCCAGTTTATAACCCATGCAAGACACCCCTTTCAAAAATCGATGCTGTTATAGTATACCACATTTTCGCAGGGAGGAAAAGCAGAATCCGCGCACAAGGCATGCTGACGCAAGAAAACCCCGCCCCGGCACACGGCGCTTGCGCACGGGATCGTCAAATGTGCCTGCGGCCAAAAATACGGCCTTTATTTTACCGCACAGCGGCAAAACCGCACAGGGCGCTCGAACGGCCGGCCGGGCTTTGCCGCCGCACGCCCGCCCGGCCGCAAAGGGGCGTCATTCCATTTCCTTCCGGCGCATACATTGGCAGGGGAGGGATGCACGATGGAATGGTTCAATTTGATGAAAGAGTATCTGCAGCCGGAGCTGGGCGCGGTGCCCGTGGTGTTGTGTCTGCTGGGCAGCGCCCTTAAACGGGGCAAGGCGGTGCGGGACGAGGCCATCCCGCTGGTGCTGACGGCGGCTGGCATCTTTTTGGCCCTGCTGTGGACCCTGGCCACTCTGCCGGCGCAGGATCTGAAAAACGTGCTGATGGCGGTGTTCACGGCCGTGGTGCAGGGTGTGTTGGGCGCGGGGATGGCAGTGTACTGCCACCAGCTGTATAAACAGCGCCAAAAGGCGCGCCAGGGCGCGCCGGCGCCGAAGGAAGAAACGGGAAAAAGCAAATGAGAAGGGGCTTTTGCATAAAAAGCATAAGGTTTGCCGGACTCTTTCAAGCAAAAACGACAAAAATCGCAAAAACAGAAAATCATACGAGGAAAACTTCCTGTTTTATGGTACAATAAGGCTGAACTGACGCGCCGTAGTGTGAAGCGGCCGCAGAGATTGAAAAATTGAAGGAGCGTGCAAAAGCCAAATGGTGCAGGCGAAAAGTGCGAAGGAGTTCTTTAAGTTCGAGGAGCGCGTGGCCGACCTGGGCCTGATCGCGGCCCCCGGCGCGGAGGAACTGACGAAGAAGATCGACTACCATCTGCTGCGCTGGGCCAAAGAGGCGGGTATGACGCAGGAGACGTTCATCATCCCCAGCGAGTGCCCCCGCTTCCAATCCGGCGACGGCAAGGGCCTGATCAAGGAGAGCGTCCGCGGCGACGACCTTTACATCGTGGTGGACGTGGGCAACTACAACTGCCGCTACAAGCTGTTCGGGCACGAGAACTTCATGTCCCCGGACGACCACTTCCAGAACCTGAAACGCCTGATCCAGGCGGCCTCCGGCAAGGCTCATCAGCTCAGCATCATCATGCCCATCCTCTACGGCAGCCGCCAGCACCGCCGCAGCTACCGCGAAAGCCTGGACTGCGCCTTCGCCCTGCAGGAACTGCAGGCCATGGGCGTGTCCAACATCGTCACCTTCGACGCGCACGACCCCCGCATGCAGAACGCCGTGCCCCTGATGGGCATGGACAATGTGATGCCCACCTACCAGGTGATGAAGGCGCTGATCCGCAGCGTGCCCGATTTGAAGCTGGACCGGGACCACTTCATGGTTATCAGCCCGGACGAGGGCGCGATGAACCGCAACATGTACTACGCCAGCGTGCTGGGCGTGAACCTGGGCATGTTCTACAAGCGCCGCGATTATTCCCGCGTCGTCAACGGCCGCAACCCCATCGTGGCCCACGAGTATTTGGGCGAAAGCGTGGAGGGCAAGGACATCTTCGTGGCCGACGACATCATCTCCTCCGGCGAGAGTATGCTGGACATCGCCGTGGCCCTGAAAAAGCAGGGCGCCAAACGCATTTTTGCCAACGCCACCTACGCCATCTTCACCAATGGGCTGGAGGCCTTCGACAAGGCCTATAAGGCCGGCACGCTGTCCGGCGTGTTCGGCACGAACCTGACCTACCGCACCCCGGCGCTGCTGGAGCGTGAATGGTTCCACGAGGTGGACGTGTCCAAATACATCGCTTACTTCATCGCCGCGCTGAACCACGATATGTCCGTCAGCGCCATCATCGACCCGCACGAGAAGATCAAGGCCCTGCTGGAGCGCACGGGTCAGGGCAGCCGCGTACTGTAATCGGCGCCTTTGCCTGTTGAAAAAACCGCCCCCTGCTTTTTAAGCAGGGGGCGGTTTTGCTTGCCGTTTCCATAGCCGCGGGCCGGCGACGGCCCGCACGGCCGAACAACCGGTTCCACGGCGTCTTCGCATTTTCACCCCGGCAGGGCGGCCCACAGCAGGCCGCCTGCCGCAACGCGGGCAACC
>CAJMEU010000229.1 GCA_905212515.1 uncultured Oscillospiraceae bacterium | reverse complement strand
TTCACCCTATGTCGACATTTTATGCACCCACGTATTGACTTTTGCACCCATTGGGTGCAAATTGTTTTTAACAAAACGCCGTTAAACGCCTTTCCCCTCCCTACAGGAAAGGCGAGCACGGCACAAGAACAGGGGAAAGCGATGATCAGCCCCACGGGTAATATTTACTGCGATTTTTGCGGCAGGGAGCAGGCGGAATGCGGGCCTGTGACGGCCAATAACGGAATGGGCGGGCGCTGCCATATCTGTGCGGATTGTGCGCTACGCAGCATCGCCTCCCGCCTTGGCAAGACGGAAAAAACGTTGCTTCAACATCCCCAATCTGAGGACTGCCCCTACAGGGAAGCCAGGAAATGCGAGGCGCACAATCATCCCTGCAACATATGCCTTTATGCAAAGTTTCTTGATTGAGGGAGGAGGGGCAAGCTCCTCCTAATAAAGCTGATGCTTACAGGCTAACCTTACCGAGAATCCTGATGGGGGACATGGTCAGTAGCTCAAGCGTGTTGGGAGACTCAGTGACCCAGTTTGTAGACCAGTATTTTTCTGCAGCACGGTGCCAATCCTCAAGGGATCTAGGTGGCATTTCAAAGTGTTTCCATGAGCCTTGAAAGCTTGGCATAGAGGGAGAGACAAGGTCTACATGGTAACAAAAATGAAGTTCCCTTCGGCTTTTAAATTCTTTTGCACTCTCTTCACCAATGCAGACATAAGCACAATCAAGTCTACTTGGATAACTGGGATATAAACGTAAACGAATGTTCTCCAGAAGAAGTTCCTTGACGACAATGGCATTGCAATTGTCCGGCATAGGATACTGACGTATGATGCGCCCCCAATTTCCGGGGGTAATGACGGATCCATTTTCAAGCGGCACAGGACAGTAGTGATACAGTTCCATATTTCCGGCTCCTTTTCCCGGAGCGGTTCCGGGGTTGGATTGACTGTGGATGAGTGAGCCTACCAGAGGAGCCGGAAACCTCAAAGCGGGCCGGAGCCCCACGAGGGCCTGAGCCCCGGCTACCGCGACCGTGTAGACCTCCGTTCACCTCGCGGAGCAGCGTGCAACGGCGAATACCGCAAGCCCATGCGGGACGCCCGCCCGGAGCGGCATAATCCGGGCTTTATTCACAAAGGAGATGACCATGAAAAAGAAGAAGCTGCGCACACGCGCCGAGGCGCGGGAGTGGCTGCAAGCTCAGGGCCTCACCGCCGCCGCATGGGCGCGAGCCAACAATTTCCCCGTCCGCGTGGTCCAGGAGCTGTTGCGGGATCGCGCCAAGGGCAATTACGGCGTGGCGCACGACATCGCCGTGGCGCTGGGCATCAAGGAAGGCGAGCCGACGGACGAAAGGCGGACGGCATGAGCAGGGAACGTGAGCTGGAAAAGTTCGTCAAGGAAGCGTTTGTCAACGGCTTTCTGGTCGGCAGTGAGAACGGAGCCGCCCGCGACGACATGAAAGAACGGCTGAATGCTGCCCGCTATGGAGCGAACAGATACTGGCAGATCAGCTTCGTCCCCATGTTCCGGGAATACAGGCAGCTGATGGATCAGTGCCTCAAGGAAGCCAAAAACAAAAAAGGCGGAACCCGCCAGTTCCGCCAAAACCAAAGTAGGTAAACGATATGAACAAGACAAGTATCACCCATCCCATGGAAGCGCAAGCCCTTATCTCCCCGGCACAGGACATCCTTGGAGTCTGCGCGGAGCTGGCCGCCTTTTCCGGGCATGTGACCACGGAGCAGTGGGATACGCTGCGCCGTGTCATTGCTACTCTGCGCGGTGTCGCGGACGAAATCGACGGGCTGGTGCGGCCCGATGTGGCGGAGTAGATCATGCGCCTGTGCAATCCTGATTCCCTCATCGAATGGCGCAAGGTGGAACCGCCCCGGTTCAAGAAGGACTGGCCCGGCCGCCTTGTACAGGCGGTAAGCGTCCCGCATTACAACCCTGTGCCCCCGCATGCCGTCCCGGACATGGCCGTGTGCGAGATCACCCGGCGGGACAATTATCAGAGCACCGCGTTTGAGCTGACCTTGAGCTGGCACTGCCCCGCCTGCGGCCACGCCCATGAGCGCCGTGTACCGGAAAGCTGGATCGGCGAGGGCAAGCTCTGGTTTGTGGAAAACGTGGGCCTCGCCGACGCCACCTGGGCGCTGGATGACCACCCCGCCGTTCTGTGCGTCGTCACCTCCTACCATCATCCCGAGGCCCCCAAGCGGGCAGCCCGTGCGGATATCGCCAGCCAGTGCGCGGCGTGGTTCGCCCGTTCCGGCTGGCGGGTCATGTGCCCGGTGGCCATGCGGCACGCCGCCTGCTCGGCGGATCGCGGCCTGCCTACGGATTATCCTTTCTGGAAAGAGGCTTCTTTGCGGATGCTGGAAACATGCGATGCCCTCGTCGTGCTGCTGCTTGACGGGATGCGTGAAAGCGAGGGCGTGGCTGACGCCATAGCTCATGCCCGCAAGCTGGGCATCCCGCTCAACCAGGTGCGCATGGCGGCAAGCGATGACGCGCCCCAGCCGTTTGAGCTGCTAGCGCAGCCGAGGTGGTGGATATGAGACATCCGACGACCGACGCGGCCCCCGTCCGTGTCCTGAAGATCGTAGAGCTGCTTTTCCAGCGGGTGCTGGACGGCTTTTCCAACAAGGAGATCGCCGATGCCCTCGGATGCAGCCCCAGCACCATTTGCCGGGATCTTGCCATGCTGGAAAGTACCGGCTGGGTGCGACGGCTGGAGACGAACCGCTGGGCCATCACGGAGAAACCGGCGGCCCTCATGCAAGTGTACACCCTGTATATGGACGACCTTTCCCGTCAGCGTGACCAGTTCGCGGCCCGCGTGCAGGCCAAGGCCAGACAGTATCTTTAGGAGCCCGACATGAAAGATATGGATACCCCCGTCATCGCCGCCCCTGCCCGTGGCCGCCGTCCTATTGACGGCCCGGCTCCCGCGACGCCGGACATCGTGAGTGACCAGACCACCCGCGCCTATGTGGACGAATTGCGGCAGGATACCGCCGTGATGCCCAAGGCGCAGCTTGC
>CAJMEU010000228.1 GCA_905212515.1 uncultured Oscillospiraceae bacterium | reverse complement strand
CGCTCTCGGCCTCCGAGCGGGTCCCATACTCCCCCTGCGCCGCCCGCCGCGGCCGGCCGCGGCCCCCGGCCGGCCAAAACATACCACGCCGGCCCGCCGCCACCGCGGCCCCCCCGTCTGTCGCAGGTCGTCCATTATACCGTGGCTTTGTCCGCCTGCCGCAGGGACAGGAACTGGTCGGCCGGCATGGGCTGGGCAAAATAGAACCCCTGGATCTCGTCACACCCCGCGGCGCGCAGGAATTCGTACTGCGCCTGTGTCTCCACGCCCTCGGCCACCGTCTTCATGCCCAGGGCCTGGGCCAGGGCGATGGTGGAGTGCAGCACCGCCTCGCCCCGCAGGGTGCCGATCTCGTCCACAAAGCTTTTATCCAGCTTCATCACGTCAAAATACAGTTGTTCCAGCGCCTGCAGGGAGGAGTAGCCGGTGCCGTAATCGTCCAGCAGCACGGTGAAGCCGCAGACATGCAGCTCCCGCAGCGTCTCGCTCATCTGCTGGCGGTCCATGGCCGCACTTTCCGTCAGCTCAAATTGGATGCAGGACACCGGCAGGCCCGCGTCCTCCATTTTCTTCGCGCAGGCGCGGATAAAGGACGTCTGCCCCAAATGGGCGCGGGATAAGTTCACCGAGATGGGCAGCAGCGGCATCCCCTGCTCCCGCCAGGCCAGCTGCTGGCGCAGCACATTGTCGAACATGGCCTCGTCCAGCGCCGTGACGGCGCTGTTTTTCTCAAACAAGGGGATAAACCGCCCCGGAAGGATCAGCGTGCCGTCCGGCTTCTGCCAGCGCACCAGGGCCTCGGCGCCCACGATGCACTGGCTGACGGCGTCGTACTTCGGCTGGTACCAGGCCGCGAATTCGCCGTTTTTCAGCGCGTCGTCCATGGCGTTGGCCATCGCCTGGTCCTCCTGCTCGCGGGCTTTCATCTCCTCGCTGTAAAAGGCGTAGATGCGGCGGCGGTTGCCCTTCACCGTGTCGCGCGCCATAGCCGCGCGGCCGTACAGCACCTCCATGTCCGGCGCCGGCCGCGGCACCGGATATACGCCGATGCTGGGCGTGGGCACGGGGGCGTCCAGGTTCTTTGCCTGCGCCCGAAGATGGGTGTAAAAGTCCTGCAGGCGGCCCCGCAGCTGCCCCTCGTCGCGATAGAACAGCAAAATCATGAACCGGTCCGCCGTGCGGTGGGTCACCAGCTCCTCCGGCCCCAGGCAGGCCCGCCAGGCCGCCCACACCGCCCGCAGCATATCGTCACCGGCCGCGGTGCCGTACACGTCGTTCAGCATGCGGAAGTTGTCCAGGTCCATCACCGCGAAGGCGGCCGGCCCCGGATTTTTGGCCAGCTGCTGGGGCAGCAGCATTTGAAAGCGCACCGCGCTGTACCCGCCGGTAAGCGGGTCCACATAGGCCAGCCGCTCTACCTGCTGCTTGGCGCGGTACTGGCTGTACACCACGCGCCCGGCCCCCAGCAGGAACACCAGCGCCACCAGCACGCAGATCAGGTCCGTGACACGCAGCACGGGGGTGATGCGCTCGTTCAGCACCTGGCCGGGCACGGCCGTCAATAAGTACCAATCGTTGATCTGCAGGGGCGTGTAATAGACGCAGCGCTCCTGCCCGCCGGCGCCGTAGCGCACCGAGTTGCTGGCCCCGGCGGAAAAATCCCGCCGCATCTGCGCCACCGCGGCCCGGGCCTGCTCTTCCCCGCCGGTGCCGCCCATCTCGGTAAACACGTTGTCCATGCCCGCGCGCGGCGCGGCCACCACGTCCCCGTTTTTGTCGACAATGTAGGAAAAGCCCTCTCCGCTGAAACAGGGCACGTCCAGCAGCGTGCGCAGGTGCTCGGTATCATAGGTGGCGAACAGCACCCGCTTCACCGTGCCGCCCCCGTACACGGGCGTGCTGTACACATTGATGGTCAGGCCGTCCACCATGTCCACCATCGTGTCGGTAATGACTGTTTTCCCCGTCATGCTTTGGCGGAAATAAAGCCGCGTGCCGATGTCCAGCGTCTCGCCGTCCGTGGTCCTGGCCTTGCCGTCCGCCTCGGCAATGCCCATGCGCTTCATGTCGTACAGTTCCACGGTGGAGCGCAGCCGCGCCAGCAGGAACCCGTCCGTCACTCCGTTTTCGCCGTCAAACCGCTGGGCGGTGGTCTTCATCAGCTGAAACTTTCCCTCGATCTCGCGCTGGATCACCAGCACGTTCTGGGCCGCCACATCCTGCAGCGACTGCAGCACCTGGCGCTCCATTTTGCGCGCGATGTCCCGGCTGTACAGCCACAGCCCCACTGTCAGCGCCAGCAGGATGGCCACCGCCGAGGCCAAGGTCGTGCGCAGCAAAGCCCGCCCCTCTTGTTTCGGCACATTCCCGCCCCCTGCCCGTTCAAATCCTGTGCTTATCATATCATATTTACGCCTGCTTGCAAACGATTTTTTACGGCGCAAAAAGACGGCGGCACGCAGGTTTCTTCCCGGTGCCGCCGCATTGTCTGTCAGGCCTCGTTGTCCACAACGATCGTGCCGTCCGTTTTGCCTTTGTCGTCCTCAATGGCCTTGAGCAGGGCCTTGGCATTCTCGCTGCCCCAGGTGGCGCCCGCCACGGCGTCCACCTTGGCGGAAGAGCCTGCCTTTTTAATGTTCTCCTCCAGCATGGGCATCCATTCGGAAGGATGGAAGGGCATGGGGTACTCCTCCGGGGTGGTCTGGCTCTTCAGCTTGCCGGTGGTCTCGTGCTTTGCGTCAAAGTCCGCGTCCACGATCTTGCCACCCTCATAGGTGACGGTCAGATAGTCCCGGTACTCGTGGGAGGCGTTCTTCATCTCGGCCGTGTAGGTGCCGTCGGGCATGCTGCCGCCGCAGGCCGCCAGGCCCAGGGCCAGCGCGGCCGTTGCCGCCAATTTTGTCCATCGTTTCATGGTATACTGCTCCTTTTTTGCGCTTATTTTCGTATTAAAACATGCTTTTTACCCTATTGTCTGCGCATTGGGGCCGTTTTATCCCACAAAAAAAGCGCCAGCCCCAAAAGGGGCAGGCGCTCTTCAGCAAATTTCACCCAATCAGGCGCATACAGAGCGCCCTTCTACTACAATT
>CAJMEU010000227.1 GCA_905212515.1 uncultured Oscillospiraceae bacterium | reverse complement strand
GCGCAGCAGGCCAAGGCGGTTTTAAACCTGTCGCCCCAGGAGACAGCTATCGCCCCCAATCTTACGGTAAAGGAAAATTTACTGCTGCTCGCCCGGCTGTACGGGGCCTCCCAGGAGGAGGCCGCATGCCGTGCGCAGGAACTGCTGGAGACATTTGAACTGGGGCAGCGCGCGACAGAACGGGCGAAAAAGCTTTCCGGCGGCATGCAGCGGGGCCTTTCCATCGCCATGGCAATGGTCACGCAGCCGCAGGTGCTGTTCCTGGATGAACCCACGTTGGGCCTGGACGTGCGCGCCCGGCGGGAGCTATGGCAAACGATACGCGGGTTAAAGGGCAAGGTCACCCTGGTATTGACCACCCATTACCTGGAGGAAGCAGAGGCCCTGGCGGACCGCATTTGTATCCTTTGCAGCGGCAAGGTGCGCAGCATCGGCACACCGCTGCAGCTGATGGAACAGACCGGCACCCAGCATTTTGAAGACGCCTTTTTGGCGCTGACGGAGGCGGAAGGATGAGAGCGAGACTGTTTGCCCTGCGCAATTTGAAAGAGATCACGCGCGACCCATTGAGCGCCGCCTTTGGCATCGCCTTCCCCGTGGCGCTGCTGCTGCTGTTGCAGATGCTGAAAAAGGGCGTTGCCGGCACGCCGGACAGCCTGTTCGCCCTGGACCGCTTCGCACCGGCCATGGCAGTGTTCGGCCTTTCCTTTTTGATGATGTTTGTGGGCACCCTGGTGGCGAATGACCGGACTTCCGCTTTTTTGCAGCGGCTGAAGGCTTCGCCCATGGGGGCGTGGGATTACGTGGCCGGCTATCTGCTGCCCATGTTGCCCATGGCGCTGGTGCAGGGGGCGGTGTGCTTTGCCGCGGCGGGCCTGTGCGGGCTGAAGCTCACCCCGCGCATGGCGCCCGCGCTGCTGTATCTGCTGCCCACGGCGCTGCTGTTTATCTCGATCGGGCTTTTGCTGGGCACGCTGCTGTCCGCCTCCGGCGCCAACGGCATCAGCAGCGTCATCGTGCAGGCCGCGGCGCTGCTGAGCGGCGCGTTCTTCCCCTTGGAGCTGCTGCAGGGCACCTTTAAGACCATCTGCTACGCGCTGCCCTTTGCCCATGGCGTGGACGCCGTGGCCCAGGCTATGGCCGGGCAATATGGGAAGGCGGCGCCGCATGCGGCCGTGACGTGCGGCTATGCGCTGGCGCTGTGCCTGCTGGCCGTTTGGGTGTTTCATAAAAAAGCACGCGATTGATCGACGATAGAGAAAAAGGCGCCGGGCCAACCGGCGCCTTTCAGCGCAAAAGCACTCATAAAACCTTTGCTTTTTTGAAATACTATTCGAAGAAGAAAGGGGCGGTTGGATGCTTTTGATTCAAAACGGGACCGTATGGACGATGGCGGGGGAGAAACTGGAGCCGGGCTGCGTTCTGATCGAAAACGGAAAAATACGCGCGGTGGAACGCCGCCTGGAAGCGCCCGCGGGCACAGAAGTGCTGGACGCCACGGGCTGCTGGGTGCTGCCGGGACTGGTGGAGGCGCACAGCCACATCGGCATTTCCGAGGAGAAAAAGGGCGCGCAATTCGACGATTCCAACGAGACGACCAACCCCATCACGCCCTGGCTGCGGGCGATGGACGCCGTCAACCCCATGGACGCGGCTTTTCACGACGCGGTGGCCGCGGGCATTACCGCCGTGCAGGTGGGGCCGGGCAGCGCCAATGTGGTGGGCGGCCAGTTTTTCGTGATGAAAACAGAGGGGAGCCGGCGCATCGACGACCTGGTGGTGAAGCAGCCGTCGGCCATGAAAGTGGCTTTCGGCGAAAATCCGCGCAACAACTACGGCGCCGCGGGGAAAATGCCCCTCACCCGTATGGCGGTGGCGGCCATGCTGCGGGAGGAGCTGTATAAGGCGCGCCAGTACCAGCAGGACCGGGCCGACGGAAAAGCGGCGTTTGATTTTCGCCTGGAATGCTGGCTGCCCGTGCTGCGCGGGGAGATCCCGCTGAAGGCCCATGTGCACCGGGCCGACGATATCCTTACCGCCATGCGCATCGCGCGGGAATTCGGCCTGCGCCTGACGCTGGATCACTGCACGGAGGGGCACTTGATCGCGCCTTATTTGAGCGGGGCCGGCGCCCCGGCCATCGTGGGGCCCACGCTGTCCTCCCGTTCGAAGATCGAGATCCAAAACCAGGACTTTAAAACCGCGGGCATTCTGCACCGGCACGGCGTGCTGACCGCGATCACCACCGACCATCCGGTTTCGCTGATCCAGACATTGCCGCTGTGCGCGGGCCTGGCGGTGAAGCATGGGCTGCCTTTTGAGGAGGGGCTGAAGGCCATCACCATCAACGCAGCGCGCATCTGCGGCGCAGAGGACCGGATCGGCAGCCTGGAACCGGGCAAGGACGCGGACATTGCCGTTTTTTCCGGCAACCCGCTGGAGGCATCCACCGTGTGCAGGTTCACGCTTATCGAGGGCAAGGTGGTGCATCACCAGGCATAGGGAAGCGTGCAAAGCCTTGACTTTCAGCCGCTTGTGTGTTATAAAAACAATGGAAAGGCAATGACGGAGACAGTAGGCTTTGTGCGAAAGCGGCAGCGAGCGGGGGACGGTGGGAGCCCCGCGCCGGTAGCGCATGGCGGAACATCCCTCCCGAGCCGCAGCCTGAACTTGCAAAACAGTAAGCGCTGCCGGGATCCCGCCGTTAACGGGAGCGTGTATGATGGTACACTGCACAGGGTGGTAGAACGAAAGCGCGCGCCTTCGTCCCGGTTGCGGGATGGGGGCGTTTTTTTGACGGCTTTGAGGAGGATGAAGAAAAATGTACAAAAAAGTATCGCCCAATCTGAATTTTACAGAGCGGGAAAAAGAGGTGCTGAAATTCTGGCAGGAGAACGATATCTTTGAAAAGAGCATCGACTCCCGCCAGGACGGGCCTACCTATATGTTCTACGAGGGCCCGCCCACGGCCAATGGCAAGCCCCATATCGGCCATGTGGAGACGCGCGTTATCAAAGATATGATCCCCCGCTACCGCACCATGAAGGGCTATAAAGTGCCCCGCAAGGCCGGCTGGGATACCCACGGTCTGCCCGTGGAGCTGGAAGTGGAAAAGCTGCTGGGCCTGGACGGCAAGGAGCAGA
>CAJMEU010000226.1 GCA_905212515.1 uncultured Oscillospiraceae bacterium | reverse complement strand
TTGGGTTGAGCAGGCGGCCCCGGTACCCGGGCCCGAGGCAATTGTCTAATTGCCCCCCCGCCCCGCCGGGGGCACCGCTGTTCAGCATGCCCAGCAGGGCCGACAGGCCCCCGAAATTGGCCCCGTAGCCCACGCTGGTGGGCACGGCGATGACGGGGCAGTCCACCAGGCCGCCCACCACACTGGCCAAGGCCCCCTCCATACCGGCCACGGCGATGACCACCCGCGCGCCGGCCAGCACGTCAAGGCTGGCCAGCAGCCGGTGCAGCCCGGCCACGCCGACGTCATACAGGCGCACCACCTTGTTGCCCAGCGCCTCGGCCGTGCGGGCGGCCTCCTCGCACACGGGCATGTCGCTGGTGCCGCCGCTGGCCACCACCACACAGCCTCGGCTGGGCCTGGCGGGGTCCGGGCAGGCCACGCCCACACCGCTCATCTCGTCGTAATCCAGGTCCGCCACGGCGCGCACGGCGGCGGCTGCCTCGGCGCTCATACGGGTGATCAGGATATCCCTGCGCCCGTCCGCCGTCATGGCCTCCACAATGCCCGCGATCTGCCCCGGCGTTTTCCCCTTGCCGTAAATCACCTCGCCCGCGCCCTGGCGCACGCCGCGCTGGGTGTCGATGCGGGCATAGCCCAAATCTTTGAAGGGGGCCACTTTCAATTGCTGCACCGCTTCCTCCACGCCCACCGTGCCCTCGGCCACCCCCTGCAGCATGGCCCGCAGTTCCCTCTGTTCCATTGCCGCGCCTCCTATCTCGTTTTGCAATCCAAGTATACGTCGGTAAAATCCCCGCCCAGCGCCGCCAGCAGTTCCTCGCGCCGGCGGGCGGCTTCGCTGAACTGGGCCGCCGGCAGCTGGATCTTCGCCGCGTCTGCCAACAGCCTCACGCGCAAGTCGGAAAAGCCCATGGCGCGCAGGGCCTCTTCGGCCCGTTCCACTTTGCCCAGCGCCTCGGCTGTCAGGGCCGTTCCGGTGGGCACGCGGGTGGCCAGGCATGCGTAAGCGGGCTTGTCCGCCGTGAACAGCCCCGCCCGGCGCGAATATTCCCGCAGCGCCGCCTTCGTCACGCCGCACAGGCGCAGGGGCGAAACCACGCCCATCTCCGCCAGGGCCCGCATGCCCGGCCGGTCCCCGGCGTCGTCCGAGGCATTGGTACCGTCCGCCAGCACCACATAGCCGTCCGCCGCCGCGGCTTTGCGGATGGCTGCCATGATGGCCTGTTTGCAATGATAGCAGCGGTCCGGCGGGTTTGCCCGTACGGCGCCATCCTCCAGGATATCCACTTCCAGCACCGTCAGCCCAGCGTCCAGTTCCCCGGCCATGCGGCGGGCGTCTTCCCGCTCAAAGGCCGGGGTAAAGGCCGTGTGCACACAGTAAGCGCGCATATCGCAGCCGCAGGCCTTGGCCGCGTACAGCAGATAGGCCGAATCCGCCCCGCCGGAAAAGGCCAGCGCCAGCCGCGGATGTTCCTGCAGCCAGCGGCCCAGCGCCTCCGGCACGGTTTTTGTGTCCTGTTCTTCCATGGTTTTCTCCTTTTTTCAAGAAAAACAGGGCAAAATGCGCCACTTTCGCAGCGATTTCCGCCCCATTTCATTTGTCAACTCAATCAAGCAAGCGGTTTTTTCGGCCCGCCGCCGCAAAAAAACGGATGAACCACCACCATATTAGCATAGAAACGCGCTGTTGTACACGAAAAACTTGCACATATAGGGGCAGACCTGCGGCGGAAAGGCCGCTTTTCAGGCATTTATTACGCACTAAAAAGGGACCCGGTGCCAATCAGCGCCGGGTCCCGCAGGTTTTTTCAATGGAGGGCGGCCGTTCTGCCGGGCACCGCGCCCTAAACGCAGCCCTCGCAGCACCCCGGCCAGGTCACTTACCCAGCATCCGGAACATCCGGGTCTTATAGTCCTCCACGCCGGGCTGGTCAAAGGGGTTCACCCCCAACAAGCTGCCGGACAAATAGCACATAAAACTGTAGAAATAGAACAGCTGGCCGTAGTGGAAGGCGTCCAGCGCCCCGATCTCCAGCGTCAGACAGGGCAGCACCTTGCTGTGTGCCGCACGGGTGGCGGCAAAGCTGGCTTTGTTGATCTCCCAGAAGTCCTTGCCGTCCAGGTAGCCGAAACCATCCTCCACATCCGTCCCGCCCAGCACCAGGCTATCCTCCGCGCCGGGGGTCTGCACATCCAGAAAGGTCTCGAACATCAGGTGGGAGCCGTCCTGCACGAACTGCCCTAGGCTGTGCAGCTGCTCGGAGTATTCGCCGGTGATGGGCATCAGGCCCTTGCCGTCCTTGCCCTCGCTTTCGGCAAACAGCTGCTGCCACCATGGGAAGAACCACGCAAGGCGCGGCTCGAAGGCGCTGAGCATCTCGGCCCTGTACCCTTTTTCATAGTACAGCGTCCGCAGGGCCGCATAGCGCAGGGCGGGATTTTCCGCCGCAGGCAGGGCCTTCAGCTGCTGCTCCATCTCGGCCGCACCCCGGGCCAGGGCGCGGATGTCCACGCCCGCCGCGGCCAGCGGCACCAGATGCACATAACTCAGCGCCGTGTAGCGTCCGCCGATGTTGGGCGGGAAGGGCACGAAGGCGTAGCCCTCTTGGCGGCACAATTCCTCCAACGGGCTGCCAGGGGTGCCGGTGCACAGGATGCGGCCGGCCGCACCTTTTTTCCCATAGCGCCGCACCAGATATTGGCGCAGCACCCGGAATGAAGCCCCCGGCTCCAGCGTCTCGAAATTCTTGGCCACACAATCCAGATAGACTTCCCGGCCTTCCAGCCTGCGCAGCAGCCGGTTCAGCTCGTAAGCCGACAGCGTATTGCCGGCATACACGACCTCCACCCCGCCCCGGGAAACCAGGGCCTGCTCCACCGCCCGTGTGGCGTTGTTGGAGCCGCCCACGCCGATCAGCACCAGCACATCGGCCTTTTCCCGGATCTGGGCAGCCAGGGCTTCGGCGCGGGCCAGGCAGCCCGGCCCGGCCCATTCCTCCACCCTCAGCCAGCCCAGGCTGTCGGCGTAACGCGCCTCGCCGGTTTTGCAGCGCTCCAGCAGCGCCGCTTGTTCTGCCATTTTCCGCTCCAGCTCTTCCGGCGTCACCACGGCTTTTTCATCCAGTACTTGAAACTTCAGCATCCCGTTTCCCCTCAGCCGCCGCAGGGATGTGCGGGCGCGCCGTCGCGGGCGTGGCTGTTGAGGCTG
>CAJMEU010000225.1 GCA_905212515.1 uncultured Oscillospiraceae bacterium | reverse complement strand
CCTAGCGAACGCAAAAAGCAAAGCGTTCGCCTTCACGGCCTCACGAGCGCAGCCATTCGCCCGCCGCCCCCCATGGGCGGGCGAGAGCAGTCGCTTTGCGCGGCGGCGTCCGCCGCCGCCCCATCCTTGCGGGCCGGCATAAGCCGACCCGCGGCAGAATCTGTATCATTCGCACGCACTAAAAGCAATGAAAGAAACACCAGCACCAGCCCCGCAAAGGGGCTTGGGGGCAAAGCCCCCATTGGAAATCCCGTTCGCGGCCCACGGAACGTGGAGCGAACGTATGGTCTATTTGCTGTTAGTGAGCGTGCCGCGAACGCCTCTTTGTTTGCCGCACGAAGGGTGCAGGGGAACATGCGGAACGCAGGCGTTAAGAAAATCGGGGCTTCTTATTTCGAATGGCCCGATTTTTAGCCGCAGTGGAAGTTCCCCTGCGCCTTTTGGTTCTTTTCGGCACGAAAAGAACAACCCCATCGCAAAAAGCAAAGGTAAAACCACCGCGCGCACCCGGCCGCCGGCATAGCCCCCAACGCTCTTTGCTGGCTTTCTCGGGCGCTGAGAAAGTAGACTCCCCGCCGCAAAAAACAAACCTAAAACCAACGCGCATACCCCGCCGCCGGCATAGCCCCGGCGCCCGCTGCCCCCCCACCTCCGCCCCCGGAAGGGGGCGTTTTCACGCCCGTCTCATTTTACTTATTTTTTACAAAGGCGGTGATCCCCCATGAACCATCATCCTTCCGCAGAGCAGGACGCCGCGGCCCGTGAAGCCCATTTTCGCAAAATGACCCAGACGCCCGTGCCCAAACTGGTCTCCACCCTGGCCGTTCCCACCATCATCAGCATGCTGGTCACCAGCATCTACAACATGGCCGACACCTTTTTCGTGTCCCAGCTCGGCACGTCCGCGTCCGGCGCCGTGGGCGTGGTGTTCAGTCTCATGGCCATGATCCAGGCCATCGGCTTCATGATTGGCATGGGCGCGGGCAATACGGTGGCCCGCCATCTGGGCGCCCGCGATATCGAGCGCGCCGAGGAAGCCGCCTCCTCGGGCTTTTTCCTCGCCCTGGCCGCCGGTTTGTGCCTCACGCTGCTGGGCGTGGCTTTCATCAAGCCTCTGATGCGGGTGCTCGGCGCCACCCAGACCATCCTGCCCTACGCCGAGGCCTACGCCCAGTACATCCTCTTCGCCGCGCCGGTGATGACCTGCTCGTTCGTGCTCAACAACCTTTTGCGCGGCGAGGGCAAGGCCGCGCTGGCCATGGTGGGCATCGGCGCCGGCGGCGTGCTGAACATCGCGCTGGACCCGCTGTTTATCTTCGCGCTGGGCCAGGGCACGGCCGGCGCGGCCATGGCCACGGCCCTGTCCCAGTGCGTCAGCTGCGGCATCCTGCTCAGCATGTTTTTGCGGGGCAAAAGCAGCGTGCGGCTGCGCATCAGCAAGGTATCACGCAAATTGCGCGTGTACCGGCAGATGCTCACCATCGGCCTGCCCTCCTTTTGCCGCCAGGGCATCGCCAGCTTCGCCACCATGCTGCTGAACCTGGCCGCCGCCGGTTATGGCGACGCGGCCGTGGCCGCCATGAGCATCACCGGCCGCGTGTTCCAGTTCATGTTCAGCGTAATGATCGGCTTCGGCCAGGGCTTCCAGCCCGTGTGCGGCTTCAACTACGGCGCAGGCCTGTACGGCCGCGTGCGCCAGGCCATGTACTTCACCGCCAAGGTGGGCACGGTGCTGATGACGGCCGCCAGCGTGATTTTCTTCATCTTTGCCCCCCAGGTGCTGATGCTGTTCCGCCGGGACGACGCGGCCGTCATCGCCATGGGTACCCTGGCCTTCCGCCTGCAGTGCGCGGCCATGCCCCTCACGGGCCTCACCAGCGTCACCAACATGTCGCTGCAATGCACAGGCCACGCCTGGCAGGCCACGCTGCTGGCTTTGTGCCGCCAGGGCCTGTGCTTCATTCCCCTCATCCTCATTCTGCCCCGGGTGGGCGGCATGTTGGGCGTCCAGGCGGCCCAGCCCTTGGCCGACCTGCTGACGTTTGCCGTCAGCGTGCCCTTCTTCCTGGCCTTTTTGCGGGAGCTGAAAACCCGCGAGGCCGCGGCCGTCTCTTCCCCCGGCCCCCAATAGCCGCGTCAAAGCCGCCTCTTCAGGCGGCTTTTTTATTGCTCCGTAATAAAAAAAACTCATCTTCAGCGCCCCGGCCAGGGGACTGGCCGGATGGCGAAAAAAATAGCTTTGCAGCTATTTTTTATTGCTTCGCAATAAAAAAACTTATCCCTATGGCCGTGGCCAGAGGACTGGCCACATGGCCAATAAAATAGCCTGCGGCTATTTTTTTTGCCGGGCCATCAAGGCGCCTCTGTTTGGGGCTGCGCCGTGAAGCCGGGATTGATTTCAGTTGGTGCAGCCTGGAAAAGGATGCGGAGATATGTTATACTTTCAGCAAAAGGAGGCGTTGCAGCATGAAAAAAATCGCGGCACTTGTTTTGTGCCTGATGCTGATGGGCAGCTTGTTCGCGGGATGCCAGCAGAAACCCAAGGAGATCCCGCCTTACTTTCCCCACAGCAATTCCGTGCGGCTGGATGCAAGTGAAGAGGAAATAAAAGCGTTAGATGTTACTGACGGTATAACAGAACATTGGTATAACGCTGTCTCTCATGTTTCTATCGACCATATCCCTTTCCAACTGATTTACAGATTGAATGTTTACAATGAAATGACTGCTTCTTATGTAAATAATGGTGCTGATGGAATGGATACTCAAAAGGCTTATAATCAACTAGTGGATTACTTTTCGGAAATTTACGGGAAGGGTTCGAAAAAAACAGAATGGTATGATTATGAGCTGAACCCAACTGGCATGGTGTGGGAATTTAAAATCGATACCGAGGCGATATATCGTCTGACTCTTTCCCTCACATCGTCTGCAAATGATGAGGCAAGTGACCCTCAGCGTTTAGATATCCAAGTTGGATTAGCGGATGTTTGGAAAACAGGTGCTTAACACACAAGCATAAGAACTATATTTTTTAAACCTCGCCCAAAGGGCGGCGTGCTGTGCAGCGCGCGTCAAGGCCCCCTGCCTGGGGCAAACCCGCCGCAGGCTGGGCCGGGCGGCGCCTATCAAAACGAAAACAGGGCCCCGGAAACTCTGAAGTGACCCCCAAAAGTTAGACAAAAATTAAGTTAAGCAGCCTCAAGGGCT
>CAJMEU010000224.1 GCA_905212515.1 uncultured Oscillospiraceae bacterium | reverse complement strand
CCTGCGCCTTTTGGTTCTTTTCGGCACGAAAAGAACGACCCCGCCGTAAAAACCGGCGTCTCCCAAGGCCCTTTGCTGGCTTTCTCGGGCGCTGAGAAAGTAGAAACCCCACCGTAAAAATAAATGTAAAATTAAGGCTTTTGGCGCCTTTTTCCCTTGAAACGATGAAGATAGGATGTGTTGATCATGCAGACAACAGAAAAGCTGGCCGCCCTGCGCGCGGCCATGGAACAGGCGGGCGTGGACGCGGTATACGTGCCCTCCGGCGACCCGCACATGAGCGAATACCTGCCCGCCCACTGGCGCTGCCGCGCCTGGCTGTCGGGCTTTGACGGCTCGGCCGGGACGCTGTGCGTCACGGCGGACAAGGCCGCCCTGTGGACGGACGGCCGCTACTTCATCCAGGCCGCCCGCCAGCTGGCGGGCAGCGGCATCGAGCTGATGCGCATGGCCGTGGCCGGCACGCCGGAGATCGAGGACTGGCTGGCCGAAGCACTGCCCGCAAACGGCATCCTGGCTGTGGACGGCGCCGTGACCAGCGCCGCGGCTGTGGAAAAGCTGGCAAAGCGTCTGGAAAAGGCCGGCGCCCGGGTGGTGGACAAGGACCTGGTGAGCCCCGTGTGGGCCGAGGGACGCCCGCCCGTGCCCGCCACCCCCGCCTGGCTGATGGACGGGGCCCGCGCGGGCAAAACCGCCGGCGAAAAACTGGCCGACGTGCGCGCGGCCCTGGCGGGGGAGGAGGCGGACGCCGTCCTGCTCAGCCGGCTGGACAGCGTGGCCTGGCTGTGCAACCTGCGGGCGGACGACATTGAGTACAACCCCTTCGCCCTGGCCTACTGCCTGGTGGAAAAGGCCGGCGCCACCCTGTTTGTGAACGCCGCCCGCCTGCCCGCCGGCGCCGGGGAAGCCCTGGCCGCCGAGGGCATCGCCCTGGCCCCCTACGGGGACGTGGCCGCCGCGCTGCGCGCCATGCCCGAAGCCACGGTGCTGTACGAGGCCGACGGCACCAGCTGGGCGCTGCTGCGCGCCATGGAGGACAACCCCGCCCTGACGCTGAAGGCGGGCGAGGAGCCCGTGCAGGCGCTGAAGGGCGTGAAGAACGAAGTGGAGCTGCGCAATATCAAAGAGGCCCACCGCAAGGACGGCGCGGCCATGGTGCGCTTCGAGATGGAGCTTCGCCGCCGCGTGGAGGCCGGCGTGCCCACCACCGAGGCGGACGCCGCCGCCTTCCTGCTGGACCTGCGCAGGGCCCAGCCGGGCAATATGGGCGCCAGCTTCGAGACCATCGCCGCCTACGGCCCCAACGCGGCCATGATGCATTACGCCCCCAGGCCCGGCGCCTGCGCGGTGCTGGAACCGGCCCATTTCCTACTGGTGGACAGCGGCGGCCAGTACGCGGACGGCACCACCGACATCACCCGCACCTATGCCCTGGGCCCGGTGACCGAGGAGGAAAGGCGGGATTACACCCTGGTGCTGAAATGCCACATCGGCATAGCCCGGGCCGTGTTCAAAGAGGGCAGCGCGGGCATGCACATCGACATCCTGGCCCGCGAGACGCTGTGGCGCCTGGGCCTTGACTACCGCTGCGGCACCGGCCACGGCGTGGGCTATGTGGGCGGCGTGCACGAGGGGCCGCAGAACCTGTCCCCCCGGGGCAAAACGCCCTTCGTGCCGGGCATGACCATCACCGACGAGCCGGGCATCTACGAGGAGGGCAAGCTGGGCATCCGCATCGAGAACGAGCTTGCCTGCGTGCCCGTGTGCGAAACCGAGTACGGCAAATTCTACGGCTTCGAGGCCATCACCTACTGCCCCATCGACACGCGCCCCGTGGACGCGGCCCTGCTGACGGACGAGGAGCTTTGCTGGCTGAACGATTATCATGCCTTGGTGGAAAAGGAGCTGGCCCCCTATCTGGACGAGGCCGAGAACGCCTGGCTGGCAGAAGCCTGCCGGCCACTGGAACGCTGAACCCATGAACCCTTGTATCGCGGTGCTGCTGGCCTTCGCCGCCCTGGGCGCAGCCGATAAACTGCTGGGCGGCCGCCTGGGCGTGGCCGGGGAGTTCGACCGGGGGCTTTCCGCCATGGGCGGGCTTTGCTGCTCGATGCTGGGCATCTACTGCGTGGCGGTGGCGGTGCTGTCCCGCGCGGCGGAGGGCCTGGCCGCCCTGGGCCTGCCCTTCGATGCATCCCTGCCCGTGGGCATGGTGCTGGCCACGGATATGGGCGGCTGGGCCGCGGCCAAGGTGCTGGCGGCCACGCCGGTGCTGGCCGTGTACACGGGCCTGCTGGTGGCCAGCACCCTGGGGTGCCTGGTCAGCTTTGTTTTGCCCGTGGCCCTGGGCGCGCTGCCCGGCCACGAGGTGATGGGGTACATGCAGGGCGTGCTGTGGGGGCTGATCGCCCTGCCTGCGGGCCTGGTGGCCGGCGGTTTGGCCACCGGCATGGCCCCGGCGGCCCTGGCGCGCAACTTGTGGCCCGTGCTGGTGCTGGTGGCGCTGCTGGTGGCCGGGCTGCGCTTTTTCCCCCGGGGATGCGTGCGCGTTTTGGCCCTGGTGGGCGAAGGGGTGCGCTGGCTGGGCCTTATTTTGTTCTGCCTGGTGGTGCTGGGCCTGTTCTGGCCCGCGGCGGCGGTGGCCGACCTGGCCCTGGTGCACGAGGCGCTGGTGATCGTGCTGCGCATCACGGCCGTGGTGTGCGGCAGCCAGGTGGCGGGCTGGCTGGCGCTGGCCTGGGGCGGCGGGCTGATCGCCCGGGCGGCCAAGGCCCTTGGCACCAACGAGTACGGCGTGCTGGGGCTGGTGGTCAGCCTTGTTTCCAGCGTGGGCATGCTGCCGCTGTACGGCCGCATGGACGTGCGGGGCAAGGTGATGAACGCCGCCTTTACCGTGGGCGGCTCCTTCGCGCTGGGCGGGCAGCTGGCCTTTGTGTCCAGCGTGGCGGACGGCCGCGCCGTGGCGGCCTGGTTTTTGTGCAAGCTGCTGGCCGGCGGCCTGGCGGCGGCCCTGGCGGTACAGTTCACCCGCAACGAAAAAGCGGCGCGGGAATAAAACAAAAAGCGGCGCCGGGCCCGCGGCCGAAATTCGGCTTTGCGGGGCCCGGCGCCGCTGGGATTTGCAGCAGAAACATATTGCAATCCACAGATATTTCGCCTATAATAAAGGCGAGGCACAAAAAAGTGCAAACAGGCAGCGGAGAGGTACCAGCTCTCC
>CAJMEU010000223.1 GCA_905212515.1 uncultured Oscillospiraceae bacterium | reverse complement strand
TGGCCCTGGGCTGGGCCACCTACAACGGCGACCACATGAGCATGTACGGCGTGAACGCCTCGGTGCCCAAAACGCTGGTGCGTCATATCGTGGCCGCGGTGGCGGACGAAAGCGCCCCTGCCCTGCGGGCGGTTCTGCGGGACATCCTGGACACCCCCGTCAGCCCCGAGCTGCTGCCCGCCCATGACGGCGACATCAGCCAAAAGACCGAGCAGATCGTCGGCCCCTACGAGCTGCACGATTTCTTCCTCTATTATGCCATCCGCTGGGGTTTTTCGCCGCGCAAGGTGTATTTCCTTGCTCAGCGGGCCTTTGGCGGCGCCTACGGCGACGAGGTGCTGGTGCAGTGGCTGCGCAGCTTCTACAAGCGCTTTTTCTCGCAGCAGTTCAAGCGCAGCTGCCTGCCCGACGGCCCCAAGGTGGGCACGGTCACCCTGTCGCCCCGGGGCGATTGGCGTATGCCCAGCGACGCCTGTGCCGCCCTGTGGCTGCAGGAAGTGGAAAATTTATAACGGCAGCCAAACCCGGCCGGTGCCCTCCTGCGGCCTCGCCCGGGCGCCCTTTCCCTTGCACATCAATACAACTGAAAGAAGATGGTACCCATGGCAAACCTTACGAACTGCGCCCGCATCTCCGACGCCTTCGGCCCCTCGGGGTATGAGCACGACGTGGCGGATGTGCTGTGCGAACTGACGGCTGCATCCCATCCCCAGCGGGACTGCATGCAGAATGTCTACGCCGCCCTGCCCGGCAATACCGGAGGCCGTCCGGTGGTGCTGCTGGACGCCCACATGGACGAAGTGGGCTTTATGGTGCAAAGCATCACCGCCAACGGCCTGCTGAAGCTGGTCCCCCTGGGCGGCTGGGTAGAGCACAACATCCCCGCCCACACCTTCCTCATCAAGAACAGCCGCGGCCAATTCATCCGCGCCGTCTCTACCTCCAAGCCGCCCCATTTCATGTCGGCCGCGGAAAAGGGCGCCGTCCTCACCATGGACAGCATCCTGCTGGACGCCGGCGTTTGCAGCCGCGAGGACGCCACCGGGCTGCTGGGCCTGGAGCCCGGCCAGCCGGCCGCGCCCGAAGTGCGTTTTTCCTACAACGAGCAGACGGGCCTGGCCCTGGGCAAAGCCTTTGACTGCCGCCTGGGCTGTGCCGGCGCGGTGGACGTGCTGGAGGATCTGAAGGCCGAAAAAAGCCTGTCCGTGGATGTGGTGGCAGCCTTCTCCGCTCAGGAGGAAGTGGGCCTGCGCGGCGCCAAGGTGACGGCCGCGCGCGTGCGGCCCCGCCTGGCCATCTGCCTGGAGGGCACGCCGGCCGACGACACCTTCACCCCGCCGGAGCAGGCCCAGGGCGCGCTGAAAAAGG
This sequence comes from uncultured Oscillospiraceae bacterium, assembly GCA_905212515.1. Taxonomy (GTDB): domain Bacteria; phylum Bacillota; class Clostridia; order Oscillospirales; family Ruminococcaceae; genus Ruthenibacterium. The sequence goes on along the minus strand of CAJMEU010000223.1, from coordinate 1,869 downwards.
GCGTGCAGCTCCGCTTCCGCGACGGCAGCATGGTGGCCCATCCCGGCCTGATCGCCTTTGCCCGCCAGGTGGCGGAAAAGGCGGGCATCCCCCACCAGCTGGCCGTGCGCACCGGCGGCGGCACCAACGGCGGCTCTATCCATCTGGCCGGCGAGGGCGTGCCCACCATCGTGCTGGGCGTGCCCGTGCGCTATGCCCACACTCATTACGGCTACGCCGCCATGGCGGATCTGGATGCGGCCGTGCAGCTGGCCGGCGCCATGATCCGCGCCCTCACACCCGAGGTTTTGGCGCGCCTGGCGCCGGAGATCACCCTCTGATCGTCCCATTTTCATGCAAAAAACGCACGATTCGCTATGAATCGTGCGTTTTTTATCTGTTTTTCACTTATTTTTTGGCGGTCATTCGTGCCGGATGGCCTCCAGCGCGGAAATTTTCACCGCGCGGTTGGCCGGCGCGATGCCGGATAAAAGGCCCACCACCGTGGCAAATACCAGGCCCAGCACCAGCAGCCATACGGGCACGATGGAGATCACGCTTCCGCCGCCCATGCCCAGGCCGCCCATACCGCCCAGCAGGCCGCCCAGGTTGAAGCTGGACACGTCCCACACGATCCCCATCTGGGCCAGCCAGCCGGAGATCACCTGCAGCCACACCGTGATGTTGTTCAGCTCATAACTCAGCCCCAAACTGGCGATCTCGCCGATCACGCCGCCGATGAGGCCGATGGTGCCCGATTCGATCAGGAACATCTGGCGGATCTTGCCCAGGCCGCAGCCCAGCACCTTCATCACGCCGATCTCTTTCGTGCGCTCGTAGATGGCCATGGTCATGGTGTTGGCGATGTTCAGCGCAGCCACCAGCAGGCTGATGGCCGCCAGGCCGCCCAGCAGCATCTGGCTGCCGGCCACCTGTTTCTGCATCTCCTCACGCTGCTGGCTCATGGAATAGGTGTTGTAGCCGATCTCCTTGATGGCGCTCTCCACCAGTTCCACGTTGTCCACGTCGTCCACTTTTACATACACCCGGTCGTAGCCGCCGGTCTTGGTGCCCATGCCGCCGTACATCACACCGCCGCCGCCGCTGCCGCCGGACAGCTTTTTATATTCGCTCTCCAGCCATTTCATGTCCTCGATGTTCATCAGCATGCCGGTGCTGCCGTCTTTGGCGTAGTCCGATTTCATGATGCCCACCACTTCCAGGTCATAGTCGCGGGTCTTGGGGTTTCCCTGGTCGTCGTAGCCGATGATCATCTCGAACTCCAGCGCCGTCTGCTGGATGTCGAAGAACGGTTCGTTGGTGGCGTTGCCCTCTGCGTCCGTCTCTTTCCAGCGGTAACGGTTGGGGTTGTTCCAGCTTTTTTTGGTGTCCTCGAAATTGTAGGCCAGGTCCTCGCCCACCAAAACGGGGATCTTCTTTTTCGTGCGCTTCTTCCCCGCCAGGTATTCGCCGGAAACAAGCTCGTACTCCATGGGTTCCAGCGCGTCGGGCTCCACGCCCGTGATGTTCCAGGCACTGGTGGAATACCGCCCCTTGGGGCCGGCCAGCACATTGCCGTTCATGTTGCTGAAATTGTAGAACGGCGTGGCCGCCAGCACGTGGTTGGTGTTTTTGAAGTTCTGCACCATATCGTCATCCAGCGGAGGGGTGTCGGCGCTGTCCGAATAGCCCATCACCTGGATCTGCGTCAAATCGCTCCAGGTGGCAAGCATCTCCTCGGTATTCTTATTGGTGGCGATGCCCAGGCTGATCATCACGATGATGGCGCAGGTGCCCACCACCACGCCGATAACTGTCAGCGCGGTGCGGCCCTTGCGGCGGCGAAGGTTATCTGTGCTGAGCTTCAGCAGGTCAGATATCTTCATCGTC
>CAJMEU010000222.1 GCA_905212515.1 uncultured Oscillospiraceae bacterium | reverse complement strand
ATCCCTCCTTTTCTTCATCATAACACGCGAGGTTTTTAACTTACAATATCGCGGAATTCCGCTCTTTTGGGCAGCCGGTCATAAGTAAAGTTAATCTTTTCGCCCCTTTTCCCGAAATGGAGAAGAAACATATACCCGGCGGGAAGATGCCTATATTACCGTTCTTCGCCGGATGCGGTATAGTGAGGGAAAGGCTGACCGCACGCGATTTTTCAACAGGAGGTGTTTTCATGTACCCCAGGACTTATGCATGCTCCCCCGAGGAGTTCCTGGCCTCTTCCCGCCTGCCCACCCGTGTGATGGAGGACGAGGCCGCCATGATGGAGGACATTGCGCAGACCATGTTCGAGGCCATCCTGGCCAAACCCCGCGCGGGCCGCACGGTGCTGATCTGCCCGGTGGGGCCGGTGGCCCAGTACCCGCTGCTGGCGGCAAAGCTCAACGCCGCCTGCACCGACCTCTCCCACGTATGGTTCATCAATATGGACGAATACCTGGGGCCGGACGGCCGGTATACTCAGGACCGGAACCTCAGTTTCCATCAGGCGATGGAGGCCCAGTTGTACAGCCGCCTGCTGCCGCAGCTGCGCCCCCCGGCGGACCACTGCCTGTTCCCGGACCCCCATGATCCCGGCGCCCTGGACGCGCTGCTGGATAGGCTGGGCGGGGCGGACCTTTCCTGCACGGGCGTGGGCATCAACGGCCACTTGGCCTTCAACGAGCCGCCCTGCGCGGACGAGGACATCACGGACGAAGCCTTTGCCCGCCTGCCCTCCCGCGTGCTGCCCATCTCCGCCGCCACGCTGATCAACAACGGCGGGCGCAAGATCCACGGCGCCCTGGACCTGTTCCCCCGCCAATGCGTCACCATCGGCATGCGGCAGCTGATGCAGTGCCGCCGCATCAAGATCTACTTATACTGCGACTGGCAGTGGGGCGTGATGCGCAAACTGGCGCTGGAGCCGCCCAGCCGCTTGTGCCCGGCGTCTTTTCTGCAGCTGCATCCGGATGCGGAACTGGTGGTCTCCCGGGATTTGTACCAGTTCACCCTGCAGCCCTGAGGCTTGTTTGAAAAGAGGGAAATTGCCGGATTTCTCGCAAGCAGCGCGCGGCTGCAAGGCAAAAACACGGGAATCCTTACTGGATTCTGCGTATTTTCAACGCCCCAGACGCCGCTGTTTGCAGAAAAAGACAGGGATTTCGATTTTTCAAACAGCCCAAGGCAGGGCACACATGCCCGCGCGGCAAGTGCGTAAAATTAGTATAGAAAAAAGCCGATTAGGTAAATTGCCCTTTTGGGCGATACGCACTACAATAAAGCTGTCACAAGGAAAACTTTGATCGTTTTTCCCTTTTCCCCGTTCGTTTTCCTTGTAAATGGAGATTCGTGAAAAGACATTTGATCTAAGGAGGCATTGTAATGAAACGACTGTTCGCGCTGCTCATGGCCATGGCCATGGTGCTTTCCCTGGCCGCCTGTGGCGGTCCCCCCGCTTCTTCCACCGCCGCGCCCGCCAGCACGCCGCCCGCCGACGGCGGCTCCAGCCAGGCCGGCGACGCACTTTCCAGCGACCCCGTCACCATTCATGTGCTCCATTATATGGTGGAGGGCGACAAGGCCAAAGGCATGGAGGCCATCCAAGAAAAATTCACGGAACAATATCCCAACGTCACCTTTGAGAACATCGCCTACTCCCAGGGCACCGATTACTTTGCCCAGTTGGAGACGGCCATCGCCTCCGGCGACATGCCGGAGATCATGATGGGCAACCCGGGCCTTTACACGGACCTGATCGACGGAGGCTTTGTAAAAGACCTGACCGGCAACGCCGTCATCGAGGGCCTGGGCCTGACCGGGGCCGACATGGGCGACGTGTCCTACAACGGCAAATGGTACGCCTTCCCCGTGGACTTCAAAAGCTGGGGCGTGTTCTACAACAAAGCCATTTTTGAAGAACTGGGCCTGGAAGTGCCCGCCACCCAGACCCAGCTGCTGGAAGTCTGCCAAAAACTGCAGGACAACGGCATCGCCCCCTGGGCGCAGTGGTATTCCGACGGCGCCTCTGTGGACATTGAGATGCGCCCCGTCGTTTGGACCAAGGCCATTCAGAACGGCGACAATGACATGTTCGAAAAGCTGATGTCGGGCGAGAAGAAAATCGCCGATTATCCCTATTTCAAAGAAGGGCTGGAGTGCTGGCAGGCCCGCATGGGCAACTGGGCCCGCACCGACGCCACCTCCAACGACCAGACGGCCGCCAACGAGGTGTTCATCTCCGGCCAGGCCGGCATGCTGTACCAGGGCACCTGGAACTACGGCTCCATCGAAAGCCTGATCAAGGGCACGGACTTTGATTACGGGTTCTTCTTCTGCCCCACCGACGACACGGGCGACGACCCGGTGATGAACGTCCAGGTGGACCAGTCCTTCATGGTGAACCCCAAGTCCAAAGAGGCGGACTGGGCCGTCAAGTTTATGGAATACTGGCTGACCGACTGCATGGGCCTGTGGTCCGACATGTCGATGCAGCCCTGCATCACCGGCGCCACCACCGAGAACACCACCGATTTCCTCAAGACCATCCTGGACGTCAAGGCGTCCGGCAACGCGGTGGGCTACGGTGAGTTCACGCTGCCCTTCTCCTCTGCCTACTCTTCCGCTTACCGCAAGGCGCTGACGGCTTTTGCCAGCTACTGCTGCACCGGCAAGGCCACCGACGGGGTGGATTCCGTCGATTCCTGCCTGGCTTATATGCAGGAGCTGTTCGACGACGAGTACGCGCAGGCCAACTTGTAAAGGCGCGCCCGGGCCCGCGGCCGTCACACAGCACTTGCAAAGCGCACAAACGGCCGGGCGCGGTTCACCCAACTGCGCCCGGCTTCCTTTTGCCCTGTCCGGCATTTCCCGCGCGGGCCACATTCCGGGGCAGCACACTTTCTGCTTTCGTTGGAGGATTACTTATGCGTACACTGAATGACAAACACACCATCTCGCGAAGCGCCGTACGGCTTCACACGGGAAACATGCTGTTTCTTCTCCCCACGCTCATCCTGTTCGCAGTCGTGGTGCTGATCCCCTTCATCCAGGGCATCCCCTATTCCTTTACCAATTGGAAAAGCATCGTCAGCGAAGTACGACAGTTCAATGGCCTGAACAACTACAAATATCTGCTCACCAACAAATACTATCTACACTCTCTGGGCACCACCATTAATATCACGCATTAAAACTGCCACTCCGCCAACTAGTCCGGACTCCCGCTCGC
>CAJMEU010000221.1 GCA_905212515.1 uncultured Oscillospiraceae bacterium | reverse complement strand
TCTTCATTTGTTCTTCCTCCTAATTGTTTTTTCATGCACGTCATTTGCTTACAAAACAAAAACCGACCGAAATCAAGCCTCCCTTACCATTGTCAATTTGAATTCGGCCTGCCCCCAGGATATAACTACCCCAGGTTGTGCATCCTTGTCTAAGTATATCACGACGTTTTGAATTTGCCAATACCTTTTTTTGTTTTTTTTGAAGAAATGGCAAAAGCGCCGCGACTGGAACGATTCATGCCGGATTTTGCATCAAAAACACAAAATCATGGTTCTTCATCCGGCCGTTCGGCCCTTTGTAAAAAGCCGTAAACCCGGCCGGGCGTCTCACGTTTCCGGCTCTTTCCCGGGCCTATTTTAATGTATATATAAGGCGTTTTTCCAGGCCGTGCCCTGGTAAAATGCTCGGCCCCCTCTCCCGCGCGGGTGAGGGAGCCGAGAAAATACGCCTTATTTTCTGCCTTCCGGCATGTATAGGTTTTTACCTTTACGCTTTGCCTTTGATGTACTCGTCGATGGCCGCGGCCGCGCTTTTGCCGGCGCCCATGGCCAAAATGACCGTGGCCGCGCCCGTCACGGCGTCGCCGCCGGCGTACACGCCCTCGCGGGTGGTGAGGCCGTCGTCGCCGTTGGTGATGATGCAGCCGTGGGGATTCGTCTCCAGGCCCGGAGTAGTGCTGCGGATCAGGGGGTTGGGGCTGGTGCCGATACTCATGACCATGCAGTCCACGTCCAGGGTGAAGGTGCAGCCCTCTTTGGCCACGGGGCGACGGCGCCCGGAAGCGTCGGGCTCGCCCAGTTCCATCTCCTGGCACACCATGCCTTTTACGTTGCCGTTCTCATCGCCCAGCACTTCCAGGGGATTGGACAGGGTTTTGAAGATGATGCCCTCCTCCTCGGCGTGCTCAACCTCTTCTTTACGGGCGGGCAGCTCGTCCATGCCGCGGCGGTAGACGATGTACACATTCTCGGCACCCAGACGCTTGGCGCAGCGGGCGGCGTCCATGGCCACGTTGCCGCCGCCCACGATGGCCACGTTTTTCGCGTGCTGGATGGGCGTTTTGGAATCGGGCTTGTAGGCCTTCATCAGGTTGATGCGGGTGAGGAACTCGTTGGCAGAGTACACACCGTTCAGGGATTCGCCCGGAATGCCCATGAAGCGGGGCAGGCCGGCGCCGGAGCCGATGAACACGGCCTCGTTGCCCATATCGAACAGCTCGTCGATGGTGATGGTCTTGCCGACGACCACGTTGGTCTCCACGTCCACGCCGATCTCTTTCAGGCCCTCGATCTCCTTGCGGACGATCTCCTTGGGCAGACGGAACTCGGGGATGCCGTACACCAGCACGCCGCCGGGCGTGTGCAGGGCTTCGTAAACAGTGACTTTATAGCCCATTTTCGCCAGGTCGCCGGCAGCCGTCAGGCCGCTGGGGCCGGAGCCGATCACCGCCACCTTGTGGCCGTTCTGGACGGGCATTTTGGGCTTCTCGCTGGAATGCTCGCGGTGCCAGTCGGCCACGAAGCGCTCCAAACGGCCGATGCCCACGGGCTCTGCCTTGATGCCGCGGATGCACTTGCCCTCGCACTGGGTCTCCTGCGGGCAGACGCGGCCGCAGACGGCGGGCAGCGCGCTGGACGCGGAGAGGATCTCAAAGGCGCCTTCCATGTCCTCGTTGGCCACTTTCTGGATAAAGCCGGGGATGTCGATGCACACCGGGCAGCCGGACACGCAGGGCTTATTTTTGCAGTTCAGGCAGCGTTTGGCCTCGTTCACGGCCATATCGTAGGTATAACCCAGGGCCACCTCGCTGAAGTTTTTGTTGCGCACATCCGGGTCCTGTACCGGCATGGGGCATTTTTTCGGGTCCATATTGGGCATTTTACTCGACCTCCTTCTTCAGCAGGTTGCACTCCGCCTCGCGGGCGTGTGCCTCGAACTCTCTGTACATACCGCCGCGGTGCATGGCCTCGTCGAAGTCCACTTCATGGCCGTCGAAGTCCGGGCCGTCCACGCAGGAAAATATAGTTTTGCCGCCCACCGTCAGCCGGCAGCCGCCGCACATGCCCGTGCCGTCGATCATGATGGGGTTCATGGACACGGTGGTCTTGATGCCGTACTCTTTGGTGAGCTTGGCCACGAACTTCATCATCACCAGCGGGCCGATGGCGATGACCTCGTCATACTGGTTGCCCTCTTTGATGAGCTGCTCCAGCGCGTTGGTCACCAGGCCCTTCTGGCCCCAGGTGCCGTCGTCGGACATCTTCACCACTTTGCTGGACACATCCTCGAACTCTTTTTCCAGGATCACCAGGTCCTGGCTGCGGAAGCCGATGATGCTGTGCACCTCGGCGCCCAGTTCGTGCAGCTTCTTGGCGGTGGGGTACGCGATGGCGCAGCCCACGCCGCCGCCCACAACGGCCACTTTCTTCAGGCCGTCCAGGTGGCTGGGCGTGCCCAGGGGGCCCACGAAGTCCACCAGGCTGTCGCCCTCATTCAACGTGTTCAGCTCCATGGTGGAACCGCCCACGATCTGGAAAATGATCGTGACAGTGCCCTTCTCGCGGTCGTAATCCGCGACGGTCAGGGGCACGCGCTCGCCGTCTTCAGACGCGCGGTAGATGATGAACTGGCCCGGCTGGGCCTTTTTGGCCACCATGGGCGCATCGATGACCATTTTGGTCACGGTCGGGTTCAGGGCCTGTTTTTCAAGGATCTTATACAAGAATCTTCCCTCCTCATAGTTGTGACAAAAGGCGAAGCCGCCGAAAGGCGGCTTCGCCCCTTGAACATTATAACATAAGTGCGAGCAATCCGGCAGATCCTCTCTCACTTTTGTCGAATGTTTGCAAAAGAGCGATCAGAAATCGATCTCTTTGTCATAATAGACAGCCAGCAGCAGCTTTTCCATCTCTTCCTGGCTGGGCTGACGGGGGTTGGAGCCGGTGCAGGCGTCGCCGATGGCCAGGGCGGCCACGTTGGACAGCTTGTCGTTGTACTCCTTCTCGTCGATGATGCTCTTCTCGGCGATCACGCCGCCCTCGCCGTAGTTCTGGATGGACAGAGGGATGTTCAGCTGTTTGTTCATCTCGCGCAGCTCGGCGATCAGGGCGTCCACCAATTCCTCGGTGGTGCTGCCGGGCAGGTTGATGAAGCGGGCGATCTCGGCATAGCGCTCGGCCGCCTCGGCGTTTTTGCTGTTGTACTTGATGACCGTGGGCAGGTACATGGCATTGGCCGGGCCGTGGATGTTGTTGCGGCCGGTGAAGGCAGCGC
>CAJMEU010000220.1 GCA_905212515.1 uncultured Oscillospiraceae bacterium | reverse complement strand
GGCTTGCCGCAGCCGTGCTCGGGGCCGCGGTCAAAATAGATCTCGCTGCAGGGGCCGCAGGGGCCGGTGCCGTGCTCCCAGAAATTGTCCTCCTTGCCGAAGCGCACCATGTGGTCTTCGGGGATGCCGATCTTCTGCGTCCAGATATCATAGGCTTCGTCGTCGTCCAGATAGACGGAGATGTAGAGGCGGTCCGCCGGGATCTCCAGCACCTGGGTCAGGAACTCCCAGGCCCAGGGGATGGCCTCCTCTTTAAAATAATCCTGGAAGCTGAAGTTGCCCAGCATCTCGAAGAAGGTGCCGTGACGGGCGGTGATACCCACGCGCTCGATATCCGGGGTGCGGATGCACTTCTGGCAGGTGGTCACCCGGTGGCAGGGCGGTTCCTCCTGGCCGAGGAACCACTTTTTCATGGGCGCCATGCCGCTGTTGATCAGCAGCAGGCTGTTGTCGCCCTGGGGCACCAGGGGGAAGCTGTCAAGGCGCAGATGGCCCTTGCCCTCATAAAAAGAGAGGAATTTTTCGCGGAGGTCGTTCAGTCCTGTCCATTCCATTGATCTTCAGTTCTCCTTACACAAGATGATTTTTCCATGAAAAAATAGAAACCTCCGCCCCGGCTAAGGGACGAAGGCTTGTTCGCATCCGTGGTACCACCCAAATTGCGCGCCCGCAGGCACGCCACTTTGTCCACATTAACGCTGTGTCACGTCCTGTTCTTCGCAGGAAGCTCGCGGGTGGCGGTCGGGGCGGCAGCGCGGGAACGTTTCAGCCTGGCGTTCTCTCTCTGGGGGGCTGCCTGCCCGATTGGCCCGGTCAACACTTTATTTCTTCATTCCTCTTCTTATTATAAGGCAAAAGCGCGCCTTGTCAAGCCTGGAAACGCCTTGGGCGCGTTTTTCTCAGGGCTGTTCCGCGGGCTGCGCCTCCATGCCCGACTGGTAGTAATACAGGGCGGTGGTCACGTCCGCGAACACCCGCGCGGCGTCCGTGCTTGTGTGGGCGCCGTCGTCCAGCATCACGGCAATGGTATACTGCGGCTCCTCGGCGGGCCAGAAGCCCACGAACCAGGCGTTGACCAGCTCCTGGCCGTCCTCGGTGAAGCGGCCGGTCTGCGCGGTTCCCGTTTTGCCGCCAGCGCCGCCGTGCTGCGGCTTCGCGGCCTTGCCCAGGCCCTCCTCCACCACGCCGATCATCATGTCCTTCACCTCCGCGGCCGCCTTTTGGGAGAACACCTGCCGCTGCACCGGCGCATAAAGGCTCTCGGTGACCTGCTGGGTGTACTCGTTGACGATGCCTTCCACAAAAGTGGGCTCCACATAAACGCCGCCGTTGGCGAACACGTTCAGGCTGGCGGCCACCTGAAGGGGGCTGGCCGTCAGGGCGCCCTGGCCGAAGCTGACCGTGGCCAGCTGGCCGCGGTCTGTCAATTCCTCCACAGTGGGCAGGTTGCCGGCCGTTGTCTGCAGGGTGCCCGCCAGGGTGGTGCGCCGGCCCAGGCCTGCCAGGGCGGCCGCGCTGTGCACGCGCCGCGCGCCCAGCCGCAGGCCCAGGTCCACAAAATAGCAGTTGCAGCTTTGCTCGATGGCCTCCTGCAGGTCCACGGGCCCGTGGGCCGCCTCGCCAAAGCAGTGATAGGTGTGGCCGTTCACCTCGATGGCACCCGTGCACTCGTACACCGCGCGGGCGTTGAAGCCCGCCTCGATGGCCTGGGCCGCCAGCAGGGGCTTGAACACCGAGCCCACGCTGAAGGCGCTGACGGCGCGGTTGATGAGCGAGGTGTCGTTGCGCCGGATGCTGGCGGCCACGTCCCGCGGATCGAACACGGGCCGGCTAACGCTGGCGCGCACGCGGCCGGTGGCGCTTTCCAGCACCAGGACACAGCCTTTGTCCACTTCGACGGCCGCCACGCCCTCGCAGATGCGCTGGATGTCCGCGTCCAGGGTGAGCATCACGCCGCTGCCCGTACCCTGGGTGTAGAGGACGCGGGGCTCGTCGCTGTCAATGAAGTTTCCCTGGGCATTGGTGACGCAGTACACGTCCTCCCGGGTGGAACCGCCCTGCAAAAGGTCGTTATAGGCGTATTCCACGCCGGTGACGCCCTGGCCCTGGGCGTCCAGATAGCCCAGGAGGTGGGGGGCGATGGGCAGGGCGAAATAGCGCTCGGGGTTGTAGAATGTATATTCCGGCAGCTCCTGCTGGGCCGAGACGGGGATCAAAAACGGCTGCGCCCGCTGAATGGCCTCGTAGAAGGCGGTTTTCTCTTCGGGGGCCACGCTCTCGAACCAGGTGCGGTAACTTTTGCTGCCTGGCGGGAACAGGGCGTATACCGTGTTCTGGGCGTTGGTGAGCGGTTTAAAATTGCAGTCAAAGATGTTGCCGCGCCCTTCGCTGAGCAGCAGTTTGTTCTCGCTTTGCCCCCGGGCCGCCCGGGCATAGGCTTTGTTGGTGCACAGCAATGCCATCGAACATAGCACCACCGCGAACAGCAAAAGCATCATCACCGCCGCGGCCGCCTTGCGGCCGGCGGTTTTTCGTTCCTGCAAGGTTTCCCCTCCTTTGGAGAAAGTATGCCCCCGGGGACCGTCTCTAAACAAAAAAGAGGCGCCGAAACGCCTCGTGGTACAGATTATATTTCCTGGTCATTTCAGGGCCGCTTTTACAAATTTCAGCGGCACATCCATGCGGATGGCCGTCTGCTCTTGCGTCATGCCGCTGGCCAAAAAGCGGCGGCACACGGCTTTCATGTCCTCCCCCACCTCGATGACATGGCCGTCCGGGTCCAGAAAGCGCACGGCGCGCTGGCCCCAGGGATGCTCCTGCGGCGGGTGCACATAGCGGATATCGCCGCGCTGGGCAAGCTTTTGGACAAAGGCATCGAATGCGTCCTCCTCAAAATACAGCTCCGCGTCCCGCCCGTCATAGCGGATATCCTCCGGCTTCTGCCCGATGAACCGGGCCCACGTCTGCTCCGTTTGCAGACAGACGCCGCCCGTCAGGGTGATGTTGGCCCCGAAATCCAGGATCACGCGCAGGCCCAATACTTCGCGGTAAAAAGTTTTGCTTCGCTCCAAATCGCGCACGACCAGCAAAGGATTTTTGTATTTCATGAGCGCACCTCTTTATCTAGAGACCAAAGGGCCGCTGGAAACAGCGGCCCTTTGATTTTTGGGAAAATTCCTTATTTGCCGAAATAGCGGGCCAGCAGGCCGGCGAACGCGCGGCCGTGGCGGGCCTCGTCGCGGGCCATCTCGTGCACGGTGTCATGGATGGCGTCCAGGCC
>CAJMEU010000219.1 GCA_905212515.1 uncultured Oscillospiraceae bacterium | reverse complement strand
GGAGCGCTGCCACCATCAACAAGGCGGGCTTTTTTAAATTCCGCGCCACCAAGGTGGGCGAGGACACCACCCTGGCGCAGATCATCCGCCTGGTGGAGGACGCCTCGGCCAGCAAGGCGCCCATCGCCAAGCTGGCGGACAAGATCGCCGGCGTGTTCGTGCCCGTGGTCATCGGCATCGCGGTGCTGGCCGCTGTTGTGTGGCTGGCCCTGGGCCAAACGGCCGAGTTCGCCGTCTCCGTGGGCATCGCCGTGCTGGTCATCAGCTGCCCCTGTGCGCTGGGCCTGGCCACCCCGGTGGCCATCATGGTGGGCACGGGCAAGGGGGCGGAAAACGGCATCCTCATCAAGTCCGGCGAGGCGCTGCAAACGGCCCACAACGTCAACGCCGTGGTGCTGGACAAGACGGGCACCATCACCGAGGGCAAGCCCGTGGTCACCGATGTGGTGCCCCTGGACGGGCGCGGCAGGGAACAGCTGCTGTCCCTGGCCGTGGCGCTGGAGACGCCCAGCGAGCATCCCCTGGCCCAGGCCATCACCGCATACGGCAAAGAGCAAAACGTGCCCGTGCGGGAAGTGAAGGATTTTGAGGCCGTGTTCGGCAAGGGCGTCACCGCCCTTGTAAACGGCAAAAAGGCCGCCGCGGGCAACGCGGCCCTGATGGAGCAAAATGGCCCCTTGCCCGCCGAGGTTAAATCCCTGCTGGACCGCCTGGCCGCCGAGGGCAAAACGCCGCTGCTGTTCGCCGAAGAGCAGACGGTGGTGGGCGTGATTGCCGTGGCCGACACCGTGAAGCCCACCAGCGCCGAGGCCATTGCCGCTCTGCAGCACATGGGCGTGGAGGTGACGATGCTCACCGGCGACAACCGCCGCACGGCGGCGGCCATCCAGAAACAGATGGGCATCCAGCATGTGATCGCCGAGGTGCTGCCCCAGGAGAAGGAGCAGCACGTGGCCCAGCTGAAAGAGCAGGGCAAGGTAGTGGCCATGGTGGGCGACGGCATCAACGACGCGCCGGCCCTGGCCCGCGCCGATGTGGGGATCGCCATCGGCGCCGGTACGGACGTGGCCATCGAGAGCGCGGATATCGTGCTGATGAAAAGCGACCTGCGGGACGTGGTGACGGCCATCCAGCTGTCCAAGGCTGTCATTCGCAACATCAAGGAGAACCTGTTCTGGGCATTCTTCTACAACACCCTGGGTATCCCGCTGGCGGCAGGCCTGTTTTTCATCCCCTTCGGCCTCAAGCTGAATCCCATGGTGGGTGCGGCGGCCATGAGCCTGTCCAGCGTGTTCGTAGTATCCAATGCCCTGCGGCTCAAGCGGTTCAAGGCGCGCTTCGCGCCTGTTGATACACCGAAAACAAAAACACCAATACAAAAGGAGAAAACGACCATGAAAACCATCACTTTGCATGTAGAGGGCATGATGTGCCAGAACTGTGTGAAACACGTGAAGACCGCCCTGGAAAACCTGCCGGGCGTGTCTGCGGACGTAAACCTGGAAGCCAAGACCGCCGCCTGCACCCTGGCGGGCGACACCTCCGTGGAGGCGCTGAAAGAAGCGGTGCAGGCCGCCGGTTATGAAGTGACAGGTGTGGACCAATGAAGGCCGACAAAGCCGCGGTGACACGCCTGCTGAAAACGGCCCGGGGCCAGCTGGACGGCATTTTGGCCATGGTCGAAGACGACCGCTACTGCATCGACATCTCCAATCAGGTGCTGGCCACCCAGTCCATCCTCACCAAAGCGAACAAGGAAATTTTAAAAGCCCACATGTTGGGTTGTGTGCAGGAGGCTTTTGAGTCCGGCAACGCGGAAGAGAAGATCGACGAAGTGCTGTCCCTGGTGGACAAATTGGGCAAATGACCATGGCGGAACGATGGAGAGCACACTGGCGGAACATGAAAAAGGAATACCTCGCCCTGCTTTGGCTGGGCGGGGCGTACCTGCTTCTGCGCCTGGCCATGGCACTGCCCGGTGCGGCGGCCTTGCTTTGCACCTGGGTCACCGGCCCGTACAAGCGGCTGATGGGCACGCTGTGCAGCTACTTGCCCTTCAGCATGGCCGAGGTGTGCTGGGCGGCGCTGGTGCTGTTTTGTGTGTGCTATGCGGCGCGCACCGTATACCGGGCGGTCAAAGTAAAACAGGGCAGGGGGCTGTACCTCTGGCGGCGCCTGGCAGGGGCGGCGGCCATTGCCCTGGCCGTCTACTTAGGCTACACATTTTTGTGGGGCCTCAATTATTATGCACCCACGTTTGAGCAGCAGTCCGGCATTTATGCCCAGGCCATCACCGTGGAGGAACTGAACGATACCACCGGCTATTTTGCCGCGGTGCTGAACCGCACGGCAGGCAGCGTGCCCAGGGATGAAAATGGCATCTTCGCCGTTTCATCTGAAGAGGTGCTGGCGCGCGGTGATACCTTGTACACCGCCTTGGAAAAGCGCTGGCCTTTTTTGCAGGGTCCGCAGGTACGGCCCAAGGCCATGGTGTTCAGCGAGGTGATGAGCGCGATCCAGTTCACCGGATTCTTCTTTCCCTTTACCGGCGAAGCCAATTTGAATGTGAATGCCCCCGTGTGCCTGCTGCCCGCCACCGTGGCTCACGAGCTGGCCCATGTGCGCGGCATCGCGCCCGAGCAGACGGCCAATTTCCTGGCCGTGGTCGCCTGCCAGGAAAGCGGGGACGTGTGGTATGAATACTCCGGTGCACTGCTGGCCTATATCCATTTGTCCAACGCGCTGTACGGCGAAGACAAGGGCTTGTGGGATGCCATTTACCACGGCCTGGATCCGCGCGTGCAGGCGGACCTCCAGGACAACAACGCCTATTGGGCCCAGTATCAGGATACCCACCTGTCCAAGGCTGCCAACTCTGCCTATGAAGGGTTTCTGAAAAGCTACGGCCAAAGCCTGGGTGTGAAAAGCTACGGCGCCGTGGTGGATCTGCTGGCTGCCTACTACGGCCCGTCCGCCAAAGGTTGACAGGGCTCGCCCTTTTATGGTATATTCATACCACAAAAGGTATAAGGAGGGCCGGTCATGCAGCATCGACATTGGCGGGAGAGCTTCCGCCAGCGCATCGCCCAGGCGGCCACAGGCATTGAAATTTTGATCTCCATCCTGGTCCTGCTGGCCATCGTGATCGTGGGCATCCGCGTGACGGGCGAGGTGCTGGGCCTGGCCACGGACCCCAACGCCAGCGCCCACTTCGACCAAGTATTGGGCCACGCCTTCAACCTCATCATCGGCGTCGAGTTCATCAAGATGCTGGCCAAGCACACGCCA
>CAJMEU010000218.1 GCA_905212515.1 uncultured Oscillospiraceae bacterium | reverse complement strand
ATGGCGATATCCTGCAGCATGGCCTTGCGGCGGTCGCCGAAGCCGGGGGCCTTGACGGCCACTACGGTGAAGGTGCCGCGCAGGCGGTTGACGATCAGGGTGCTCAGGGCTTCGCCCTCCACGTCCTCAGCCACGATCAGCAGCTTTTTGCCGGACTGGACGATCTGCTCCAGCAAGGGCAGGATGTCCTGGATCACGCTGATCTTCTTGTCGGTGATAAGGATATAGGCGTCGTCCAGAATGGCTTCCATGCGCTCGGTATCCGTCACCATGTAAGGGGTGATATAGCCGCGGTCGAACTGCATGCCTTTCACGACCTCGCAGTCGGTGTCGGCGGTCTTGCTTTCCTCAATGGTGATCACGCCGTCGGCGCCAACTTTCTCCATGGCCTCGGCGATCAGCTTGCCCACTTCTTCGTCGCTGGCGGACACGGTGGCCACGCGGGCCACGTCTTCGGCGCCGGACATCTGCTTGCTGTTTTTGGCAAAGGCCTCCACAGCCGCCTTGACGGCCTTCTGCATGCCGCGCTTTACGTCCATGGGATTGGCGCCGGCCGCCACGTTCTTCATGCCCTCGGTCACCAAGGCCTGAGCCAGCACGGTGGCGGTGGTGGTGCCGTCGCCGGCGGCGTCGTTCGTCTTGGTTGCCACTTCGCGCACCAGCTGGGCGCCCATGTTCTCAAACGCGTCCTTCAGCTGGATCTCCTTGGCGATGGTCACGCCGTCATTGGTGATCACCGGGGCGCCGAATTTTTTGCCCAGCACCACATTGCGGCCCTTGGGGCCCAGGGTGATCTTCACGGTGTCGGCCAATGTGTCAATGCCGGCGCTCAGCGCCTTGCGGGCCTCTTCGCCCATCAGTAACTGTTTTGCCATAATGCAACGACTCCTTTTTATTTGGTAAATTCAAAGTTGATCTTTATTCGACCACAGCCAGAATATCGCTTTGGCGAACGATGACGCACTCCTCGCCGTCCACCTTCACTTCCGTGCCGGCATATTTGGCAATCAGCACTTTATCGCCGGGTTTGACGGTCATCTCTACTTCCTTGCCCTCCACGAGGCCGCCCGGGCCCACGGCCAGAACTTCGCACACCTGGGGTTTCTCTTTGGCCGAACCGGTCAGGATGATACCGCTTTTCGTGGTCTCCTCAGGCTCTACGTTTTTGATGACGACACGGTCTGCAAGGGGTCTGATCTTCATATTGAATTCCTCCTAAAATAATATTTTAAAAGCTTTACAGATTTTGTTAGCACTCTTTATCTTTGAGTGCTAAACATATTGTAACCACATTGGCGCAAAAAATCAAGAGGGTAAATCATAAAATTTTTGTGAACAAGAAAATTTTTATCCAAGAGACGTTTGACCCTGGCTCTGTAAACAAAAAAGGCAGGCACTTATACAGCGCCTGCCGTCATTTCTTCTTTCTTTCCTGTAAACCGTCCGTACAGCGGCGCCGGCAGCACAAAGCGCGCCGCCCGCTCGATCACCTGCGCTTCCAAAGTGCGGGCGGGCCCGCACTCGCCGTCCACATTGATGATGGGCGTGCGCTCATCCAGGGCCTCGATGCACACATGCCGGGCGTGATGGTAAGTCATCACATCCCGCAGCTCCGGCACCACTTGTTCGTTCACGATATGCCGCCCAGCCTTGTACTTGGCCAGCACGCCTGCAATGCGCAGCCGACTGCGCTAAATGCCCAGCACCACTTCCAGCACGCCGTCCTGCAAGTCGGCTGTGGGCGCCGCGCAGTAGCCTCCGCCGTAGCTTTGGCCGTTGCACACCGTGGCGATCAGGTAATTGCCTTCCATCACTTGGCCGTCCAGCGTCACCCGGACATGGTAGCCCAGTTTGTGACACATACATTCCACAATGGAAAGATTGTAAGCCATCTGACCGCCGCACAGGGGCACACGGCGGAACTTGGGGATGCCATAGGCCACTTCCGCGTCCACACCCATGGAACAGATGGCCGCAGCCACACCTTCCCCTACCTGCATCAGGTCGATGGGGACGGCAGTGCCGGTGATGTTCCCGGCCAGTTCGAGGAAGTCCTCCTGTGTGCCGAAATTGCGGATAAAATCATTGCCTGACCCGCAGGGCACGCTGGCCACTTCGGCGTCCGGCGAGCCGGACTGCCACGCGCCCAGGAACACTTCGTTCAACGTGCCGTCGCCGCCGCAGGCATACAGGCGCGCCGGGCCTTCCCGGGCGTAAGCGCAGGCCAGCTCGGCCGCGTGGCCGGGCGCGCCCGTCAGTTCCACCGCATAATCCACGCCCGCCTGCCGCGCCGCATCCACGATACGCGGCGCCAGGTATTGGCTGGCATCCGCCTTTCCGGACACAGGGTTAATGATAAAAACATGTTTCATTGGATACATCTCCTCCATCAAAAAGCCGCATCCCTTTTCCCGCCTGGCGGCAATAGTTTTTACCAGGGGCAATAAACGAAGCCAAGGCGGGCAAACTAACACGGACCCTATCTTGAAACCACGAGGTAAAGGACGATGACCATGGATATTCTTCAAGTAATTTTGACCAGCATCCTTTCGCTGGTGGCGCTGTTCCTGCTGGCCAAACTGATGGGCATCCGGCAGATCAGCCAAATGAGCATGTTCGATTATATCAACGGCATCACGCTCGGTTCCATCGCGGCCGAGTTGGCCACCAACCTGGAAGAGTGGGAACGGCCCTTGACGGCCATGATCATTTACGGCCTGGCCGCCGCGCTGATCAACTGGGTCACCTGCAAATCCCTGTCCCTGCGCAAGCTGTTCAACAGCAGCCCGCTGATTTTATTTGAGCACGGCAAGCTGTACGAAAAAAACCTGGCCAGCGCCAAGATGGATATCAACGAATTTTTGACCCAATGCCGTGTAAACGGCTATTTTGACCTGGAGCAGGTGGATACCGCCATTCTGGAGACCAACGGCCAAATCAGCTTCCTGCCCAAGGCGGCACAGCGGCCCGTGACCCCGCAGGACCTGCAGATGACCCCAGACCCCGAGCGCCCTTGCGTGACCCTGATCCTGGACGGCCACCTGCTGCCGGAAAACCTGAAATTCACCGGCAACGACGATACCTGGCTGAAAAAGCAGCTGGAGGCCAATCACATCAAATTGGAGGAAGTGTTCCTGGGCACCTGCAACAGCCAGAACCAATTGTGCGTTTATCCCATGACGGGTAAAAAGATAGTGCACCAGATGTTCGAGTAAGTTTTCTTTATTGTACTGTATTTCGCACGACTTTTGCAAGAGGAAAAGCCAGGCATCGGAATGAACTGCACCCCATTTGTTAGACAGTATGGTATACTGAAAAACAAGTGGGGTGA
>CAJMEU010000217.1 GCA_905212515.1 uncultured Oscillospiraceae bacterium | reverse complement strand
CAGCCTCAACAGCCACGCCCGCGACGGCGCGCCCGCACATCCCTGCGGCGGCTGACCCGCCGTGGCCCTGTGGTGCGCCCTGCTGGCCGCCGCGTTCTGCGGAGGGCTGCTGCAAGCCAGCACGGGCTTTGGTTATTCCCTGATTTGCATGTCGGTCTACTCGCTGATACTGCCGGCCAAGACGGCACTTCTGCTGCAGGCCACCGCGGCCACCTTCACCATCGGCTGGTATGCCTTGCGGCTGCGCCGGTACGTCAATCTGCGGCTGCTGGTGGTACCGGCCTGCTTCGCCCTGGTCACCACCTTCGTGGGCTTGCAAACCGCCAACGCCATCAACGACGCGCTGCTCAAACGCTGTCTGGGCGTGGTGCTGGTGCTGCTGTCGGCCTTTTCCCTGGCCGGCAAAGGAAAAGTCCGCCTGTCCAAGGGCTTTGCCGGCCAGGCCGTGGCCGGCAGTGTCAGCGG
This sequence comes from uncultured Oscillospiraceae bacterium, assembly GCA_905212515.1. Classification (GTDB taxonomy): domain Bacteria; phylum Bacillota; class Clostridia; order Oscillospirales; family Ruminococcaceae; genus Ruthenibacterium. The sequence goes on along the minus strand of CAJMEU010000217.1, from coordinate 2,877 downwards.
CCTGCTGGGCGGCCTGACCAATATGTCGGGCCCGCCCATGGTGCTGTACCTTTTGCAGGTGACAGACGATAAAGACGAGTACAACGGCACCTTGCAATGCTTTTTCCTCATCACCTCCCTGTTCAAAACCGTGGTGAACGTGGCCAGCGGCCGCATCACCGGTGAGCTCCTGTGTATGCTGCCGCCGCTGCTGCTGGGCACGGCGGTCGGTTCGCTGCTGGGGTTCCATCTGTTCCGCCAAATGAACATGGATACGGTGAAAAAGGCCGTGAACGTTTTGATGGTTTTCGTCGGCCTGTATTATACATTTTTTTGACCTGCTCACAGAAAGGAGTCCTTTATGCCCTTTGTCACCACCAAGCAGCTGTACGGGCTGCTGCCCGCCGGCCAGGCTATGGCCATCGGCGCGTTCAATGTACACAACATGGAATACACCCAGGCCGTGGTGCAGGCCGCCGAGATCACCCACATGCCCGTCATCCTCATGCTGGGGGAACCCATGCTGGAATTTGCCGGCCTGGAGATGCTGTCCACCATTGCCAAAAGCGCCGCCCAGCGCAGCAGCATGCCCATCGCCGTGACGCTGGATCACGGCAAGAAAATAGAAAACATCCAGCGCTGCATCGAGCTGGGCATTTCCGTCATGGTGGACGGCTCGGCTCTGCCCTATGAGGAGAACGTCCAATTGACCAAAACCGTGGTGGACATGGCCCGGAAAACAGGCGTCTCGGTAGAGGGCGAATTGGGCAGCCTGGCCGGCATTGAGGACGTGGAGGATGAGGCCACGGAATTTTTGACCGACCCGGACCTGGCGTCCGAATTCACCGCGCGCACCGGCGTGGACGCGCTGGCCGTGGCCATCGGCAACTGCCACGGCAAATATCTGCGCCCGCCTGTGCTGGACATGCAGCGTCTGCGGCGCATCCGGGAAAAGGTGGATGTGCCCATTGTGCTGCACGGCGGCAGCGACCTTCCTCTTGACATGAGCCGTGAGGCCATTGAAAACGGCATCCGCAAATTCAATGTGGGCACGGACCTCAAATACGCCTTTTGTGAGGAGATGCGGCGCGTGCTCAGCCAGGAGCCCATGCCTTTCCAGCCGCCCCAAACATTGGGCGCCGCCCGCGATGCGGTGTACCGCGTTGCCTGCGAGAAGATCCGCCTGTTCCAAAACGGGCACACACTGACGCTTTGACAAAGGAGGCCGCCATGGACGAACACTTGTTCCGCAACTTGCTCCAGGTAGGGATGGTCGTCTCCGACCTGGATGAGACCCTGGAAAAATTCCAGTCCCTGCTGGGCATTGGCCCTTTCCGCATTGCCGAATATCCGCCGGCCGGCGAGGAAGGCTGCCTGCGGGAATATCAAGGGAAACCGGCGGATTTTACCGCCAAGTTCTGTTTTTTCCACTTTGGCAACATCGAGCTGGAGGTGATCCAGCCTCTGTCCGGAGACAGCATTTGGAGCGACTTCCTGCGGGAGCACGGCCCCGGGCTGCATCACCTGAAGTTTTCCATGGACCGGCTGGAGCCGGCCCGCCGGCAGCTGGAGGAGCACGGCTTCTGCTGCGTGCAGCAGGGCGCGGCCGTGGGGCCCAATAAAGGCAAGGTGTGGGCCTATTATGAGCTGCAAAAAGATTTGCCCCTGTGCATTGAAATTATGAATGAGGTGATCGATCCATGAAAAAAGGATTGTCCGTGGCCGTGTATGCCACTGATTTTGGGCCCATCGTCTACAGCGGCGCCGACGCGGCGCAGTGGGACACCATGTTTGCCAAGGTAAAAAATGCCGGCTACGACGGTGTGGACCTGTTCACGGACGTGAAAAGCGCCGAGGAACTGCGCGTCGTCAAAGGCCTGCTGGAGGCCCACGGCCTGGAGGTGGGCATGATGATCTCCATCTGCTTAAAGGACCAGGGGGTGAACCTTTCCAGCGCAGACGAGGCCGTGCGCCTGCGTTCGGTGGAGACCTATTGCCGTGAGATCGAAAAAGCCGCCATCTTTGCCCCCTGCAATATGCCCATCGGCTTTATCCGCGGCCCTCTGGCCGAGGGGGAGGCCCTCGAGGACAACCTGGCCCGCCTGGCGGAGAGCGTACGCACCCTCACTGCCTTTGCCAAACCCCGAGGCATCCGCCTGTGCATCGAGCCCATCAACCGCTACGAGGCCAGCACCTTATTAAACGTGCCCGACACAGTGCGCTTCATTCAAAGCCACAAGCTTCAGGATGCTTTTATTCTGGCCGACCTGTTCCACATGAATATCGAGGATGCCGATATGGCGGCCGCCCTGCGCCTGGCCGGCCCGCTGGTGGGGCACATGCATGTGCCCGATTCCAACCGCGCCGCACCGGGCATGGGCCACATTGATTACCCGCCCATTTTGGAAGCGCTGCGCGCCATCGGGTACGACGGTTATCTCTCCAGCGAGGCCATGCCCTTCGGCGACAGCGACGGCTGTGCCGTGCAGGGCGCCCGTGCTCTGGACGAGCTGCTGGCCTGAACAGCCCTTGAACGCACCATCCGGCCGCCGCGCTTTTCCGGCGCGGGCCCCTTCCTCTTTCTCTCCAAAACAGCCGCCCGGGTTCCACGCGAATGTGGAAGCCGGGCGGCTGTTTTTCTTGATTCAAATACTCAGGCCGCAGGAATGGAAGCGGAGGGGATATCCACCGTGCCCTGCTCGGGCGGCGGCGTCGTGACCGGCGGTGGCGCTACCCAGGAGGGGTCCTGCTCCGTTGCGCCGCAGGTGGTACACACCCGCAGGCCCGTGCCGGGGTCTGTGGCGCCCCAACTGTGCACATGCGGCGCTACCCAGGAGGGGTCTTGCTCCGTTGCGCCGCAGGTGGCGCACACCCGCAGGCCCGTGCCGGGGTCTGTGG
>CAJMEU010000216.1 GCA_905212515.1 uncultured Oscillospiraceae bacterium | reverse complement strand
GCGTGGTGGTCGAGCTGCTACCCCTCGCGGGCGCTGGTTGGGTCGGCGCCTTTTTTTTGTGCCATATATTCGCGCGGCCGTTGAATGCGCCCGCCCGCGCCTTGCGCTGGGGGGATGGAAAAAGGGAGGAGGATCATTGAAAAAACAGATACAGGGGCGGCATGCGGGCCCGCGCAGGAAGCGCGCCGCCCGCATGGTCACCGGCACACGATCTCTTTGATGATCAGATCGTTCCCGCCCAGGATCTCCATATCCTGGCCGCCGCAGCCCGGGCAGCGCAGGTCGTGCCGCATGGCGTTGAACTCCCGGCCGCAGGCCCGGCACCGCACGATGCCGGGCACCACGTCCAGCTGCAGCTTCGTATGCTCCATAAACGTTTTGTACACGGCTGCGGGGTAGCACTCTTCCAGAAAGCGGGGCACCACGCCGGAAAGTTCGCCCACTTCCAGCACCAGGGTGTCCACCTCGCTCAGGCCCTCGTCCTTCACCACGCGCTCGATGGTTTTCACCATCGCGTTGATGATGCCCAATTCATGCATGGCTTCAGTCCTTTGTGAACACGCCCTTCACGGCCGTGGCGGTGATGCGTCCCGCGCGTTTCACCGCGTTGGCGGCCATCTTGATGGGCAGTTTCTCGTATTCGTCCGGCACGCTGTCGTAGCGCCGCTCCAGATGGATGGCGTCGAACTTGCACTTGGTGGTGCACTGGCCGCAGCCCACGCACATGTAGGTGTCCACCTGCACGGCGCCGCAGCCCAGGCAGCGCTGGGTCTCTTTTTTCATCTGCTCTTCGGTGAAGGTCAGGCGGCTGTCCTTGAAGCTCTTTTTGCTGTCCTGGGTATGGCCCACCTTCTGGCGCGGGGTGTTGTCAAAGCCCTCCACCACCACGTTCTTTTTGTCAAAGGCGTGGTATTCGCGCCGGTCGCGGCCCAAAGTCAGGCTTTGGCCCGGCTGCACGAAGCGGTGGATGGAGATGGCGCCCTCTTTGCCGGCCGCGATGGCGTGAATGGCAAATTTGGGCCCGGTGAACACGTCGCCGCCCACGAACACGTCGGGCTGGGCGGTCTGATAGGTCAGGCTGTCGGCCTTGGCCGTGCCGCCCCGGCCCGTCTCCACCTTAGTGCCCTCCAGCAGGCCGCCCCACTGGATGCTTTGGCCGATGCTCACCAGCACGGCGTCCGCGGCCACGGTCTGCGTCTCGTTTTCGTCGTACACCGGCGCAAAGCGGCCGTCCTTGTCGAACACGGACACGCATTTTTTGAATTCCACGCCCGTCACTTTGCCGTTCTCGGTGAGGATGCGCTTCGGCCCCCAGCCGTTGCAGATGGCAATGCCCTCGGCCTCGGCCTCTTCCACTTCCTCGTCCAGGGCGGGCATTTCGGCGCGGTTCTCCAGGCAATACATGGCCACGGCCTCGCCGCCGGTGCGGGTGGCGGTGCGGGCCACGTCGATGGCCACGTTGCCGCCGCCCACCACCACCACCTTGGCGGGCAGCTTCACGTCTTTGCCCAGGTTCACGTCCCGCAGGAAGTCCACGCCCGCGATCACGCCCGCGGCGTCCTCGCCGTCCACGCCCAATTTGCGTCCGCCCTGGGCGCCGATGGCCAGGTAGAAGGCCTGGTAGCCCTGGCCGCGCAGCGCGTCCAGCGTCACGTCCTTGCCCACTTCCACGCCGGTTTTGAACTCTACGCCCATCTCGCGCAGCACGTCGATCTCGGCCTCCACCACGCCTTTTTCCAAACGGAAGGAGGGGATGCCCAGCGTCAGCATGCCGCCCAGCTTTTCCTCTTTTTCAAACACTGTCACCTTGTAGCCGTCGATGGCCAGGTAATACGCGCAGGACAGGCCGGCCGGCCCCGCGCCCACCACGGCGATCTTATTGCCCAGGTCGTACCGCTTTTCCGGGATGTAGCGCACGTCGTGGTCCAGCTCCTGGTCGGCGATGAACTTCTTGATCTCGTCGATGGCGATGGGCTCGTCGATGTCGCCGCGGGTGCACTCGCTCTCACAGCCGTGGGGGCAGATGCGGCCGCACACGGCGGGGAAGGGGTTTTCCTTCTTGATGAGGGCCAGGGCCTCCCGGTACTTGCCCTGGGACGCCAGCTTGATATAGCCCTGCACGGCGATGTGGGCGGGGCAGGCGGTCTTGCAGGGGGCGGTGCCCTCGTCGGCCACGTCTTTGCGGTTCTCGCGGTAGTCCGTGTTCCAGTCGGAGGGGTGCCAAATGTGGTCCCGCGCGGTCTTTTCCTTCTTTTCCGGCAGCGGGGTTTTGGCGCACAGCTTCTGCCCCAGCTGCAGGGCGTTCACCGGGCAGTTTTCCACGCACTGGCCGCAGGCCACGCACTTTTCGGCGTCCACCACGGCGCTGAAGTTCGAGCGGATGGCGTCCGGCGTTTTGAACAGCGTGGCAATGCGCATGGAGAAGCACGCGCAGCCGCAGCAGTTGCAGATGGCGAAGCACTCGCCCAGCTCCTCGGTGTGGGGGCCCTCGTGCATCAGGCCCATGTCCTCGGCCTTTTTGATGATCTCCTCTGCCTCCTGGCGGGTGATCTCCCGCCCGCGGCCGGTGGAGATGTAATACTCGGCGCCCGAGCCCATCTGGATGCACATCTCGTGCTCCAAATGGCCGCAGCCCTCGTCGATGTGGCGGCGGGAGGCCCGGCACGAGCAGTCGGACACAGAGAACTTGTCATATTTGTCTAAGTAATAGGATAATTTTTCCCAGGGCTGCACGCCGGGCAGGTCCTTGATGGCGTCCTCCACCGGGATCACGCGCATCATGGCCATGCCCTCGGGGAACATGGCGGCCATGGGCGCCAGGCGCTTGCGGGTGTACTCCTCGAACGCCTTGCCGATCTCCGGGTGGGCCTCCAGCTGCTCGCGGTTGTTCACCATCATCTCCAGCATGCCCGGGGCGAAGATGTTCACCCAAAACAGCTCCTGCCCGTCCTCGTGCCAGCGCTTGGCCACGCCGATCTGCACCAGCTCCATCAACAGTTTTTTCGTCAGCGCCGGGTCCTTGCCGCTGTGCTGCTGCACATACTCCAGTGTGCGGGGCTTGCGCAGGCCCATCACCAGGGCCACGTCGGCCTGCTCGTCGCTCACCACGCAATCCAGCGCGTAGTACTCGGGGGCGTTCTCGTCGATCTTGTTCATGGCGCCGGCAATGCCGCCCACCATCTTGGCCAGCTTGACGATCTTCGGTCTCAATTCTGCCATCTGCTCTTCATCCTTTCTCCATGCATCTTGCGGTCCGGTGCGTCACGCTTTCCACGCCTTTACCTGGGCGCGCAGCCAATCGGCCCACTCCTCCATGCCCTCGCCCGTCTTGGCGCAGATGGGGATCACCTTGGCGTTGGGGTTGCGCAGGGCGATGTTTGCCCGGCAGAGCTCCAGGTCGAAATCAAAGTAGGGGGCCACGTCCATTTTCTTCACCAGCCCCACGTCGGACACCATGAA
>CAJMEU010000215.1 GCA_905212515.1 uncultured Oscillospiraceae bacterium | reverse complement strand
TTTCCGTGGGCAGGCCGAAGGCGTCCCAGCCCATGGGATACAGCACGTTATAGCCCTGCAGGCGTTTTTTGCGGGCCACGATATCCAGCGCGGTGTAACTGCGGGGATGGCCCACGTGCAGCCCCTGGCCGGAGGGATAGGGGAACTCCACCAGGGCGTAATATTTGGGCAGGCTGAAATCCTGCCGGGCGGCAAAGGTGTGCTGCTGGTCCCAGATATCCTGCCATTTCTGTTCAATGGCTTTGAAATCGTACTTTTCCATTTCCTTCAACTCCACAACTTCTTCAAAATATGCGCGCGGCTCAGGGCTGGCCGAAGTCCGGCGTCACGTCCTCGCCGTCGGCCCACAGATGCTCCAGGTCGTAAAAATCCCGGGCGTCGGGCGTGAACACGTGGACGATGACGCTGGCGTAATCCAGCACGAACCAGCTGTTCGAGCGGAAACCGTCGGTGCGCAGGGGCGCCGCGCCGTGCTCTTCCTTCATTTTAAACTCCACTTCCTCGGCCAGGCTTTTCACGTGGGTGCTGGAAGTGCCCGAGGCGATGACGAAATAATCGGCCATCACCGTCAGGTCATGCACGCGCAGCACTTTCAGGCGCGCGGCCTTCTTTTCGTCCAGGATCGCGGCGATGTTCATCGCCAAATCTTTCGGTTCCATCAATGGCATTTCGCTCCTTTTCTCTTGTGTTTGTCAGGCGGCGGGCTGGGCGGCCGAGCCCTCGGCGGGGGCGTCTTCGCCATCGGCCGCGCTGTCGGCGGGGGGCGCGTCCGCGGCGCCCGCGCCGGCTTCCACCATGCCCTCGGCGCCCATGTGGCTCATTTCGGGGTCGATCACCTGCGTGCCCGCCAGGCCCAGGCTTTGGATATTGAGCTGGTCGGCCAGGACGGGCGCGTCCGCCGGGCGGAAATAGGTGTTGAGGAAGTCGGCCGTTTCCGGCACGGCGATCTCGCTGCAGAGCTGGCCGTTGTGCCTGCTTTGGCTGGCGTACACGGGGATGCGCCCGATGGCGATATTCTCGTTGGGCACCTTCATCAGCGCCAGGCCCAGGGCCACGCACTGCAGCGGCTCGATGGAGGTGTTGACGTATTTCAGCGCCCAGGGCACCAGCTTCATCATCTCGGTGATGCTCATGGTGCGCATATACTTGAACAGGGCGGAGTAGAAATAGCGCTGGTTGTTCAGGCGGTCGTAATCACCGCGGGGGGTGGCGCTTTCGTCCTTGCGCTGGCGCAGGAAGAATTCCAGCTCTTTCCCCTTCAGGTACTGGTAGCCCGCCTCCAGGCGGCTGCCGCCGTACTCCATGGCCACGGGCACGTACACTTCCAGGGCCCACTCGGGGCCGCCGAAGGCGTCGAACATCTCCTGCAGGCTTTGCATGTCGATGGTGACGTAGCCGTCCACCTTCAGTTTCAGCTGGTCGTTCAGCACGTCCACCAGGTTCTGCACTTTATTGTCCTGGTCCGGGCCGAAGGCGTAGACGCCGTTGATCTTGCCGGTATTGGCGGTGTACTGGTCGTACGCCGCGCCCACGAAGCTGTCCCGGGGGATCTGCAGCATGCGCAGGCTGTTGGCTTTTTTGTCGAACTGGGCGTAGAGGATCATGTCCGTCATGGGGAAATCCTTGCTGCGCTGGGCGTCCCCGCTCTCGTCATAGTCAAGGCCCAGGATGAGGATGTTCATCTGGTCCTTCGTCAGCTCCGGCGGCACCACCTCGTCCAGGCCCTGGGCGTTTTGGATCTGGCCGCCCTCACCGCCGTTCAGCATGTGGGACACATACCAGTACAGGCACGCCGCCCCCACCACGACGATGCACATCACGGCGGCCAGCACCCGCAGCGCCAGCTTGCCGGCGCCCGTTTTCTTTTTGGGCCGGGGAGGTGTTTTGGCCGCCGGACGGGGCGCAGAGGACGCGCGCTGCCGGGGCAGAGCCACGGTGCCCGTGGGGTCGGCGTTGAAGGCGTTATAATCGAACGGGCGCCGGTGCGCCACCTGGGGCACGGCCGAAGCGGCAGCCGCGCCGCCCCCCACAGCCGCCTGCCGGCGGGCCGCCTGGGCCTGGCGCAGCCGCTTTGCCTCGGCCTCGGCGTCATAGGCCTGGCGCCGGGGCTGGGTCGCCGGGGCGCGGTGGGCGCGCCGCGCGCGGGACACGTTGATGTCGCGGGGGTTTTGACGGGAACTGGGACTGGGATTTCTCAAAAGCTGATCCCTCCGTTGAATTTTTCGTAGGGGCGGCACTCAGGCCGCGGGGGCCGCGCCGGACGCCGGCTCCCCGCCGGCCCCCGCGGCGCCGCCCGCCGGGGCGGAGGCATCGCCGGACGGGGCCCCGTCCGGGGACGCGGGCAGGGAGGCGCCCGCCTCCACCTGGCCGTCCGCGCCCACATGGCTGAGCTCGGCCTCCACCACGCCGCCCCAGGAGGCGGGATCGCCGCAGGTGCGGATGTCCAGCGCACCGACGTCCACGGGCGCATCCGCCGGGCGGAAGTACTGGTTGAGGAAGTCCGCCGCCTGCTGGGCGGCGACGAGGGACACCATGGGCTTATAAGCAAGGGTGCTGTCCAGATAGCTGATGCCGTTGCCGTACATGGGCAGACGGCCCATGACGATGTTTTCGTCCGGCACGCCGCCATTCAAGAATTGCAGGCCCAGGGCGACACAGGTAGTCATGGGCATATTGGTGTTGATATACTTCACGCACACGGGCATCAGGCGCATCATCTCCGACACGCTCATGGTGCGCACGTAGCGGAACAGGGCCGAATAGAAATAGCGCTGGTTGACAAGGCGGTCAAAGTCGCTGCGCTCCATCCCCGGGCCCTTGCGGGCGCGCAGGAAGATCTCCAGCTCCTCGCCCCGGATGGGGCGGGTCGCCGTATTCATATTGTCGTGGTTGCCGTTTTCATCCAGCACGGGCCGGTCGTTTTCGTCATAAAGGTAGATGTCCTTGGGCACGTATACCTCAAGGCCGCCGCCCCCGCCGAAGGTGTTGACGAACTCCACCAGGGCGTCCATCCTGATAGTGACGTAGTAATCCACCGGCAGCTGGAAGGTCTCGTAAAATACGTCCACCAGGTTCTGCACCTTGTTTTCACTGTCGGGCCCAAAGGAGTACAGGGCGTTGATCTTGCCCGTCTGGTCGGTCTGGTCGGGCCGCGCCACGAAGGTATCCCGGGGCACCTGCAGCATTTTCAGCGTTTTGTCGTCCTTGTTGAACTGGCAGTAGAGGATCATGTCCGTCATCATGGTGTCCTCGGTGCGGTCCACCGCGTCGTCCAGATAATCGAGGCCCAGCACCAGGAAATTGACCTGGCTCTCGGCCAGCTCGGGCGGGGTGACGGTCTCGGGGCGGGTGAGCTGGCCGCCGCCGCCCTCGGTGTTGGGGTCGAACATGCGGGCGACGTTCAGATAAGCGCCGCCGCTGACCAGCAGCAGGATCCACGCCGGCTCCATCACCTTGATCAGGG
>CAJMEU010000214.1 GCA_905212515.1 uncultured Oscillospiraceae bacterium | reverse complement strand
GGACGGGTGCGCCATGGGTGATGCAAAGCGGATGCGCAGCGGTTTCTTGTCGAATACGGCCGGTCAGCTTACCTATATGGTCTGCCAGTTCGGCTTCACGCTGCTCATCGTGCGGCTGGCGGGGGACAGCGGGTCGTCCCTGTTCAACCTGGCCCTCACCTACACAAACATCTTCCTCACCATCGCCCAGTACGGCATGTACAGCTTCCAGGTGTCCGACGTCCCCAACAAGTCCCCCCAGTACTGCTACGTGCGCAGCCGGGCCTATACCATCGCCCTGGCCACGGCCGTGTGCGGCGTCACCCTCACCTTCTGCGCCGCGGCCCTGGGGTACACGGCCCTGCAGTGCGGGTGCATCTTTTTGTATCACGCCTACCGCATGATGGAGTCGGCCACCGACGTGTACAACGCCGTGGCCCACAAGCACCTGCGCCTGGACATCGTGGGCAAGACGTACGCCCTGCGCGGTGTGCTGTCCCTGGCGGTGTTCGTGCTGGTGCTGCCCCGCGCCCGGGTACTGCTGCTGGGGGGGCAGACCTCTGAAGAAGCCCGCGCCCGGGCCGCCCAGCTGGCGGTGGTGGTGACGGTGGCGGCCATGTTCGCCGTCAATCTGCTGTTTTTCCTGCTGTACACCCTGCGCCGGACAAAGCCCTATTGCCAGCGCCAGCCCGTGGCCCGCGCCCGGGTGATGGCCCTTTTGTGGGAGTGCGCGCCCCTGGCCGTCTACAGCGCCCTCAACACCACCACCGCGTCCCTGCCCAAGATCGTGCTGGACCAGGTGGCGGGGGGCGACGCGCTGGGGATCTACGGCCCGGTGACGGCCCCGGTGCTGCTGTTGCAGGTGTGCGCCACCTACCTGTTCACCCCCTTCATCAACGTGTTCGCCTCCAGCTACGCGGAGGGGGACCGCCGGGGCTTCTGGCGGGTGGTGGGCGCGGTGCAGGTCCTGGTGGCGGCGCTGCTGCCCGCGGGCCTGCTGGTGGCCAAATTCATCGGCCCCTGGGGGCTGGAGGTGTTCGTGGGCGCGGGCAAATCCGCCTACAGTGATCTGCTGGGCCCCATGGTGGTCAGCGCCGTGCTCACCGCGCTGGTGCTGTTTTACAGCATGGTACTCACGGTGATGCGCTACATGCGGGGCCTCATCATCGCCAACGTGTGCGGCATCCTCACGGCGGCGGCCGTCAGCGTGCCGTGCATCCGCGCCTGGGATATGCAGGGCACCACCATCGCCGCCATCATCGCGCTGCTGGTGCAGGCGGGGTGCCTGCTGGGCTTCATCCTCACCAGGGCCAGGCGACACTTCACCCAGCCCCCGCGCCCCGCGCAGGAGCCGGACGGCCTGCCCAGCGACGCCCACGAAAGGCCCGAATAAACATGTGGCCAGTCCTCTGGCCACGGCCATAGGAATAAGGTTTTTCGTCTAAGCAATAAAAATAGCCGCAGGCTATTTTTTCGGCCATGTGGGCCATTTTGGCCCACGGCCATCAAGATCAGTGTTTTTATTGCAAAGCAATAAAAACAGGCAAACAGCAACGCCCCGGGAGGAGATCTCCCGGGGCGTTATTTTTATTTGTGTCACAAATCGAACAGCAGGGCGCAGTAGTCGGGGATGGGCCAGTCGCGCTGGGGCACCTGCTTTTCCAGGCAGTCCGCGGCCTCGCGCAAGGCGGCCATCTCGCCGTGGGCCAGGGCGCGGCAGCACTCGGCGCGCTGCTTTTCATCCAGGCGGCGCCCGTCCAATTCGGCCAGGGCGCGGCGCAGCGCCTCCATGGCGCCGGCGGCCCGGTCGATGGTCACGCACAGCTTCTGCACTGCCGCCTTGGCGCTGGCCGAGGCAAAGCCGTTCTGCTCGGCGTAATACTCGGCCTTGCTCACCTTGGCCAGGTACTCGTAGCTGGCGGGCAGAATGCTGCGGCTCACCATCTCCAGCATGGTGGAGGCGTCGATGTGGATGTGCTTGGCGTACGTCTCCAGCGCGATCTCATAGCGGGAACGGCACTCGGCCCCGGTGAACACGTGCATGCGCTCAAACATGGCGACGTTCTCGGGCTTGATGTAGCTTTCGGCCGCGTCCACCATGCCCTTGATGTTGGGCAGGCCCCGGCGCTCGGCCTCCACCAGCCATTCCTCCGAGTAGTTGTTGCCGTTGAAGATGATGCGGTTGTGCTCGCGCCAGGTGCGGGCCACCAGGTCGCGCACGGCGGTGTGCTTGTCCTCGGCCGCCTCCAGGTATTCGGCGAACTCCCGCAGCACGTCGGCCACGATGGCGTTGGTCACGGCGTTGGCCAGGCCGATGCTCTGGCTGGCGCCCACCATGCGGAATTCGAACTTGTTGCCCGTGAAGGCAAAGGGGGAGGTGCGGTTGCGGTCCGAGTCGTCCCGCGTCAGCAGCGGCAGGCTTTTCACGCCCATCAGCAGCTGGCCGCCGGGCGCCTTGTGCAGCGCGTGGCCCTCGGCCATCTCGTGCAGCAGCTCCGTCAGGGCGTTGCCCAAAAATACGCTCACAATGGCCGGCGGCGCCTCGTTGCCGCCCAGGCGCGCCTCGTTGCCCGGGCAGCTGGCCGCCAGGCGCAGCAGATCGCCGTACTGATCCACCGCCGTCAGCACCGCGCACAGGAACACCAAAAAGCTGTCGTTTTCCTCCGGCGCGTCCGTGGGGTTCAGCAGGTTCTTGCCCGTGCTGGTCACCAGGCTCCAGTTGTTGTGCTTGCCGCTGCCGTTCACCCCGGCGAAGGGCTTTTCATGCAGCAGGCAGGCGAAGCCGTGGCGCAGGGCCACCTTGCGCATCAGCTCCATCATGATCTGGTTGTGGTCGCAGGCGATGTTGGCGGTGGCGAACACGCTGGCCAGCTCATACTGGCCCGGGGCCACCTCGTTGTGCTCGGTCTTGGCGGGCACGCCCAGGGCCCACAGCTCGTCGTCCAGCTCGCGCATGAAGGCGCGCACCCGCTCGGAGATGCTGCCGTAGTAGTGATCCTCCAGCTCCTGGCCCTTGGGGGGCTTGGCGCCCAGCAGGGTGTGGCCGGCCACCTTCAGGTCCAGCCGGCGGTCGAACAATTCCTTGTCCACCAGAAAATATTCCTGCTCGGCGCCCACGGTGGGCCGCACGGACACGGTCTCGGTGTCGCCCAGGGCGCGCAGCACGCGCACGGCGTATTTGTTGATGGCCTGCATACTGCGCAGCACGGGGGTCTTTTGATCCAGGGCCTCGCCGGTGTAGGCGCAGAAGGCCGTGGGGATGTACAGGGGGGTGCCCAGCACGAAAGCGGGGCGGGTGGGGTCCCAGGCGGTGTAGCCCCGGGCCTCGAAGGTGGCCCGCAGCCCGCCGGAGGGGAAGCTGGAGGCGTCGCTCTCGCCCTTGGCCAGCATCCTGCCGGAGAAGCGGGTGATGGGCTCGCCCTCCTTCACGCCGTCGATAAAGCTGTCGTGCTTGCCGCTGCCCGTGCCCGTCATGGGGCTGAACCAGT
>CAJMEU010000213.1 GCA_905212515.1 uncultured Oscillospiraceae bacterium | reverse complement strand
AAAACGGCTGCATCACAGCCCTGCACACGACCCGGGGCGCCTGCACGGCCAAGGTGGTGGTGAACGCCGCCGGCACCTTCAGCGACGAGGTGGCCGCCCTGGCCGGGGATCAGTTCTTCTCCATCCATCCGCGCAGGGGCACCAATTCCATCCTGGACAAAAAGGCCGCCCGGCGGGTAAACACCATCTTCTCTCTGATGGGCACCGCGGACACCAAGCACGCCCACACCAAGGGCGGCGGCATCGTCAGCACGGTGGACGGCAACCTGCTGATCGGCCCGGACGCGGTGGAGGTGCCGGACAAGGAGGATTTTTCCACCCTGCGCGCCAGCGTGGACGGCACCTTTGCCCGCCAGGGCAAGGCCATGCCGGCGCTGAGCGAATGAGATATCATCACCTACTCCACCGGCGAGCGCGCCCCTACTTATGAAGAGGAGTTCGTCATCGAGCAGGGCCGGGCCGTGAAAAACATCGTCCACGCGGCAGGTATTCAGTCGCCGGGGCTGACGGCGGCGCCGGCCATTGGCCTGGACGTGGCCCAAATGGCCGTGGAACTGCTGGGCGGCGCCAAACCCAGCCCATCCTTTGACCCTGTGCGCAAGCCCATCCCCCGCACGGCCGATCTGCCGGAAGACCAGCGGGACGCCCTTATCCGCCAAAACCCGGATTACGGGGTGATCGTATGCCGCTGTGAGGAAGTGAGCAAGGGGGAGATTTTGGACGCCTTGCGCCGGCCTGTGCCCTGCGACACGGTGGACGGTGTGAAGCGCCGGGTGCGGCCCGGCATGGGCCGCTGCCAGGGAGGCTTCTGCGGGCCGCTGGTGGCGCAACTCATCGCCCGGGAGAAGGGCGTTCCCCTGGAACAGGTGCTGAAAAGCGGCGATGGCTCGTGGCTGGTGTGCCGCGATACCAAAGAGATCCCGGAAGGAGGCGGCGGCAATGGCTGAGGCAACGTATGACGTGGCCGTGTTGGGCGGTGGCCCGGCCGGTTTGGCGGCGGCCCTGGCCGCCGAAGCCGCCGGCACCCGCGTGCTGCTGCTGGAGCGGGAGGGCCGCCTGGGCGGCATTCTGAAGCAGTGCATCCACGACGGCTTCGGTCTGGTGCGCTTCGGCCGGAAAATGGCCGGGCCGGAGTATGCCCAAACATTTATCGATCAAATCGCCGCCTCGGGCGTGGAGGTGGCGCTGAACAGCTTCGTCACGCATGTCCGGCAGCAGGAGGACGGCGTCCATCTGACGGTAGTGACGGCTGCCGGCCTGCGCTGCGTGCAGGCAAAAGCCCTGGTGCTGGCCACCGGCTGCCGGGAGCGCACGGCCCGCCAAGTGGCCATTCACGGCACGCGGCCGGCGGGCGTGTTTACAGCCGGCGCGGCCCAGCATTATACCAACCTGCTGGGCAAGATGCCCGGCAAGCGGTGCGTGGTGCTGGGCTCGGGCGATATCGGCCTCATCATGGCCCGCCGCCTGACGCTGGAGGGCGGGCAAGTGCTGGGTGTGTACGAGGCAAAGCCCGCACCCAGTGGCCTGGCGCGCAACATCAGCCAGTGCCTGACGGATTTTGGCATCCCCCTTTATACCGGCAAAACCGTGACCCGCGTGTTCGGCCGCCAGCGGCTGGAGGCGGTGGAGATCAGCGATGTGGACGGGCGGATGGCGCCCATCCCGGGCACCCAGCAGCGTCTGGACTGCGACTGCCTGATTTTATCCGTGGGGCTGATCCCGGAAAACGAGCTGGCCGAGAGCCTGGGCGTTCCCCTGGACCGCAAGACCAAGGGCCCGGTGTGCGACCAGGATTACCAAACCCTGTGCCCCGGCGTGTTTGCCTGCGGCAACGCTTTGCACGTGAACGATCTGGTGGACTATGTGTCCGAGAGCGGCGAGGGCGCAGGCCGCGCGGCGGCCGCCTTCGCGGCCCGCAGCGCTCCCCAGGCCCGGCAGCTGGCTCAGGTGGAGGCAGACGGCAGCCTGCTGTACTGCGTTCCCCAGCGGCTGGACGCCGCCGCGCCGCTGGATAAAACGGTCCTGTTCTTCCGCGCCCGGGACGAGCGGGGCAAAACAAGGCTGGTGCTGGAGGCGGACGGCAGGCCGGTTTACAGCAAAACCTACCGCGCCCTGCGCCCGCCGGAGATGGAGCGGCTGTGCGTCGATCTGTCCGCCGCCGGCCTGACGGGCAAAAGCCAGTTGACTCTGCGCCTGGAAGAGGTGAAATGAATGGAGCAAGAACTGGTGTGTATCGTGTGCCCCAATGGCTGCCGCCTGCACCTGCAATGGCAGGAAGAGGGCGGGCCTCTCACGGTGACGGGCAATGCCTGCCCCCGGGGCGAAGCCTTCGCCCGCGCAGAGCTGGCCCACCCCATGCGCAGCCTGACCACCACCGTGCGCGCCGTGGGCGGCGATCTGCCCGTACTGCCCGTGCGCACGGACGGCGAGATCCCGAAAGAGCAGATCTTCGCGGCCATGGCCGCCCTGGCCAGGGTGATGGCCAGCCCGCCGCTGCGCTGCGGCGACATCGTGTGCGAAAACCTGCTGGGCCTGGGTGTGAACGTGGTGGCCACCTGCCCCCTGGCCAGCCGGGAAGAGGAGGTGCCGCCGTGGAAGGGCCGCTGATCCTCACCTTCGACATGGGCACCCAAAGCGCCCGCGCCATGCTGGTGGACCAGGAGGGCAACATCGCGGCCAAAGTGCAAAAGCGGTATGAGCAGCCCTACCTTTCACCGGAACCGGACTGGGCTGAACAGTCGGCCGATTTTTACTGGGACGCCCTGTGCGAGGTAAGCCGCGCCCTGCGGGACAAAGCGACGGCGCTGTGGCCCCGCGTGCTGGCCGTGACGCTGACGTGCATCCGCGATTCCAGCGTGTGCGTGGACATCGGGGGCCGGCCTCTGCGCAACGCCATCCTGTGGCTGGATAAGCGGGAGGCCCACGGCTTGCCCCGTATCCCCGCCCCCACCAAGGCCGCCTTCCTGGCCGTGGGCATGTACGAGTCGGTGAAATTGCAGCGCCGCATGAGCGTGTGCAACTGGATCAAAACCCATCAGCCGGACATCTGGGCCAAAACCCACAAATTCCTCATGCTGTCGGCCTATCTGAATTACCGGCTGACGGGCGGCTATGTGGACAGCTGCGCCAACCTCATCGGCCACATCCCCTTCGACAGCAAGGAGCGGCGCTGGATGCGCATGAGCGATATGCGCCGCTGCATCTTTGATATCGAGCCGGAGAAGCTGTATTCCATTGTGGAGCCGGGCGAGGTGATCGGCACGGTGCAGCCTGGGGCCGCCGCGCGCACAGGTATTCCAGAGGGGATGCAGCTCATCGCCACCGGGTCCGACAAAGGGTGCGAGACCTTGGGCCTCTCCTGCCTGGGGCCGGACAAAGCGGCCATCAGCTTCGGCACCACGGCCACCGTGCAGCTGACCACCCGCACCTATATGGAGCCCCTGCCCTTCATCCCCGCCTACCCCGCCGTTTTGAAAGGCTGTTATAACCCCGAGGGGCAGATCTACCGCGGCTATTGGCTGGTGAGCTGGTTCAAAAAAGAGTTTGCCGCCAAAGAGATGATGGAGGCGCAGCAAAAGGGCATCAGCGCCGAGGAACTGCTGAACAAACGCCTCTCCGAGATCCCGCCGGGATGCGAGGGCCTCATCTTCCAGCCCTATTTCACACCGGGCATCGCCATGCCCACGGCCAAGGGGTCCATCATCGGCTTTTCCGATATCCACA
>CAJMEU010000212.1 GCA_905212515.1 uncultured Oscillospiraceae bacterium | reverse complement strand
TTGGCCTTCTCTTCTCTTCTTAAGGTCCGCCGCTCTCCCCCTCGCGGGACAGCTTAGCTATAATATCATAGAAAAAACGGCCTGTCAACACTTTTTGACGAACTTTTTGCAAAGAATTTTGGCCACTCTTCATATAGTATTCTTGACCCTTTTTCGCCACAATATCTGCCCCAAAGGAAATTTTTTCTTGAGCGCTTGCAATCCCTTGTACCTTCGCTTACTATATAATTAGGAAAAGAGAGGAGGCTGCGCCGTGATCCTGACTGTAAACGTGAGCAATTCCCAAATCCTTTTGGGCGGCTACCAGGATGGCGCGCGGGTGTTCTGCGCGTCCCTTCACACCGACCCCTCCGCCACGGCGGATGAATACGCCGTGCGCATGCGCTCGGTACTGGGGCTTTACGAAGTAGACCCGCGCCGGCTGGCGGGGGCCATCCTCTCCTGCGTGGTGCCCTCGCTGCTGCAGCCCGTGCGCAAGGCGCTGGGCCTGTTGTATCCAGGCCGTCTGTACGTCGTGGGACCGGGCCTCAAGACCGGCCTGCAGATCCGTATGGACGACCCCGGCCAATTGGGGGGCGAGCTGGTGTGCGCCGCCGTGGCCGCCAAGGAGCAATATCCCCTGCCCTGTGTGGTGGTAAGCCTGGACACGGCCACCACCCTGCTGACGCTGGACGAGGACGGCGTGCTGCGGGGCGGCGCCCTGGTCGCGGGCGTGCGCACCGGCGTGGATGCCCTGTGCGCCCGCGCGGCGCAGCTGCCCCAAGTGGACCTGGCTGTCCCCGCCTGCGGGGTGCTGGGGTCCGGTTCCGTCACCTGCGTACAGGCCGGCGCCGTGTTCGGCACGGCCAGCATGATCGACGGCATGGTGGACCGCTTTGCCCGCGCTCTGGGCACCGGTATCGCCTCCTGTGTGGTCACCGGCGAGCTGGCGCTCCTCATCGCGCCCCGCTGCGTGCACGAGGTGTCCGTTCACGAGCACCTGGTCCTGGATGGTTTGTACGCTTTGTATCGGCGGAACACCAGATCCTGATGTCCCCGCCTCTTATATTACATTATATTGGCGATCGGCCTATACAATGGGTATAAGAAGGCGTGTACATAAATACGCTTGCGTCGTATCCGCGGTTTGAGGCGGAACGGCAGTAAAGGAGAATCGCTTATGAAAACGAATGCAAACACACGCTATCTGGTGCAGCTGTCGCTGCTGGCCGCCGTAGAGTTGGTACTGGCAACCACGCCGCTGGGCTATCTGCACACCTTCGGACTGGAGATCTCGTTTCTGATGGTGCCCGTGGCCCTGGGGGCCATTTTGCTGGGGCCCGGCGCCGGCGCGGTGCTGGGCGGCATCTTTGGCCTCACCAGCTTCGGCACCTGTTTTGGCTCCAGTCCCTTTGGCGCCGTGCTGCTGGGCGTGGACCCCGTCCTCACCTTTCTGGTGTGCGTGCCCACCCGCATCCTGGCCGGCTGGCTGACGGGCCTGCTTTTCCGCGCCCTGGCAAAGCTGGGCGACGAGGGCAAACCCAGCCTGGCCGCTTTCGGCGCCGCCTCCCTGGCGGGCCCGGTGCTGAACACGCTGCTGTTCATGTCCGGGCTGGTGGTGTGCTTTTATCGCACCGACTATATCCAAGGCATCGCCCAATCCCTGGGCGCGGCCAACCCGTTTATTTTCGTGGTTCTGTTCGTGGGCGTACAGGGCCTGGTGGAAGCCCTGGTGGGCTTTGCCGTGTGCGGCGTCCTGAGCAAGGCGGTGTACCGCTATCTGCACCGCTGAAGGGAAGCGGCCAAAATTCGGCCCCTTTCCCCTCTTGCAAAATCTGATTTTTCTGGTATGATAATAGGTGCCCCTTTACACAGGGCACCTATTCCATGTGCGTCCGTAGCTCAGTTGGATAGAGCGTTCGGCTCCGACCCGGAAGGCCGCTGGTTCGAATCCAGTCGGGCGCACCAGATAAAAAAGGCTGTAAACCCGCACTTTCAAAGGGTTTACAGCCTTTTTTGTTTGGCGAACCGCTTGCGCCAATTGCGTAGATTTACGCTAAAATCTGTTAAAATGCAAGTCAAAATGCAAGTCAAAATATAGCACTTGCCGGGAAGAGGCAGGGACTACTTGTTCGATGGGCGCTTCCCTGAACTTGAGCTGCCGAAAGGCAACTTTTTTTCGTCATCTTGAACTTGGCACCGTTTTCCTTTATAATGATAAAAATACTTGTGGTCAGGAGTGAAGGGGATGGCGTGGAAAGTTGGAGGTATCTTTTTCTTGGTTGTTGCCATTTTATTATGGCTTATGGTTCTGTCGCTCCCGGAGGATCTGCGATACAGCCTTGATACAGCGGCAGTGATCGCTTCGATTAGCGCTCTTGCTTTCCTTTGGAGAAGTTCAAGACTCAAGGCTCAGAAGAAGAGAGCTGAAAAAGCTGCTCAAGAATCCTTTATTCCAGAGCAGGCTCTTGAGCAGATTGACAACGGGATTCTTCCTCAGTTATCTGGCGTCCCCGTGATATTGGGCGACGGTGAAATTGCTCATTACTACGATATTGGTTGCAGGTCGATTACCAAAAGAAAATCCGTAGGGAGAACCGGTGGTGGCGGTGGTGTAAGTGTCCGTGTTGCCAAAGGGGTTTCAGTCCGAAGCGGGAGAAGTGCAAGTCAGACCATTTATGATAATGTCACAGATTCTTTTTACGGCCATTTAATATTGACCAACCGACGCTTAGTTTTTGTAGCTGAGCAAAACGGTTTTGATTGCAAACTATCTTCCATTTCAGCAATCGCACCGAATCATGATGGGCTTATGATTCAGTCGGGCTCTCAAAATTATCGGCTCAAGGCGCAGGACCAAGAACATTTTGAAGCGGCACTTCAACTGGCTATAGAAAATGAAAAAAGGCGGATCGGGTAAAGATGCCCAATCCGCCTTTCCCTATTTCATGTGCTGTTGTATCGCCGTCCCAAGCCTACGCTTTAGCCGGGGGCCTTGGCTGTCCAGCGTCCGCCTCTTGGCGCGCTTTAGAGTAAAGTGGCCCCGCACGTACCCGCCCTTC
This sequence comes from uncultured Oscillospiraceae bacterium, assembly GCA_905212515.1. Taxonomy (GTDB): domain Bacteria; phylum Bacillota; class Clostridia; order Oscillospirales; family Ruminococcaceae; genus Ruthenibacterium. The sequence continues at coordinate 700 of CAJMEU010000212.1, read as the reverse complement.
TTTCCAATATAGAAGCCATCAGGAAAGGCCGACCGGACAGGCCCGGACAAGGCTTCTCCTGGGACAAAGTGGCTACGGAAACCGTACTCCAGGTGGATGGAATAATCAAGAGGATTGTAGAATCTCACCGAATAGCTGTTACCGCGGCGCAGCGCATGATCATCACTTGCCCAACTGTTCCGATAATTGCCGGTGTTCGCAACACCAATCTTTTTCCTCTTGGGTTCGCTCGGGTCAGTTTTGCAGATTTGCCGCGCCCGCTTTACCGCATAAACGCCCTCGCCCACAACCAAATCCGACATAATGTTCGGCATGTCCTCCTGCAGGGCCAACAGCTTCGCGCCAAAATCAGCTACGCCCCTGTGATTCACCGCCATGGCGCTACACCTTTTTGTCCCGCAGCGCCTCGAAGGCGTTTTTCAGGCCGTCCGGCAGCGGCAGGCCCATGATGCCCAAGTTCTCGATGATTGAAAAGCCATCATTGACAATGAAAAACATGATCACACAATTGCGCACCATCTGCGTGCCGGTGAGCAGGTCAAGCTGGGCGCCCAGGAGGACGGCCAGCAGGATGCCCATCTTGCGGAACAGCCCCTTGATGCTGGCCTTGCTCTCGAAAGCTCCGTCCGCGGTCTTGGGGCTTTTGTGCCACACCAGCGCTCAGATGATACCCGTGATATAGTCGATGGCCATAACGATG
>CAJMEU010000211.1 GCA_905212515.1 uncultured Oscillospiraceae bacterium | reverse complement strand
TGGGCGGTTTTGGCGCCCCGCGCCCAGTGAGGAGCTATTTGTGCGCTGGGTACAGCAGGGCATTTTTCAGCCGCGTTTTTCCATTCACAGCGCCAGCAGCGACAACACGGTCACCGAGCCTTGGATGTTTCGCAAAAGCACAGAGATTGTCCGTCAGGCCATATTACTGCGCTACCGCTTTACCCCATATCTTTACAGCCATGAATATCTTGCCAGCCACACGGGTGCGCCCATCCTGCGGGCGCTGGTCTACGAGTTCCAGGAGGACCCGGCGGTATACGATATCGGCGACGAGTATCTGTTCGGGCGAGATATTCTGGTGGCCAATGTGCTGGAGAAAGGTGCGCAGGCCCGGCAGGTCTACCTGCCCGCGGGCTGCGACTGGTATGATTGGAATGACGGCTTCGCCCGCTATGCAGGCGGTCAGACGGTCACTGTACCCGTGGGGTTGGACACGATCCCCATGTTTGTACGGCAGGGGGCCTGCATTGCTATGGCGGGCAATCAGCTTTTCAGCATGGAGCGGGACTCCATCACGGCGTTGAACCTGCTGATCGCCCCCAAAGGCCGGATCGAAACGATCCTGTACGATGATGACGGGGTAAGCAACGACTATCAGGCAGGTGTCTACTGCCGCCGGACGATCACCGTGACGCAGGGAGAGCAGGTGCGGGTAGAATTTGCCGTGCAGGGAAGCTACCGGGATACGGTGGAAAAAATCCAAGTGGAGATGCTGGCAAGAGAAAAAAGTCCGTTCTGGGTAACACTGGACGAAAAGCGGCTGGAGCATTTTTTGAACCGACGCAGGTTTGCAGCCGCTTCCGAGGGCTGGTATTACAGCCAGACCAAGCGCACGGTGGAGATCCGTTATTTAACCCCCCACGAAGATCACTGTCTTACAGTCAGTTTTGAAGCGTTCGATCTGATTGGTATGTAATAAAAAAGTTCCCACTTACGGACCCGATGGTTTCGGTTTCAAAAGTGGGAACTTTTTCATGTCATTAGGCCGCAGAAAAGAGCTTCATCTCAAAGCAATATGAACAGCCTAGCGGCAAATTCTCTCCCCTCACCTGCCTATGGGGACGGCAGGATAGAGGATCAGCGCCTTCTATGGCTTGGCTTGCCATAAAAGGCACTGATTCTTGGCCTCGTCGTTCTCGTCGGCAAACTGGCTGTTGTACAGCTCGGCATAGAAGCCGCCCTTGGCCAGCAGCTCCTTGTGGTTGCCCGTCTCCACAATGTCTCCGTCCCGCATCACCAAAATCAGGTCCGCGTTGCGGATGGTGGACAGTCGGTGGGCGATGATGAAGCTGGTGCGGCCCTCGGTCAAATGGTCCATGGCCTTCTGGATGGCCAGCTCGGTGCGGGTGTCCACGCTGGAGGTGGCCTCGTCGAAGATGAGGATCTTCGGGTCGGAGACGATGGTGCGCGCGATGGTCAGCAGCTGCTTCTGGCCCTGGCTGATGTTCGAGGCCTCCTCGTTCAGCACCGTGTCATAGCCCTGGGGCAGGCGCGCGCACGGCGGGCGTACATGAGGGTAAAGGCACGGGAGCTGCAGCTGCGCATGGTCTATTTTGAGGACGCAAGCGAGGAACTGCAAGCGGAATGGGCGGCCTTCCAGCGGTGGAGGCGAAGCGAGAGAAAACGGCGAGCCAAGCACGAGAAAAAGAGGGCGGGCCGATGAACACGGACAAGCCCACAAATGAAGCCCTTGCCCTGCGGGCCAAAGCGGGGGACAGGGAGGCCCTGGCCGCTTTGTGGGAGCAGAACAAGGGCGCTCTTTCCCTGATGGTCAAGCGCCAGTACATGGGCCATAGAAGGCGCGCCGAGGCGTTGGGCGTAGAGATGGAGGACGCGCAGCAGACCGGATTCTTTGCCGTTCGGCATGCCGTGCAGACCTTTGGGCCTGCAGACAGAGCGCCAGAGGCGGGAGCCCATGGCGGAAGCGGAACGCCTGGACGCGGCTTTGCCCGGTGTGGAGGATGTCACCCTTGCCGATGCTGTCCCCGACCCGGCAGCCCAGGCGGATTTTGAAGCCGCAGAGGCCCGCACGTTTAACGCGCAGCTTCGGCAGACGCTGGAAGCGTCCATCGACACACTGAAACCGGCCGAGGCCCAGGCGGTGCGCGGGCGGCACTTTGAGGGCAAGACCCTGCAAGCCCTGGGGGATGAATTAGGCGTTTCGCGGGAACGCGCCCGGCAGCTTGAGGCCAGGGCCTTGCGCCGCCTGCGCGGCCGGCCGGCATTACAGGCATACCGCGAGGAGATCACCAGCCGGGCCTACAGGGGCACGAGCTTTGCGGCCTGGAAGGCAAACGGCAGCGTCCCGGAACGATGGGCGGAGTGGGCCGAGGCCAAAGAGGCCCAGCGGCGCCGGGACGAGGAACGGCGCATCATGGATGAACTGGCCCGCTTTGGGGAGGAATGTGGCATCTGGGCGGATGAACCGGGGAGCTGCACAAAACTAGCACAAAACTAGCACAAAAACCGCGAGAATTTTTTGACGATCAGCCCCCCTTCGAGAAAAAGCGGCTTGCCGGCGCGGCGCTTACTCGCGTGGGTCCAGGGCATTCCGGGGATTTTCACGCATGGGCGAGGGGGTGTAGCCCCCCGGGGGTATATGGCGAAGCGGCCCCACGGGAGACCGATGGGAGGGCTCTTCTCTTTTACCGATAAATACGCGCGAAGCCCCCTCCCAGGCGAGAGAACGGGAGAGCACAAAGGAGGACGTATGAACAGCAGAGACAAGGGCAAGCGCGGAGAGCGGGAGCTTGCAGCCGCTTTGCGGGCCCAGGGATATAGCGCCCGCCGTGGCCAGCAGTATTGCGGGACAAGCGGCGACGCGGATGTGGTGGGCCTGCCGGGTGTGCACATCGAGTGCAAGCGGGTGGAGCGGCTGAACCTCGACGCGGCCATAGCGCAGGCCGTGCGGGACGCCCGCCCCGGCGAGATGCCGGTGGTGATGCACCGGCGAAGCCGCAAGCCCTGGCTGGTGACTGTGGGCCTGGAGGACTTCTTGACGCTGTACGGGGCTGGCCACACCGGGATGAAGTGGGACTAAATTACCGCACGACGAACGGAATCAGATTCCGGCCATCGACTGTACGATAGAATACGAACGCATACAACCGCATGCCATTATATTCCACGGGGTAAGCCGGACTTACACCACGGTATAAGCCTGGCTTAGGGCGTCCTCACTGCGCAAATTTGAGCAGTAGGGCGGGGACAGACGAAGTGAGCCGGCCTCACCCCATTCCAACTGCGCAAAATTGCGCGGTCAGACAAACACCATACAAAAGGCAGACAAAATGGCGCATATAAAAAGAACCAAAAGGGCCCCGCTTTGGCTTTCATGCCTCGGCGGGGCCGCTCCGATTATACCACCCTCTCGGGCGGGCTATTCAATTCTTCTGCGGCATTGCCCCGCCGCTTGGGGCCGTCCCGCCTCCCTTTGACATTCCGCCGGGCAGGGTCTATAATAAATACAGGCCCCGCCTTGGCGGGTGTTCTGCGGCTCTTTACCTGTTTACTTCCTACGGTGTACAGGTAAGGGGCTTTTCTTATGCGCTGACGGTGAAGCGCCTGACCGTCTGCGGCCGGCAAAACATGGCGTACAGCTTCTTGTGGGCTTCGGCAAAGGCTTTGACGTCGAAGCGGTTGCTCGTCACCGGTTTGTACCTGGCTGTGTAGTCACCGATCTGCATTTCCTCGGCCCCGTCCATGCCCTGCTGGATGCGCTGGGCCACGGCGGCCTTCTGC
>CAJMEU010000210.1 GCA_905212515.1 uncultured Oscillospiraceae bacterium | reverse complement strand
GGGGTTATTTTAAATGAAAAAGGGGTTCTCCACCCCTTTTTCAAACTTTTTCCCCGGACGCTTCTTTTCCTTCTTTGCATTTTTTGACGGTCTGAAACGCGGGACACAGCCAAAGGCCGTGTCCCGCGTTTTTCCATTGCTCCTGCTCCGCAATAAAAGCCCATCCCGATGGCCTGAGACGGCCGCCGCCCGTCTCAGGCGGTGCGCATGTCCTCCAGCCGCTTTGCGCTGGTATGCGCGATGGGTTCCCATTTTTCCTGCTTTTTCACAAAGCTCAGCAGCGTGAGCACCATCTGGCTCATCAGAAACACCCAATAGGCCAGAATGCCCTTGGCCATGCCGGAAAGCGATTCATTCTTCAGCGCCACGGTGAACGCGGCGAATACCGCCGAGCCCACCACGCTTGCCACAAAGCCTCCGGCCGTCATCAGCGCCGCCAGCATCATGCCGTGCAGCATGATGCCGCCGAAGGTGATGCCGCTGCCCAACAGCGTGAGCACCAGCCCCGCGATCCCCAGCACTACGCTGGCAAGCTGCACCATCGGCACGAGAAACGTGAGGTACATGTCCAGGCAGATCAAGCTGCCGTGCAGTACAAAGCTGCTGAACAGGCCGTGGCCGTAGTTCTGCAGCCCCTGCAGGCTGCCGGTCGTCCAGCGGCGGCGCTGCTTCCAGCTCTGGCGGAATGTAAGGGGCTGCTCGTCGTAGATGAGGGCCTCGGGCACAAAGTGCACACGTTCGCCCAGCATGGCGCACTGGGCGCTGAATTCATAATCCTCTGTCATGGTAACCGTGTGCCAGCCGCCCAAACGGCGCAGCAGCGCAGTGGTAACGGCAAAGCCGCTTCCGTTCACCAGCGCGGAGAGGTGCAGCGCGCTGCGCGCACCATTGTAGAAACGGTTCAGCATCCAGTAGCAGATAGAATAACAGCCGGAGATCGCGCTCTGTTCGGGATTCTTGCTGTCGCGGAAACCCTGCGCCACCTGTGCGCCGCTCACCAGCGCATCGTTCATACGCGCCAGGAACTGGCCGTCCACCAGATTGTCCGCATCAAAAACGCACATGGCGTCGAACTCCTCCGCCAGCACGATTTTATCCACCACCTGGGTGAGCACCTCGCCCTTGCTGCGGATGACGCCCTCCGGACGGAAAATGCGCGCGCCGCGCCCGGCAGCCACTGCCTCGGTGTCGTCGGTGCAGTTGTTGGGCGCGACGATCACCTCATACAGCTCGCGGGGATAATCCTGCCCATACAGGCTGTCCACCAGATGGCCGATCACCGCCGCCTCGTTGCGTGCCGCCACCACAAGTGCAAAGCGTTTTTCAGGCTTCGCCTGGGGCGCCGCAGGCAGTTTTTTGCGCAGGCCGAACAGTGCGACCACACCGAAATAAACGGCGTACAGGCAAAGCGGGATGCTCAGCACAAAAACGATCCGTGTCAGAATCAAAGTCACCATTTGGGGTTCATCTCCTTTAAAGGGCCGAAGCCCGGTAAATTCCGTGTTTTTTTCATTCCATGCCTATAATACGAGACAGCGGCCGATTTGTCTGCAAAATCGGGAGAAATTTTCAGAAAAATTTTCGTCCGGCATAGCGCGGCGCATTTTTTCATAAGTTTTAGCAATCATGGGCCTCTTTGCCCAAATCAAAAAAGGGGAGAAACGCATGCTGCAAAACACATCTGCGGGCTTGTCCGAAGCCGAGGCAAAAGCCCGCCTTGCGAAAGTGGGCGAAAACCGCCTGCGCGGGAAAAAGGGAGCCAGCGTGGCCGCCATGTTCTTCTCGCAGTTCAAGGACCTGATGATCCTGATCCTGGCGGCCGCCACGCTCGTCTCCGTGCTGATGGGCGAGGGCACGGAGGCCATTACCATAATAATCATCGTGCTGATGAACGCCACCATGGGCTTTTTGCAGGAATACCGCACGGAAAAAACGCTGGAAGCACTGAAAGAGCTTTCGGCGCCCACGGCGCGGGTGCGCCGCAGCGGCAGGGAACTGGAGGTCGGCGCGCGCACCGTGGTGCCCGGCGACGTGCTGCTGTTCGAGGCCGGCGATAAGGTAGCGGCGGACTGCACGCTGCAAACCGGTGTGCAGGTATCGTGCAACGAGGCCATGCTCACGGGCGAGAGCCTTCCCGCCGCAAAGCAGCCCGGAGACAGACTGTACATGGGCTGCATCGTGATGACGGGCCGGGGCGAAGGCGTGGTGACGGCCACCGGCATGGAGACCGAGATGGGAAAGATCGCCGGGATGATGGAAACCGCCGGCGAGGAGCCCACCCCCCTGCAGCTCAAGCTCAAACAGCTGGGACGGTTCGTGGCCGTGGCCTGCGTCACCATCTGTCTGGCCGTCGGCTTCCTGGGCTTTTTGCAGGGCAACGATTTTCTGGAGATGCTTCTCACAGGCATCTCCCTCGCCGTAGCCGCCATCCCCGAGGGCCTGCCCGCCATCGTCACCATCACGCTGGCGCTCAGCGTCAACCGCATCCTGCGGCGCGGCGCCGTCATCCGCAAGCTGCACGCTGTGGAAACACTGGGCTGCGCAGGCGTTATCTGCACAGACAAAACCGGCACCATCACGCAGAACAAAATGACGGTACAGCGCATCTGGGTGCCCGGGCGCACACTGAACGTCTCGGGCAGCGGTTACAGGGCGCAGGGCGCCGTGGAGGAAAACGGCCGTCCCGTACAGGCCGCGCGGGACGCGGCACTGGGGAGGCTGTGCGAGGCCGCCTCCCTGTGCACCACCGCGCACATCACCCGCGCCAAAGACGTCTACGACGTGATGGGCGACCCGACCGAGGTTGCCGTGCTGGTGGCCGCCGCCAAGGCCGGCGTAACAAAAGAGGCGCTGCTGCAGCAATATACCGTCATAGGCGAAAACCCATTCGACGCCGCACGCAAACGCATGAGCGTGACCGTGAGCGGTCCCGGCGGCGTACGCCTGCTGTGCAAGGGCGCGCCCGATATGCTGCTGGCCCGCTGTACGCATATCGAAACCCCCGCAGGTCCGCGGCTGCTGGCCCCGCGGGACCGCGCCGATATCAACGCCGCCTGTGCCCGCATGGCGGGCGAAGCGCTGCGCGTGCTGGGCTTCGCGGAAAGCAGCACCCCCGCCGCCGGGGAGGAAAAGCTGTGCTTCTTGGGCCTGATGGGCATGCTGGACCCGCCCCGGCCCGAGGTGCGTCCCGCCGTACAGCGGTGCCGCGAGGCCGGCATCAAGCCTGTGATGATCACCGGAGATTACAAGGAAACAGCGCTGGCCATTGCCCGGGACGTAGGCATCGCCCGCGCGGGGGACGGCGTGCTCTCGGGTACGGAGCTGGACGCGCTGTCCGATCCGGAGCTTGCCGCGCGGTGCATGCGCGTCTCTGTTTACGCCCGCGTTTCCCCCGCCCACAAGCTTCGCATCGTGCGCGCATACAAGGCGGCGGGCCAGGTTGTCGCAATGACAGGAGACGGCGTCATCGGGCAATGCCACCTTGCCCCCCGCCGCCGGGCGATGTACAGGATGCATGCCTCCAAAGGATACAGCAAAGCCGGAGGCCGCATTCAAAGCACCCTCCGGCTTTCCGCACGGACAACCGTATCCGGCATGGTGTCCCCGACTGGAATCGAACCAGCGGCCTAACGCTTAGGAGATGGACCCAGTGCATATATTCCCTATCAACGGAGATAAAGAAAATGCAGTTATATCAAGGCATTTCTCCACATTCACTGTAAACCTCGTACAAGCAAAATCAAGCAAAAACAAAGGATTTTAGCCCCCTATTGTTTGCACT
>CAJMEU010000209.1 GCA_905212515.1 uncultured Oscillospiraceae bacterium | reverse complement strand
GGCATGCGGATATCGGTAAGCACCAAATCCGGCCGGATCTGTTCGATCAGCCTGCAGCCCTGCAGGCCATCGTAGGCCACGCCCGCCAGATGAAACCCGTACGCCTGCCAATCCACACCCGTCTGTAGGGCGCGCACGGTATTTTGATTGTCTTCCACAATGACCACTTGATAGGCCATCGTCACACCTCTCTTCCCGAACCGTCCGCCGCGAGGTGCCATTCCTGGGGTAAATGTAGCCTATGGGCGGACATGTATCTTGTTTATCATACAGCAAATTTATATGTGTGGGAAGGTTTCGGCAGAAATTTTTTATTGCTCCGCAATAAAAATCTGATCTTCGGGGCCGTGGGCCAGGGATGGCCCACATAGCCAATAAAATAGCCTATGGCTATTTTATTGACACACCTTGCCGGGATTGAGGATATCCAAAGGGTCAAAGGCCGCTTTGACGCGGCGCATCAGTGCCAGCTCCTCCGGGCCGCACTGGCTGGCCAGATACTGCTTTTTGGCCCAGCCGATGCCGTGTTCGCCCGAGACTTTCCCGCCCAGGCGGGCCGCCTCGGCGTACATGCGGCCAAACACCGCCGCGCAGGCTTTGGCAAACTGCTGCCCGTCCATGGCGTCGCGGCAAAGGTACACATGCAGATTGCCGTCGCCGGCGTGGCCGAAGCTGGGGATGCGCATACCGAATTCCGCGGCCAACGCGCGGGTATAGCGGAGGAACTGCGCCACATGGCGGCGCGGCACCACGACGTCGCATTCATCCATCTCCACGGCAGAGGCCTTGATGGCCTCCAAAAACGCGCCGCGCGCGTCCCAGACGCTTTTTTTCCGCTCTTCCGTGTCCACCAAGTACACATCCAGGGCGCCTTTTTCCAGGCACAGATCGGCCGTGGCCGCGTATTCCCGCTCCACCTGGGCTGCGTCGGCTCCGTCAAAGGTCAGCAGGAGGTAGGCCGGGGCTTTGCTGTCCGGGAATTTTTTGCCCAAATATTCCTCTGACAGGCGGATGACATCCTGTGACAGATACTCGATGGCCGTGGGCAGCACCTGGGAACGCACGATCTCCGGCACCACTTCCAGCGCCGCCTCCATGGTGGCAAAGGGCACCAGCAAGCTGACGCTGGCCGTGGGCAGGGGCACCAGCTTCAGCACCGCTTCGGTGATGACCGCCAGGGTGCCCTCGCTGCCGATGAGCAGATCTTTCAGCCCGTAGCCGGAGCTGTTCTTCACCACTTTGCCGCCCAGCCGCAGCACCTCGCCGCTGGGCAGCACGGCCGTGAGGCCGCGCACATAGTCCCCGGTGACGCCATACTTCACTGCCCGCATACCGCCGGCGTTGGTGGAGATATTACCGCCGATGGTGGCGGATTTCTCGCCCGGATCGGGCGGGTAAAAAAGGCCCCGCTGCTGCACGTACTCGGCCAGTTCCATCAGCAGAACGCCGGGCTGGACGGTCACGGTCAGGTCGTCCTCGTCCAGCTCCAGGATCTTGTTCATCCCCGTGGTCTCCAGCATGATGCCGCCTTCCAGCGCCACGGCCGCACCCACCAGCCCCGTGCCGGAGCCGCGCACCACCACGGGCAGACGCCGGGCCGCGGCGTGGCGCATCACCTGTGCCACCTCCTCGGTGGTGTGCACGCGCAGCAGTACGTCTGGCATGCGGGTGATGCCGCCCAGCTCGTCGTGGCCGTAATCCTCGCTGATGGCTTGCCCGGCCAGGCAGTGCTGCTGCCCCACGATGGCCGCCAGGGCACGGATGTCCTCCGGGCCCACTGTTCCGTATTTCACATCGCTTCCTCCTTTCGGCACAGGGCTGTCAGCGCGGGCACCACCGCGTACAGGTCGCCCACCAAACCATAGTGGGCGATGTCGAAAATGGGCGCGCTTTTATCGCTGTTCACCGCCACGATGCAGGCCGAGCCGCGCATGCCCGCCGCGAACTGCACGGCGCCGGAAACGCCCATGGTGATGATGAGTTTCGCGTTCACCGTGCGCCCCGAAAGGCCGATCTGATGCTTCACGTTGAACCATCCCGCCTCCGCCAGCGGCCGGGTGCAGGCCAGTTGAGCGCCGATGGCCTGGGCCAGCTCCCGCGCCAGGGCCAGGTCCGCCTGGGTTTTGATGCCGCGCCCCACGGCCACGATCTTCTCCGCCTCGGAGATGTCCAGTTCCCGCGGTTTTTCCCGCACCTCCAGCAGCTGTACGGCCGTGCGCTTTTTCTCTTCCGGCAGTTCCATGGGCACCACCCGGCCCACGGGCCGTTCCACCCTGGCGGGCATGGGGAAAATTTTATAGCGCACCGTGCAGAACTGGGGACGCCTGTTGGGGTTGACGATCTGGGCCATGATGTTGCCGCCAAAAGCCGGGCGGATCTGCACCAGGTCGCTGTTTTCTTTCATCTCCAAAACCGTGCAGTCGGCCGTCAGGCCCGTGCCAAAGCGCGCCGCCACCCGGGGCGCCAGGCTGCGGCCCATGTTGGTGGCCCCCACCAGGATGCTGGAGGGCCGCACCTTGCTGATAAAGTCCTCCAGGGCGTTGGCATAGGGCTCCATCAAAAAATGGCGCAGGGCCGGGTCGTCGTATAAGTACACCTTGTCCGCGCCATAGGCCAGCAGGCTTTCGGCCGCCTGCCCTACCCCGTGGCCCAGCATCACCCCATATACGGGCTGGCCGGTCACCGCAGCCAGCTCCCGTGCTTTGCCCAGCAGCTCCAGCGTCACGTTGTGCACCTTGCCGTCCCGGTGCTCCACAAACACCGCCACGCCGCGCCAGGCAGTTTTGTCCACCGCCGGCGCCGGGGCGTCCTCTTCCAGGGTGATCACGCCTGCCGGGCCCTTGTTCACGCACATGCGGCACATTCTGCACCCGGCGGTGATATCCAGCGTGTCTGCCGTGTACTGGATGGCGCCAAAAGGGCACAGCGCCGTCAGCAGGCGGGCCGCCTCCGGCGTCACCCGCTCCGGATGGATCTGTAAATGGGGCATCTCTCTCCCTCCTTCAAATCAGTCTGCGCCGGCGCAGGATCTCGGCCAGGCGGGCCGCCAGTACTTCGCCCGGGCCCTCCAGCAGCTCTTTTTCCGCGTTCTTCTCCGGTGGGAAAATGCGTTCCACCTGCGTGGGCGAACCGGCCAAGCCGTAATGAGACGGGTCCTGGTCGTCAAAATCCTCCAAGCCGACGGTGCGCACGCAGTCCTCCGTCAGCTGCTTTTTTCTTTTGTACGAGGGCAGGCGCGGCGTGTTGACGCCGCCTCCCGCGCACAGCACACAGGGCAGCGGCAGGCGCTGTATGGCCACGTAGCTGTCCATATCCACCTCCGCCTTCACCCCGCCGGGGCCATCCGGGCACACATGCCGCACGTTGTTCGCATGGGGCCAGCCCAAAAACTCCGCCAGCTCCGCACCCACCTGGGCCGTGTCGCCGTCCGTGGTCTGCTTGCCGCACAGCACCAGGTCCACCCGGCCCTGCCCCCGTATGGCCTGGGCCAGGGTGTAGGACGTGGCCAGCACATCCGCGCCGCCGAAGCGCCTGTCGCTGACCAATGTGCCGCTGTGGGCCCCCATCATCACCGTCTCCAGAAGCGCCTGCCGTGCCTGTGGAGGCCCCATGGACAGCGTTCGCACCCGGCCGCCGTCCGCCGCGGCCAGCTGCAGGGCCATTTCCACAGCGTACAGGTCATAGGGGTTCAGTTTGCCCTCCACGCCGTCCCGCTTCAGCACACCCGTCACCGGGTCCACCTCCACCTGGGTGCTACCGGGCACTTGTTTCACGCCCACCACGATCTCCAACCC
>CAJMEU010000208.1 GCA_905212515.1 uncultured Oscillospiraceae bacterium | reverse complement strand
GGTATTTTTTGTGTGCCGCTTCCCGGTCATAAACCAGCGCCTCGTATTCGTAATCCTGCTGTCGCCAGACCACGAGATCCGCCGGGACCTGGGTGCGGAAGCGCTCGGCTCCGCAACGCAGCATGCCCCATCGGTAGCGCAGCTCGTCCTTGGGCTTTTCAAACACGACCCGCCCCTGATTCAGAAAGACGATGTAATCCGCCACCTTCTCCAGGTCGCTGGTGATGTGAGAGGAGATCAGCACGGCGTTTTGCTCGTCCTGCACGAAGTCCCACAGCAGGTCCAGAATATCGTCTCTCACCACCGGGTCCAGCCCGCTGGTAGGCTCGTCCAGCACCAGCAGCCGGGACCCGTGCGAAAGCGCCGTGACGATGGACAGCTTCGTGCGCGTGCCCTTGGACATCTCGCTCAGTTTCTGATCCGGCGGCACCCCCAGCCGCTCCAGCAGCGCGGCATACCCCGGCTCGTCCCAGGAGGGATAGATCCGGCTGAGAACGCGCCCCAGCTTCGCGGGCGAAAGCACGTCGGGAAAGTTGTTCCCGTCAAATACCACGCCCACCTGCCCGAGCGTTTTCGCGTCCAGCATCTCTTTTCCCAGCACGCTTACCGCGCCCGCATCCCTTTTCACCAGGCCCAGGGCCGCGCTGATCAGCGTGCTCTTGCCCGCGCCGTTTTCGCCGATCAGCCCCACGACCGTGCCGCGCGGTACGTTCAAGGATACGTCCTCCAGCCGAAAGCGGGGATATGCCTTGCAAAGCCCCCGCACCGTCAGTGCCATTTCCGTCATCATGGTCCCTCCTGATAAAACAGCGTCAATAGCTCCACCAGCTTTTCAAGCGGTATGCCGCTCTGCCGGCCGATGCCGGCCGCCTCCTCCAGGTGCGCCTCGGCCCGGCGCTGCTGCTCCTCCTGATAAAAATCCCTGTTGCGGGCCGATACGAAGCTGCCCCGCCCCACCGTGGTTTCGATGAACCCATCGCGCTGCAGATCCTCATACGCCTTTTGCACCGTGATGACGCTCACGTGCAGCGATTTTGCCAGCGCCCGCATGGAGGGGATGGGGTCTCCGGTGTTGAGCGTCCCCGACATGATCATCGCCTTGATCTGCGAGGTAATCTGCTCGTAGATGGGCATGTTGGTGTTGCTGCTGATGATGATGTCCACGCCGCGCCTCCTTTGTGCTATAGTGTACTTATTGATCAAGTACACTATAGCACATTCTTTTGCCCCCGTCAACCCCCAGTTGAAAAAGCCGGTAGCGTCCTCCCCGCATCGGCAGAGGATGGCCGCGATTCCTGGAATAAAAGCGGAAGATTTCACAACGGATAGGGTCACTTGCATATCAGAAGTATTTTTATGCGCTGCGCAAAGCCATGGGCAGCTTGACTTTCGGCGCTTTCCGACCAGCTTTGCACCCTTTGTACCGCATTTTATACACCAAACCCCTTGTATAAATTCTTTTATTTTGTTATAATTTTATCAAGGATGAAGGCCGTCTGCCGACCGGCCTCGCTTCGAAAAACAAAAAAGGTTCAGGAGGAAGTCTCATGAGGAAAGTGCTCGTTTGCCTGCTGACGCTCGCGTTGGTCCTGGGTTGCATGAGCGTGCAAGCGGAGGGTGTATTGACGCCCGGTACCTACACTTCGACCATGACTGCCATGCATGGCCCCATGACCGTGGAAGTGACCGTGACCGACAGCGCCATCACCTCCGTAGAGGTGGTTGACCAGGTGGAAACCCCCGGCGTAACCGACCCGGTATTCGAAAAAATTCCGGCCGCGATTGTGGACAACCAAACAACGGCCGTGGATACCATCACCGGTGCAACCGTGTCCAGCCGTGTGCTGATAGCCGCTGTGCAGGACTGCCTCAAGCAGGCTGGCGATACCGAAGGCGTTTTCAGCAAGGAGCTTGAAAAGGCCCCCGCCGAGGACGTGACCCTCTCTGCCGACGTCATCATCGTTGGCGGCGGCGGCGCGGGACTGGCCGCGGCTGTCAGCGCATCTGACGAAGGCGCGTCCGTCATCGTGATTGAAAAGACCGGGTTCCTGGGCGGCAACTCCATCGTTGCCGGCGGCATCTACAATGCGCCCGATCCCGAGCTGCAGGACTATGCCGAAATTTCCGGCGACCAGGATTCGCTGGTGGAGGCCGCCCTGGCCGAAGAGCCCGTCAGCGAAGAGCATGCCGAGCTGCAGGACGCCGTCCGCCTGGAGTTTGAGGCCTATCAGAAAACCGACAAGACCCTCTTTGACAGCGCCAACTGGTTTGCCCTGCAAACCTGGAACGGCGGCGATAAGATCGCTGATCTGGACCTGGTCAAGGTGCTTGCTTCCGGCGCCTACCCCGCGCTGGAATGGCTGGAAAGCATGGGCATGGAATTCAACGATTTCGTCACGCTGGGCGGCGGCTCGCTCTATCCGCGCACCCATGGCGCCACCACCCCCAACGGCACCGGCTACATCAAGGCCTTTACCAATACGCTGGCCGATCGTGAAAACGTGCAGATTCTCATGGACACCACCGGCAAGAGCCTCATTACCGACGGCGACAAGGTGGTTGGTGTGAACGCCACCGGTCGGGACGGCAACGCCGTAACCCTGATGGCCAACAAGGGCGTCATCCTGGCGACCGGCGGCTTTGCCGGCAATGTCGAACTGCGCCAGAAGTACTGCGAAGGCGAGAAGTGGCCCGACCTCGGACCCTCGCTGACCACCTCCAACATGCCCGGCGTAACCGGCGACGGCATCTTCATGGCGGAGGCCGTTGGCGCGGAGCTGGTGGACATGGACCAGATTCAGCTGCTGCCCTTCTGCAATCCGCAGACCGGCGCCACCTTTGATATCACCTCCGCGAACTGCTTCATCAACAAGAACGGCGAACGCTTCGTGCGCGAGGACGGCCGCCGCGACGAGATGGCCAAGGCCATGATCGCCCAGCCCGATGGTCTGGTGTACTACATTTTCAGCTGCGAAGACCCCAACGAGGTGTACAGCCTGGGCAAGCAGACGCTCCAGTACTATCTGGACAACAATCTCTACGGCTACATGATTGACACCTCTCTGGAGGGTCTGGCCGAGCAGATGGGCGTGCCCGCCGATACGCTGGCAAAGACGGTTGAGGCGTTCAACGCTCACACCAAGGCGGGCGACGTGGACGAGTTCGGGCGCACGAGCTGGGCCGAGACCATCGAAGGGCCCTACTATGTGGCTTACCAGCGCAAGCCCGCCGCGCACCACACCATGGGCGGCGTGCGCATCGACACCGAGACCCACGCGCTGCGCGCCGACGGCTCCATCATTGAGGGCCTCTACTGCGCCGGCGAAATCGTGGGCGGTATCCATGGCGGCAACCGCCTGGGCGGCAACGCGATCGTGGACTTCTGCGTGTTTGGCCGTCTGGCCGGCACCCACGCCGCGACGGACTGAGCTTCGCCTGTCGCTCATTCCCCGTTTTCATGAAAAAATAAACGAAGGCCCTCCCGTGGTGTCGGCAGCCACGGAAGGGCCTTTGAAATCGTCTTTAAAGGGAAAGGCCCTGTTGCACAGCCTCCTGTGCCGAAGCAAGGATTGCGATTCCCAGGAGCAGCGGCCGCTGCGGCGCACCGCAGCGCCTTGCGGCTGGGCGCAGGCGGCAAAAGAAACCACCCTGACAGAAAAGGCGGGAGGCCGCTTCGTTCTCTTCCGCCGGCTGACCGGTGACATGCGAAAACGGGCGCGGGCGTCGGGGCGGGCCCGTTTGCGCTGAAAGTCCCCGCTGGGTGGGGGCCAGCGCTTGCGGGGGGGGTTGGAGCGGGGTTTATGGCGGCCGGCG
>CAJMEU010000207.1 GCA_905212515.1 uncultured Oscillospiraceae bacterium | reverse complement strand
TTTGCAGTGAAACGGGCCGGGGAAGCGTGCCGGCAGGGCAAAAAGAAGCCGTTTTCCCGGTGTTTTTTGCAGGAAAACGGGCCGGCGATGCATACCCGAAGGGTAAATAAAGTTCTTTGCCAAGCTTTCTTTCAAGAAAGCGGGCCGCCGGTTGAAATAACCGGCGGCCCTTTTTCGTATTTAATAAAAGGAGGTAAGATCTATTTCCACTCCCGGCAGGGGATGCCCTGCGCGCTGAGGGCCTGGCACAGCACCGCGCCGTTGCCCTCGCTGCCCGGCGCTTCGCCGCCGTAGTGATAAGGCACCACCAGGCCGGGCCGCCGGTCCATGCGGGCGATCTCGGCCGGCACGCGGACGGCGAAATCCGGCATGTTCCACACGCCGTCGCAGCACACGAACAGCACGTCGCAGGCCGCGTCGTCGTCCAATTCGTCCGTATCGCCGGACAGATACCACCGGTAGCCGCCCAGTGTCAGCAGCACGCCGATGCCAAAGCCCTCGGGGTGGTTCTTGTTCTGCGCGGGCACCGGGCGCACCATGGCGCCGCATTCAAACCACACGCTGGGGCCGCCGGTGTGCAGGCAGGTGAAATAATCCGGGTCCAGGCCGAAATCTTGGCGCAGCAGCGCCCCCACTTCCTCGGTGGAGGCAAACACCGTATCCTCCTTCATCACCTTGCGGATATCTTCGGGGGAATAGTGGTCGTGATGGCTGTGGGTGATGATCACCAGGTCGGCGTCATGCTCCTGGCCGGGGACGTGGTAAGGGTCCACATACACCACGGTGTCCTCGCATTCAAAGCACACGCAGCCGTGTTTTACAAAGCGGACTAGGTCCAGCGGGTCCATCAGGCAGAAACAACTCCTTATAAAGATTTTGTTTGTATCTCGATATGAAATGTAGTATAATAGAACGGACGTGTTTTGTCCATATTCTATGCAGTGATGCTTCTATTGTAGCTAAATTTTTATAAAAAGTCAAAACCGGAGGAAAATTTGATGAAATCCACCATTGCGAAACGCATTTTATCGCTGTTTTTGGTCTTGGTGCTGGCCCTGGGGCTGGCGGGCTGCGGCTTGGTAGACAGCGTGGTCGGCCTGTTCAAAGGCAGCAGCGGCGAGGATGAGGACGCGGTGACAGACGCCGTATACGCCACGGCCGGCGGCAGCATCCAGCTGCCTGAGGGCCTGGCCGCGCCGGAACAGAGCGGCGCCATGAACACCCAGTTCACCGAGGGCCAGCTGGCCGGTGCGTTCAATTTGACGAATTACAATTCCACCGCCTATTTTTCCACCACCGGCACCCTGACGCTGTCCATCCAGGGCACGCTGGAGACCGGCGGCGTGGACACCAAGTGGACCGACGCCTTTGTCAGCCTGTGGCAGCAGGGCAACAGCAATACCACGTTCATCGGCGCGGTGCACTTCAAGGCCGACGGCACCACCCAGACGTATACCTGGTCCGGCCTGCCCGCGGGGAGCCAGTACAAAATGACCATCACCTACAACGACGTGCCCCGGTATAAACTGTCCGGCACATTTGCGCTGACGGGCGTTACCGCCGAGGGCGAGGCCGACCTGGAGACCGACGAGGGCTGACGCGGCGGCAGAGACAGGGGCGGAAAAGAAACGGAGCGTTCTTATGAGGGACATGCGGAAACTGAAATGGCTGCCTTGCCTGGCCGGCGGCCTGCTGTGCCTGCTGGGCCTGGCGTGCCTTGTGTGGCCGAAAGCCGTGTCCGGTATGCTGGCCATGCTGATGGGCGTGTGCATCCTGGCGCTGGGCCTGGGACAGCTGGCCTTCGGCTACGCGGGCAGGGGCGTGTCGTCCACCGCGGGATTCACCATGGTACAGGGCGGCATCAATGTCGCCGTGGGCTGTGTGTTCCTGTTCAACCGCCATACTTCCCTGGTGTTCATCGGCATTCTGCTGGGGATCTGGGTGCTGCTGGCCGCGGCCATGCGCGGGCGCCAGGCCTGGGTGGAATGGCGCGCGGGCGTCCCCTGGGGGCACGATGCGCTGGACGCCGCGCTGAAGCTGGTGTGCGGCGTTCTGCTGCTGATCCGGCCCTTCAAGGGCCTGGCCGCCGGCGTGATGCTGCTGGGTGGCGCGCTGGTGTTCGTGGGGGTGTCCGTCATCGTGGGCGCCCTGTATGTGGCCGACGCGGTGCGTAAAAACAAGGCGCTGGACGACCTGCTGGACGACGCCTTCAGCGACGACCCATTTTAAAAGAGCAAAGCCGTGCGTGCCCCGCTGCAAGGGCGGGTGCACGGCTTTTTGCGCAAAGGAGGATATCATGAGCACCCCTGGCAAAAACATTCCGGACGGGATGATGGAAAAAACCGTCAAATCGGCAAAGCCGCTCTATGCGGCGGCGGCCGTTTTTTTGCTGTGTTCGCTGCTGTTCCGCACGTACAGCCTGCTGGGTTTGGTGGGCGCGCTGCTGGTGACGGCGGGCGTGTACCTGATGGCCGACAAGGCCTTCGGCAGCCACACCATCTTGGTGGAGGCGCCGGGCACCATTTATGCCACCGGCGAAAAAAGCCTGGACGAGGTGCTGACCAAGGCGGAGGCGGACCTGAAAAGCCTGCACGCTTTGAACGGGCGCATTGCGGACGAAGGTTTGTCGGACGCCATCTCCCGCATGGAGAAGGCGGGCCGCGCCATTCTGCCCCAGGTGGCCAAGGAGCCCGCCAAGGCCAAAAGCATCCGCAAATTCGCCGCTTACTATCTGCCCACCGCCATCAAGGTGCTGACCACCTACGCCGACCTGTCGGCCACCGGCGCCCAGGGCGAGAACGCCCGGGCCCTACAGGCGGATGTGAAGAAAAACGCCGACACCATCGCCCACGCCTTTGAGGCGCAGCTGGACGCGCTGTTCGCCGGCGAGGTGCTGGACGTGTCCAGCGACCTGGACGTGCTGCAGGCTATGGCCAAGGGGGACGGCCTGTCCGCGCGGGAACTGCGGGCCACGGCTGCGCCCGCCGCGCCGGCAGCCGGCAATTTGGACGCCACGGCCCGGCAGTCCCTGGCCGGTGTGGCTGCCGACCTGGCGCCCGGCAAAACGGACGAGGATGAACTGAAACCCCATTTGACCCTGTGAACATCGCCCGGCCGGCCGGGCTTCCCATAAATACAGATCACATAGCAGAAAGGAACGAACCGACATGGATGAAAACTTGAGCCCCAACCTGACCCTGGACGACGCCCCCGCCCCCACCCTGACCCTGGAAGCCGAAGCCCCCGCCGCGCCTTCGCTGTCGCTGGACGCGGCGGCGGAGGAGAAGAAAACCGACCTCTCCGCCCCCAAAGAAGTGGAGCCGGTGATCCTGGACGAGAGCAGCCTGAGCCCCGAGGAGCGCAAGCAGGTGGAGGATTTCAGCGAGAAGATCGACCTGACCAATTCCACCCAGGTGCTGCAGTACGGCGCTTCCAGCCAAAAGAAAGTGGCTGACTTCTCCACCGCCACCCTGGAAAACATCCGCACCAAGGACCTGGGCGAAGTGGGCGACATGGAGACCAACCTCGTCGGCGAGCTGAAGGGCTTTGACGCCAACGAGCAGTCCAAGGGCTTTTTGGGCTTTTTCAAAAAAAGAGCCAACCATCTGGACGCGCTGAAGGCCCGCTACTCCAAGGCGGAGACCAATGTGGAGAAGATCGAGGGCATGCTGCAGGACCATCAGGTGCAGCTGCTGAAAGACATCGCCATGCTGGATAAGATGTACGAAATGAACCTGGTGTACTTCAAAGAGCTGTCCATGTACATCATCGCCGGCAAGAAAAAGCTGGCCAAAGTGCGGGCGGAAGAGCTGCCCAAGCTGGTGGAAAAAGCCAAGC
>CAJMEU010000206.1 GCA_905212515.1 uncultured Oscillospiraceae bacterium | reverse complement strand
CTTCTGGGGGCCGGCAACAACCCCATGGTGGGAATGAGGGTGGCCTGCGCGGTGGCGGCCAGCCAAGTGAAAGCTAAAACAGCACAAATAACAGATGGTCCTTTTCCCAGGGAAGCGGCCCTTTGTTTTAAATTTGAAAAATCGGTTTTGAGTGCAAAAAACGATTTTAACTTGTAAAAAATCGATTTTAGGGCTAAAAATCGAAAAAAGAGGTTGAAAAGTGATTCGATAAGCTTTATAATGAAACAAAGGGGGGACAAATATGCCGGCCTTGGACAAACCATCCACATTTTCAACTCCCAGCAAGGAGTTCCATTTCTGGGTTTGCACGCGCCTGGAGGATGGTCAAAAATACAGTAAGGCGGACCTGATCCGTTACGCGAGACCCCATATGGAGGACCCGCAGGTTCTGCGCCCAGGCGTTGTTTCCGGTGTATTGTATCGTCTGGCCAATTCAAAGGATTACTTTTCACCGGAACGAGGGTATTACCAAAAACGAGCGCTGGAGCCATTGGCTGTCCCGATGCCGGGCATGGATAAAAAAGCCCTGCCTGAAAAAGGCGAGGATGAAAAGGAACCTTTTGTCTACGCTTCTTTCCAAAAAAAATTGTTGGAGATCTTGCTGGAGTTTGACCAGAGACTGAGACAATGCTGTACAGTTGACTTGACGGAAGTGTCAGAAGAGGACTTTGAAATGATCAAGCGAATTCGTCCTATTTTACAGACCCTGAAAGATTTAGAGGGAGAGCTATCATCTTAATAAACCAAAAAGCCGGGGGGAAAGCGGCCACTTTCCACCCCGGTCGCGCACAGAGCGATTGCACTGTTTGCACCTTTATCATATCATAAACGATATGATTTTGCAATTGCCTGTGCTTTTGGAAAAAGCAAGAAAGGAGGGCACAGGCGATGCATGAGGAAAATACGTTTATGAAGGATCGGGTACAGATGTATGATACCCAGCGAAAAGCGTGGGTAAAGTACAATACCCGCACCGGTGCGGTGATGCAGGTCAAACGCGATGGGAAACCATTTAAAGGGATTCGCAAGGCATAAGTACGATAGTTCCCGGTGGAAAGGGACCTTTCCGCCGGGAACTTTTTATGTTAGTATAAATTAGTATAGAAAGAAGTAAATAAGCAAGCTTCATAATAAAAGGATAAAGGAAAGAGGAATGGAACATGCTCTGGCTTTGGATACTGCTTGCCGCGGCGGCGCTGGCACTGCTAATTTTTATCGTGCTGGCCGTGCTTTTACAGGATTTCGCCGTGCGGCGCACGCCGCGCTTTGTCCGGCTGCCCCAAGGCGGCGCGGGCAACCCCGCCCGGGCCGAAATGCGCCGCCAGGGCCTTCTCTATTTGGAGGGGCGCCCCCATGAGGACTGGGCCATCACCGCCGCCGACGGCACACTCTTGCGCGCCGGGTTCTGGCCGGCGGACGCGCCCACGGGCAAAACCGTGCTGGCCATCCACGGGCACCGCTGTTTGGGGCGGCTGGAATACGGCATGTTCGCGCCCTTTTACCACGCCCTGGGCTTCAACGTGCTGCTGCCGGACAACCGCGCCCACGGCGAGAGCGGGGGCAGGTACATCGGCTTCGGCTGGCTGGACAAGGACGACTGCCTGGCCTGGGCCGCCGAGGCCGCCCGGCGCATCCCGGGCTGCCGGGTGCTGCTGCACGGCATCTCCATGGGGGCGGCCACGGTGCTGATGGCCGCCGGGCAGGACGCCTGCCCGCCCTGTGTGGAGGCAGTGGCGGCCGACTGCGCCTATTCCTCCGCCTGGGAGCAGTTCGCGCTGCAGGTAAAAAACATGCTCCATCTGCCGCCTTTCCCCGTGCTGTATCTGGCCAGCCTGGTGAACCGCCTGCTGGCGGGCTACTGGCTCCGCCAGCCGGACACCGCAGCCTGGGCCGCGCGCATCCGCGTGCCGGTGCAGCTGATCCACGGCACCGCCGACACCTATGTGCCCACGGCTATGGTGTACAAGCTGTACGACGCCTGCACCTGCGAAAAATCCCTTTGGCTGGCCGAGGACGCGCCCCACGCCGCCAGCTGGACCGTGCAGCCCCAGGGGTATCAGGACACGCTGCGCGCCTTTCTGAGCCGGGCGGGCCTGCTGTGAGTTTATACATTCCATACAAAATTTCGTGCATATCCATACAGCCCGCCAACGCCTCGGACGGTGCGGCAAAGAGGAGATGCATCGCTTTTGCACGGCTTTTCTCTGCGATTTTCACAAGGCGGCATCCGGGTGCAAACAAATTTTATGCAATACGCCAAAATGCAAAAATATACATAAAATTTGCTTGACTATGCATAAATATGCATGTATACTGTGACCATAGCAAACGGGAGATGAGCGGCGGACGGGCCGCCCGCCCCGGGCACCTTGTGAATTTGGAGTAAATAGAGGAGTGTATGTTTTATGAAAAAGTTTGCAGCAATGTTCGCAGCGCTCACCATGATGCTGAGCCTGGCCGCCTGTGGCGGCGCCACCTCTTCCAGCGCAGCCCCCTCCGCGCCGGCATCCACCAGCGCATCCGCCCCTGAGAGCACGCCCGCTTCCTCTGAGGCCGAAGACGACGGCATCGAGATGACCGGCGGCAACGTGGAGGAGCAGACCGTGGCGGCGAGGGAGGCCAAGGGCGAGCTGGTGGTCCGCACCGAGGCGGGCTACGCCCCCTTCGAGTTCCTGGACGAGAACGACAACGTGATCGGCCTGGACGCCAGCCTGGCGCAGAAGCTGGCCGACGACCTGGGCGTGGAGCTGGATATGCAGAACATTGCCTTTGATTCGGTGGTGGCCGAGGTGCAGGCGGGCAACGCCGACATGGCCATCGCCGGCCTGACGCCCAACAACGACCGCAAAAAGAGCGTGGACATGAGCGACATGTACTACGAGGGCGGCCAGTGCATGCTGGTGCTGGCAGAGAACGTGGACACCTACGCCACCAAGGAGAGCCTGGCCGGCCAGGTGATGGCCACCCAGAAGGCCGCCTTGCAGGAGGGCCTGATGGCCGAGCAGTTCCCCGACGCCACGCCGCTGCTGCTGCCGGATTTCCCCCAATGCGTGGCCAACCTGAAAAACGGCGAGTGCGCGGCCGTGATGATCGACGCCATCAGCGCCGAGCAGTACATGAAGACCGTGGACGGCCTGGCCATCGGCAAGGTGCCGGTGGAGATCGACCCGGAGGAGGGCGGCAACTCCGTGGCCGTGATGAAGGGCAACACCGACCTGCTGAACTGGGTGAATGAGAAGATCGCCGAGTACAAAGAGGCCGGTCTGCTGGAGCAGTGGTTCCAGGAAGCCCAGGCGAAAGCCGAATCCATGGGGATCGAGTAAACCGGGTATTTCCCGATCACGCGGCGGGGGGCCAGCCCCTCCGCCGCGGTATTTGTGTGTGACAGACGGGAGGACATGATGTTTTCTTTTGAGCGGAGGCTGAAAATTTGGAAAAAATACGGCCCGATGTACCTGAGCGGCCTGGGCAACACCCTGCTGTTTTCCGTGGTGGCCGTATTTGTGGGCCTGGTGCTGGGCCTGGTGCTGGCCTCGGGCCGTATGCTGACGTTGTCCCCGCGGGACAACGCGGTGGTCAAGGTGCTGAAGACCATTGCAAAACTGCTGTGCACGGCTTATGTGGAGGTGTTCCGCGCCACGCCCATGCTGGTGCAGGTGTTCATCATCTACTACGGCCTGGGCAATGTGTTCAAGCTGCCCGACGCCAGCATCAACCGCATGTTCTGGGGGATGGTGGCCGTGGGCTTGAACTCGGCCGCGTACATGTCCGAGGTGATCCGCTCGGGCATCGGCGCGGTGCCCGGCGGCCAGATGGAGGCCGCCCGCTGCGTGGGCA
>CAJMEU010000205.1 GCA_905212515.1 uncultured Oscillospiraceae bacterium | reverse complement strand
TCGCTTTGTTGTGCATGGCCTCTTTCTTGGCCTGCACGACACGGTCTTTCTGAGATTTAATATTAGGCATCGTACCACCTCCTTAATACCCACAACAGTGCAATTTATAATACCACTTTTTATCCCCCAGCGCAAGCGTTTTTTGAAAAAATGCGCTTTTTTCCAAGGTTTCTTTTGAAAGGAGCTGTTCAACACGGCTATTTACACCGATATCGCCGCCGAGATCTGGCCCGGCAGCAAGGGCTCTGTGCCCCCGGGCGTGACCACGCACACGGCCACGGCCTCTGGCATCAGCCTGGTGCGCGTGGATGTGGAGCGCACGGGCCTGCGCCGGCCCAAGGGCAGTTACATCACCCTGGACATGCCCGCCTTTGCCCGCATCGACGAGCGCAACGAGGCCTACGTGTGGGCCATTGCCAGCCAAATGCGGGCCCTGCTGCCCAAAGAGGGGCTGGTGCTGGTGGCCGGCGTGGGCAACCGGGCCGTGACGGCCGACGCCCTGGGCCCCGAGACGGCCGACCGGGTGTTCGTGACGCGCAACCTGTGCCAGACCGCCCCCAAAAAAGAGGACGACATCACCCTGCGGCCGGTGGCGGCTTTTGCCCCCGGCGTGGAGGGCACCACGGGCCTGGCCACGGTGGAGCTGCTGCAGAGCCTGATCCGCCGGCTGGAGCCCGCGGCCGTGGTGGCCGTGGACAGCCTGTGCACCAGCGACGTGCGGCGGCTGGGGTGCAGCGTGCAGCTTTCCACCGCCGGGCTGTGGCCCCGGGACGCCCAGCCCCTGACGCCCGCCCGCCTGGGCGTGCCCGTGGTGGCCGTGGGCGTGCCCACGGTGATGGAGGCCGGCGAGGCCCTGCACACCAAACGCCCCCTGGTGGTGACGCCCAAGGACATCGACGCCATCATCCGCCGGGGCGCCACGCTGTTGGCCCTGGCCATCAACAAGGCCCTGCAGCCCGCGCTGAGCGTGGGCGAACTGAGCTTTTTGACCTCGTGAACAAAAAACCGGCGCGCTGGGCAAGCCAGCGCGCCGGTTTCTTTTTTAATGGTCCATGCCCTTTTTGCGGTAGGCCAGCAGGAAGGCCCCGAAGGTGAGGGCCGTCCAGGCCAGCATCACGCCCGCGCACCAGCCCAGGGACAGGGCCGGGCCGCCCGCCGCCGGATGGGCCAGCTTCAGATAGAGCACAAAGGCCGTATACACGGGGTTAAACTTGGCCGCGGCGGCAAAAAAGCCGCCCAGATGGCTCATCATGCCGGAGATCATCAAAAGCAATTGCAGCGGCACGCCGATGGTGCTGGCAGACATCTGGTCCCGGCAGAGGATGCCCACCAGGGCGCCGAAGAACAGCATGGAGAGGCCGGCCGCCAGCGTGGCCAGCAAGAAAAGGGGCAGCTTTGCCGCCGGCATGCCGGCGATGAAAAAGCACACCGTGTTCAGCACCAGCATCCACAGGCCCACGGCCAGCGCCTTGCCCCACAAAAACTGGCCCCCGGTGACGCCGGACAGCATCAGGGTGCGCAGGGTGTTTTTCTCCTTTTCCTCGGCGATGGTCATGCTTAAAATGGCGATGGGCACCAGAGCCATGGTGGTGATCATGCCCACCAGCAGAACGGTAAAATCGTCCATGACGCGGATGCCCAGCTTGAATACCAGGCAGAAAATGATAGGCAGGGCCAGCATGGCGCTGACGTTGATATTCTCCACCAGGTCCAGGGCCTCTTTTTTAAAGATGGTCCAGACGGCGCGCAAACTTTGCCTCATACCAATTCCCTCCCCGTGACGTGCAGAAATACCTCTTCCAGGCCCGGTTCGTCCGAGTGGAAGGTGCGGATGGCGCGGCCGCCCAAGGAGGCCATCAGCCCGGCGATGGCCCCGGGGTTTTTGGCGCAGGTGAAGCGCCGGCCGTCCCCGGTGGTCAGGGTCATGCGGTCCTGGGCGTACTTCAGTTTCAGCTCGCCGGGCGCGCCCAGTTCGCGGATGGCGCCGTCGGCCAAAAAGGCCACCCTGTCGCACAGGCGGTCGGCCTCGGCCATGTCGTGGGTAGTGAGGAAGATGGTGGTCCCCTCGCGGTTCAGCGCGCGCAGCAGCCGGTGGATGGAGGCCGTGGTGGCCGGATCCAGGGCGCTGGTGGGCTCATCCAGAAACAGCAGCCGGGGCTTTGTCAGCACCGCGCGGGCCAGCGTGAGGCGCTGGCGCATGCCCCGGGACAGGGCCTTGGCCTTGCGGCCGCGGGCGTCCGCAAGGCCCACCGCGGCCAGCACCTCGTCGGCGCGGGCCTGGGGCACCTGTAAAAGCCGGGCAAAAAACCGCAAATTTTGCTCGGCGGTCATCCGCTCGTACACGCCGCTGTTGTCCGTCATCACCCCGATGCCGCGGTACATCTCCCGCCCGGCCCGGGCCAGAGGTGCGCCGAAGAGGGAGATCTCCCCCCTGTCGGGCCGCAATTGGCGGGTAAGGGCCTTGATGGCCGTGGTTTTGCCGGCGCCGCTGGGGCCCAGAAAGCCGAATATCTCGCCCTCTTTCACCGAGAAGGTGAGGCCACGCAGCGCCTGCACCGCGCCGAAGGAGACGCTCACGTCCCGCATGGCGATCAAGTCCATATTCATCGCTCCTTTTCCGTTTACTGGGCTTGATTCTAACGGAAACAGAGCCTGCATTCATCATTTTTGCCTTGAACGGTGCCTTTTGGACGCCGAGTGGTGCACCACGTCAGAAGTTGTACTGCTCCTTCATCTCGGCCACGCGGTTCCGGCTCAGCGGGACGCCCGCGTCCCCGACCGCGCCCAGACGCAGGGAGTAGCTGCTGCGGGTCCATTTCACCACCTCGGTGACTTTCTGCATGTTGACCAGGTAGGAACGGTGACAGCGGAAAAAGCCGTAGCGAGCCAGGCGGACCGTGAGTTCATCCAGGGAGAGGGCACAGGGAAAGCTGTCCTGCCCGATGTGCAGCAGCGTTTTGCCCTCGCTGCTCTCCAGATAATCGATCTCCGCCGGATTAAAAAGGTAGAGCTTTTCGTCGGCCCGGGCGGGAATCTTTTCCACCTGCACCGAAGGCGGCGCGGCCTCGGCCGCCTCTGGCAACTGGGGTTCGGCACCGCGCAGGCCGTGTTCATCCAAACGGAAGCGCCGGCCCGGCAGCAAATACAGCACACGCGTGGATTGGGTGGTGCACAGGCAGGCATATCCTTGCCCGGACAGGGCTTCCAGCCAGGGCAGCACCAGGCGCAGGTCGGCATCGTCCAGATGGCGCAGCGGCTCGTCCAGCAGCAGCAGGCGGCTGCCGCGGGCGATCTCCCGCGCGAAGGCCACGCGGCGGGCCTGGCCGGGCGTGAGCTTGTGGATGCGCACGCCCCACAAGCCTTCCAGGCCCATTTGGCGCGCCGCGCCCTCCACCGCGCCGCTGCGGCCTGCCAAGGCGGCGAAACAGCGCAGATAGCGCCCCACGGGCATGCGCTCGTACAGGCCGTCCTGCGGCGCCACCACGCCCACCTGGCCGGCATGTCGGCTGCACAGGGCGGCGCGCAGCGCCACGCCCAGCGGTTCGGTGCACTCCAGGGCCAGCACAGCGCCCGGCGCCAGCAATTCTTCCACTTGGTCGACGATCTGTTCAAATTCCATGGGGCCCTCCTGGCCGGTGTAAAGCCGAAAAATTTTTCTTCATTTTAGCACGCCTGCGGGAAAAATGGTAGGGGAACCGCCAGGCGGCCCGAAAGTTTAGGCGTGTCGTCCCTGGAAAGCTTCGGTTCTGGACGGACCGGGGCTTTAAAAAATGAAAAGGCGCCCCGGAACAAGGGCGCCTTTTCTGGGAAGAAATATATGAAGACGGCTGAGATTGGTCAGCCGAGTCCATAGCTGGTTTTGATGCGGCCGAACTCCGCGCTGTCGGCAAAG
>CAJMEU010000204.1 GCA_905212515.1 uncultured Oscillospiraceae bacterium | reverse complement strand
ACTGCTTGGACACCATGGGCTCCACGGTGGTGCCGCAGCGGTAACAGGTGCCCACATTGTGCTTGTGCGGCTCGATGGAAGCCAGATATCCGCCGGCTTCCAGGTCTGCCACAATGGCCTTGCGCGCCTCGTAACGGTCCATGCCCGCATATTTTCCGCAGTCCTGCGTCATGTGCGCGTCGTCCGTCAGCACCTTGACGACGGGCAGGCCGTGGCGCACGCCCACCTCGAAGTCGTTGGGGTCGTGCGCGGGAGTGATCTTCACCACGCCCGTGCCGAATTCCCGGTCCACATACGTGTCGCAGACAACGGGGATCTCCTTCCCCACCAGCGGCAAAATAACCTTTTTGCCGTGCAGATGGGTGTAGCGTTCGTCGTCCGGGTGCACGGCGATGGCCGTATCTCCCAGCATGGTCTCGGGGCGGGTAGTGGCAAGCTCCACGAATTCATCGCCGCCCGCCACCGGATATTTCAGATGCCAGAAAAAGCCGTCCTGCTCCTCGTACTCCACCTCCGCGTCGGAGATGGACGTTTTGCAGTGGGGGCACCAGTTGATGATGCGCTCCCCCCGGTAGATGAGGCCGTCGTCGTACAGCTTTTTGAAAACCTTCAAAACAGCCTTGCTGCAGCCCTCGTCCATGGTGAAACGCTCACGCTGCCAGTCGCAGGAACAGCCCAGCTTTTTCAGCTGCTCCACGATGCGCCCGCCGTACTGCTTTTTCCAGTCCCAAGCGCGCTCCAAAAACTTGTCGCGGCCGAGGTCCTGCTTCGTGAGGCCCTCTTCCTTCATCTTCGCCACGATCTTCGCCTCTGTGGCAATGGACGCATGGTCCGTGCCCGGCACCCACAGAGCGGCATAGCCCTGCATGCGCTTGTAGCGGATGAGGATATCCTGCCAGGTCTCGTCCATGGCGTGGCCCATGTGCAGCTGCCCCGTGATATTGGGCGGCGGCATCACAATGGTATAGGGCCTTTTGTCCGGGTCGCGCTCCGCGTGGAAATAGCCTGCATCCACCCATTTTTTGTAATGCTTGTCCTCCACGGACGAAGGGTCGTAAATTTTCTCCAGTTCTTTCATCCTTGTACTCCTTTCGGGGCGGAATGCAAACAAAAATGCCGCCCCACACAAATGTGCATGGGACGGCATCAAGATACCGCGCAACCACCCAAATTGCCCCCCCCCTCCGCCCCTAGCCACTTGAACGCCCTTAACGCGGGCCAACGAGAGCGGCTACTGCTGTTCCCCGCCCCTGCTCCAAAGCGACAGCGCTCCGCCCGCCCGCACCGGCTCCCACCTGCCCCGGCTCTCTTTCACGGACGTCCCGGCCCGGCCTGTGCCCGCGGCACAGCGGCCCGTTCTGCGGAACGCACTCTTTTTCACAGCATTTACCTATGATGGATTATAGCCGCTTTTGCGCGGTTTGTCAACGGGCGGCGCCTTTCACCCGAGGCTCACGCCCATGCGGCGCGCCACCGTGAGCATGTCGCAGGTCTCGGGCACCAGCTTCGTCTTGCCCGCAATGTCCTTGAGCGCGTTCTCCGTCACGATATTGTTCTTCATGGCGACGGCCACGCCGTAGTGGTCGGCCTCCACCAGCTTTGCCGCATAGGTGCCGAACTCGGTGGCCAGAACACGGTCGTATGCCGAAGGGCTGCCGCCGCGCTGCATGTGTCCGGGCACGCACACCCGGGTCTCAAAGCCCGTCGCTTCCTCGATCTGCCTTGCAATGCGGTTCGTGGCCGTGCGCTCGCCCGCAGCGGCCCGCGCCGCCGCCCGCTCCTTTTTCTTCATGGCCGCTTCGCCCACATCGTATACGCCCTCCGCCACAGCCAGGATGGAAAACGTCTTGCCCTGCTCGCTGCGCTTCTGGATGGCGGCGCAAACATTCTCGATATTGTAAGGCAGCTCGGGGATGAGGATGATATCCGCGCCGCCGGCGATGCCGGAATACAGCGTCAGCCATCCCGCTTTGTTGCCCATGATCTCGATGACCATGCAGCGGCGGTGGCTGGAGGCCGTTGTATGGATGCGGTCGATGACTTCCGTGGCAATATCCACAGCCGTGTGGAAGCCGAAGGTCACGTCGGTGCCGTAAATATCGTTGTCGATGGTCTTGGGCAGGCCGATGATGTTCAGGCCCTCCTCGCTGAGCAGGTTGGCCGTTTTATGCGTGCCGTTTCCGCCCAGGCACAGCAGGCAGTCCAGCTTCGCATCCTTATACGTTTTTTTCATGGCGGCGACTTTGTCGACCTTGTCGTCCTCCACGACGGTCATCATTTTAAACGGCGTGCGCTTGGTGCCAAGGATCGTGCCGCCCACCGTCAAAATGCCGGAAAATTCATACTGCTGCATTTCGCGCCATTCGCCCTTGATGAGGCCGTCGTAGCCGTTCTGAATGCCGACGATCTCCACCTCATCGCCGAAACGCTGGTACAGCGCCTTGGCCGCGCCGCGGATGGTGGCGTTCAGGCCGGGACAGTCCCCGCCGGAGGTAAGGATACCCACACGTTTTTTCATCGAAAAACCTTCTTTCTCTCAACCGTTCACGCCCGCCGCCGGGCGGCGCGTTATTTTGTCAGCCTGCGCGCCACGAACAGGAACACGCACGCCCCCACCACCGAAACAATGATGTTCGCAAACAGGCTGTGCGCCGAAAAGCCCAGCAGGCCGAACAGCAGCCCGCCCACACACGAACCGATGACGCCAACGGCGATGTTCCGCACAAGGCTCCCGCCGCCGCCCATTATTTTGCTTGCCAGCCAGCCGCAAACCGCGCCGCCGAGCAGCGTAGAAAGACATCCCAGAGCATTTTTCTCTTCCCCTTCCAAAGGCGCATCCATGCGGCGCCCCTGCCGATTTTGTTTCTGTTTTCAGTATAGGATTTTCCCACCCGGTTGTCAAACCGGCAGCACCGCCAGCAGCAGCGTCATGATGGTGATGCTCAGCACCATGCTGATGGAATTGATGACGGCAGCCACCGTGCCGTCGCAGCCGTTTTCAATGGTGATCATCGGGGCGCAGCTCGCCACCGGCGCAAACAGCATCACCACCAGCGTGCGTGCCACTTCCCGCGGAACCGGCAGCCAAAGCCACAAAACCACAGCCGCCAGTGCGCACACCGTGTACCGCCCGGCCAGGACCCGGGCCACCGTGGCGCGGCCTTCCCGCGGGAACCGCACCTCAAACAGAATGCCGATGCACAGCATGGCAAGAAAGGAGTTTGCATTGCCCGCCATCACGGCCACGTTCATCGCAAAACCCGGCAGCTCCCAGTGCAGCAGGCTCAGGGCGACCATCGCCACATACACAAGAAAAGTGGGCGTGGTGAAAAGCTTTTTCAACACTGAACCGAGCCCCGCGCCCCTGCCCTTCCCGCCGCCCATGGCGCGCTGGGCCACGGCCGCGTTGGGCCCATACGTAAAAATCGCAGCGCCCACGTCAAACATGCACATAGCGGCAAAGGATTCCGAGCTCACCACGCCCGATAAAAACGGGATGGCGAAATTTCCGCAGTTGAATGTGTTGGTGTTCAGGATCGTCGTTCCCCGTTCCACTGCCGGACGCCCGCGGGAAAGCACCGCACCCGTGCAAACCAGCGTCAGGCTCACCAAAAAGGAAAACACGAACGTGAGCAGCAGCACGCCGCTCAGCTCCACGCCTGCAAAGCCCTTGACGATAGCGGCCGGCAGCGTGATGTTCATAATGACCGCAGAGAGGAACCGCGCGTCCTGCACGCGGAACAGCCCCGCTCTTTTTAACAAATATCCTCCCGCCAACACAGCCAGATAGACCCCGCTGTTGGAAAGGCTGGCCCACAGGTCCATATACCGATGCCCCAATCCCGTTACGGCTCCTGCGCGCCGGCGCCTTTGCTGTTTTTTCAGTCTCCCATGACGCCGCGAAGCGGCCCC
>CAJMEU010000203.1 GCA_905212515.1 uncultured Oscillospiraceae bacterium | reverse complement strand
GGTCCATCATGCCGTTGAAGTCGGTGAACGCCTGGTAGGCCTCCAGCATGGTGAATTCCGGGTTGTGGCGGGTGTCCATGCCCTCGTTGCGGAACACGCGGCCGATCTCATACACGCGGTCAAACCCGCCCACGATCAGCCGCTTGAGGTGCAGCTCCAGGGCGATGCGCAGGTACATATCGATGTCCAGCGTGTTGTGATGGGTGATAAAAGGCCGCGCCGCGGCGCCGCCTGCCTGGGTGTGCAGCACCGGCGTCTCCACTTCCATATAGGCGTGGCTGTCCAGATAATTGCGCAGCTCCTTGATGATGAGGCTGCGCTTGCGGAACACATCCTTCACCTCGGGATTGACGATCAGGTCCACATAGCGCTGGCGGTAGCGGGTCTCGCGATCCGTCAGGCCGTGGAATTTCTCCGGCAGGGGCAGCAGGCTTTTGGCCAGCAGCGCGATCTCGGTGACATGCACGCTGATCTCGCCCATTTTGGTGCGGAACACATAGCCGCGGATGCCTACGACATCGCCGATATCGAACTTTTTAAAGGCCTGGTATTCCTCGGTGCCCACATCGTCGCGGCGCACATACATCTGGATATCGCCGGTGGTGTCCCGCAGATCGGCAAAGCTGGCTTTGCCCATCACGCGCTTGCTCATCATGCGGCCGGCCATGCACACCTGGCGGCGCTGCTCGGGCGCGGCATCCTCGGGCAGGTCTTCATAGTGTTCCTTCACCTCGGCGGAAAAATCCGCCTGGGGCCAGCTGGTGCGCTGGAAGGGGTCGGTCCCGGCCTGCTGCAGGTCGGCCAGCTTTTGGCGGCGGATCGCCACCAGCTCGCTGTACTCCTGCTGGGTCATCTCCTGGGCGCCCTCGGCGGGCGCGTTCTGGTTCATCTCTGCCATATCGTTCTCTCCTTTGGGGTCAGCAAAACAGCCGCTGGGCGGCAATCACAGTAGGTATTATAACATAAAAACAGGTGCTTTCGCACCTGTTTTTTGAAATTTTCAGGTTTTACGGCTTAAATATCGCCCCGGCCGATCTCCACCACTTCATAGGTCACGATAGCGCCGCTGGGCAAAGTGATCTCCACCTTATCGCCCGCGCTGTGGCCGATCAGCGCCGCGCCCACAGGCGATTCATCGCTAATCTTGCCGTTCACCGGGTCCGCCTCCGTAGAGCCCACGATGTCGTATTCGTCCGTGTCGCCATCCTCGTCGCGGATCACCACGTGGCTGCCCACACTGACTGTATCGGTGGAAAGCTCGCTCTCGTCAATGACGCGGGCGTGCTTCAGCATTTTTTCCAGCTCGGCAATGCGGCTCTCCACAAAGCCCTGCTCGTTTTTGGCCTCGTCGTATTCACTGTTTTCCGACAGATCGCCGTAGCCGCGGGCCACTTTAATCTTTTCAGCCACTTCCTTGCGCTTTACCGTCTTGAGGTTCTCCAGTTCCTCTTCGATGGCGCGCAGGCCGGCGTAGGTCATCACAACTTCTTTGTTCAATGTATCTGGTTCTCCTTTGGCACGTTTTTTGGCACGCCCCTGTGCGCACCTTCCGTACAATATGAGCTATTATAGCTATTTTATAAGATGCTGTCAAGGCCTGTGGCAATTTTTGTGCACTTTGTCATTCATCCCTCTGCAAATTGCGCATATTGCCCTTTTTCGTCCTTTTTCAAAACACACATTGTCTCGCTTTTTAAGATTTCTTGCGTTTTTACCCCTTTTACAGCAATACAGAGGCGGCCCGGCGGCCGCCTCTGTAAACGATATGCAGGAAGTTTGATTTTATTCGTCGTCCGCTTTGATGACCATAAATTTCTTGGCTTCCTCAATGACCTTGGCCTCCAGGTTGCCGGGCAGCGGCTCGTAACGGGTAAAGGCAAAGGTGAAGCTGCCGCGCCCCTGGGATACCTGGCGCAGGTAGGTGGTAAAGTCGTGCATCTCGCTCACGGGCACATCGGCCTCCACGATCTGCGCGCCGTCCTCGCCGGGGTTCATGCCCAGCACGCGGCCGCGGCGCTTGGTCACCTCGCCCATGATATCGCCGGTGATGTCGCCGGGCACCGTGGCTTTCAGAGTGCCGATAGGCTCCAGCAGCACGGGGCCCGCCTCGGGCAGGGCCGCCTTATAGGCCAGCTTGGCCGCCATCTTGAACGCCATTTCAGAGGAGTCCACCGGGTGATAGCTGCCGTCCAGCAGCGTGGCCTTCAGCCCCACCACCGGGTAGCCGGCCAGCACGCCGTGCTGCACGGCCTCCTGCAGGCCCTTTTCCACCGCGGGGAAGAAGTTCTTGGGCACGCTGCCGCCGAACACCTTTTCCTCAAATACAAAATCGCCTTCGCTGGTGGGCTCGAACTCCACCCACACGTCGCCGAACTGGCCATGACCGCCAGTCTGCTTTTTGTGGCGGCCCTGGGCCTTGCACTTTTTGCGGATGGACTCCCGATAGGGGATGCGCGGCTCCTCCAGTGTGATCTCCACGCCGAATTTATTCTTCAACTTGGCGCACATCACGTCCAAATGCTGCTCGCCCAAGCCGGAGAGGATCTGCTGCACAGGCTCGGTGTCCACACGGTACCCCAGGGAGGGGTCCTCTTCCATCAGGCGCTGCAGCGAACCGGAGACCTTGCTCTCGTCGCCCTTGTTTTTCACTTTGATGGCCATGGTCAGGGTGGGCACGGGGAACACCGGCGGGGCCACGCTCACCACCCGGCCGGGCGCGCACAAGGTGTCGCCCGTCTTGGCCGCGGGCAGTTTCGTCACCGCGCCGATGTCGCCGGCGGTGATGGCATCTGCGTCGATCTGCTTTTTACCTTTTATATAGACGATCTTGCCCAGGCGCTCCGGCTCGCCGGTGCGGGCGTTGACCGCCGGGGTATCGGTGGACAGCTTGCCGCTGATCACTTTCACATAGCTCAGTTTGCCCACAAAGGGATCGGCCACAGTCTTGAAAATGTACGCGCACAGGGGGCCGTCGGGCGTGCACTCCACCTCCACGGTGTTGCCGTCCCGGTCAGTCGCCTGGGTGCTGCCGGCGCGGTTGGCGCTGGGCAGCAGTTTTTTGATGCCCCACAGCACATTGTCCAGCCCGGCCAGCTGGGTGGTGGCGCCGCAGAACACGGGCGTGATGGCGCCCTCCTTGGTGCCGCTGCGCACGCCTTCGGTCAGCTCCTCCTCGGTAAAGGGCTCGCCCTCGAAGAATTTTTCCATCAGCTCGTCGCTGGACTCGGCCACGGCTTCGCGCATGGCCTCCAGCAAGCCCTCGGTGCGGTGGCCGTAGCTGGGCACGGGCACCTCACGCGGTGTGCCGTCGGCGGCGTAAGCGTAGGCCTTTTTGGTGATGAGGTTCAGGTACACGCGGCCGCCGGCCTGGTCCACAGGAACCACCACGGGGCACACAGAGGGGCCGAAATGGGCCTTCAGATCCTCGAACACTTTATAGAAATCCGCGTGTTCGGCGTCCACCTTGCTGATATAGATCATACGGCTCTTGCCGTTTTTCAGCGCCAGATTATAAGCCTTCTGCGCACCCACCGTCAAGCCGCTGCGGGCCGATACGGTGATCAGCACGCTCTCGGCGGCCTTCACGCCCTCGTGCATGCCCACCTCAAAATCGAACAGGCCGGGCGCGTCCAGCAGGTTGATCTTCACGCCGTCATACTCCACCGGGGCCATGGCCATGGCCAGGGACGCATGCCGCTTGGCCTCTTCGGGGTCGAAGTCGCAGACGGTGTTGCCATCTTCCACACGGCCCAGGCGGTCGGTCCCTTTCGTCAAATACAGCAGCGCCTCGGCCAGCGTCGTTTTGCCGCTGCCCGCGTGGCCGGCGATGAGGACGTTGCGGATGTGGTCGTTTGCATAGTTCATAAATTAACCCTTCTTCCCTGCCGGCCATCGGATACAGCCGGCAACTTATACAAAAATTCTATCATACTTCCCG
>CAJMEU010000202.1 GCA_905212515.1 uncultured Oscillospiraceae bacterium | reverse complement strand
GCGCGGGGGCGGGGGGCGGCCGCGCGGCGGTGCCGGGCCCGGCCGCAAGCCCGGCCCCCGCCCGGCGCGCCCGCCCCCCCTCCTTCCACGCCGGCGCCGGCGGCACCGCCGTTTCGGCCGGGTCCGCGCCGCCGCTGGCAAAGGCCGCGCAGGGCAGTCCCGCGGCAAAAACAAGCGCCAGGATCAGCGCTGCCAGCCGCTTCATCGTTTTCTGTTCACCCATGAGGCATCCCCCTTATACAGTTGTTCCTACACACAGCTATATGTGCCCGGGGGCCCGGCCATGCATGTTCCGCTTGTGATTTTGTCCCGTTTTCTGTATAATGAAGGGCGTAAAGGACGGGATGGATTTGAAGATCGCATTTTACACGCTGGGCTGCAAGGTGAACCAGAACGAAACGGGCGCCTTGGCCCAGCTGTTCCGGGAGAACGGCTTTACCTTGGCCGCCGAAGGCGAGCCGGCGGACGTTTATATCGTGAACAGCTGCACCGTGACGGCCGCGGGCGACAAAAAAAGCCGCCAGTGGCTGCGGCGGGCCAAGCGGGAAAACCCCGAGGCGGTGACGGTGCTGTGCGGCTGCTTTCCCCAGGCGTTCCCCCAGCAGGCCCTGGCGGTGACGGAGGCGGACATCCTGTGCGGCGCCCGCGGCCGCCGGCGCGTGCTGGACGACGTGCTGGAATTTTTGCGCACGGGCCTGCGCATCGTGGACATCGCCCCCCACGAGAAGGGCGAGGTGTTTGAAGAGCTGCCCATGGAGCGCTTCGAGGGACACACCCGGGCGTTCATGAAGATCGAGGACGGGTGCAACCGCCAGTGCGCCTACTGCGTGATCCCCCGGGCTAGGGGCTTCGTGCGCAGCCGCGCCGAGGCCAGCATCCTGCGGGAGCTGGCCGCACTGGCCAAGGCCGGCTACCGCGAGGTGGTGCTGGCGGGCATCAACCTGCCCAGCTATGGCCGCGACACGGGCACCAGCCTGACACAGCTTTTGGAAAAGGCCGACACGGCGCCGGGACCCCAGCGCATCCGCCTGGGCAGCCTGGAGCCCGACCTGCTGACGGATGACGACATCGCCCGCATGGCGAAGCTGCGCCGCCTGTGCCCCCAGTTCCACCTGGCGCTGCAAAGCGGCTGTGACGCCACGCTGCGCCGCATGCGGCGCGTGTACGACACCGCCCAATATAAGGCCGTGGCCGACAAGCTGCGCGCGGCCATCCCCGGGGCCGCCTTTACCACGGACGTGATCGTGGGCTTCCCCGGCGAGACGGAGGAGGAATTTGCCCAAAGCCTTGCCTTTGTGCAGGAGATGGGCTTTTTGAAGGTGCACGTGTTCAGCTATTCCCGCCGCCCGGGCACGCCGGCCGCCGAGATGCCCGGCCAGCTGACCGAGGCGGAAAAGCTGGAGCGCAGCCACCGCATGCAGACGGCGGCCGACGCGGTGCGCGCGCGGGTGATCGGCGCCATGGAGGGCCGGCGGGCCGAGGTATTGCTGGAACGGCCCGTGGCCAAAGACCTGTTCACCGGCTACACCCGGGATTATGTGCCCGTGCTGGTGAAGGCGCCGGGACGCGCCCAGGGTGAGCTGGCACAGGTGGTGCTGGGCGCCTTCGACCCCCAGCGGGACCGCTGCCTGGCCCAGCTTGTGTGACCGGCTTTAAAAGGAGATGGGAATTTGGAGCTAAAAAAAGTTGATCTGAGCAATGTGTGGGACATCCTCACGTTAAAAGTGGCGGAAGACCAAAAAGAATTTGTGGCCCCCAACGACCTCAGCATCATCGAGGCCTACGCGACTGCTGCGTCGGGCTATGATGCGCTGCCTTTCGGCATCTAGGAAGAAGGCGTCCCCGTCGGTTTCGTGCTGTTTGGCTACGATATGGAGGACGAGGACTCGCCCCCTGTCGCCAAGGGCAACTACTGTATTTGGCGCTTTATGATCGACAAAGCCCACCAGCACAAAGGGCTGGGCCGCAGAGCCCTGGCGCTGTGTGTTGCATACGTGAAAACTTTCCCCTGCGGCCCGGCGGAATGCTGCTGGCTGTCTTACGAGCCGGAGAATGAGCGGGCCCGGGCCTTGTACCGCCAAGCGGGCTTTGCGGAAAACGGCCAATGGTGCGGCGGCGAGATGGTGGCGGCGCTGGAACTGCGCTGAAAAAGCGGTGTTTTTTCATTGAAAAAACACCGCTTTTTATTGCGTTTTATGCTGTTTTTACTGCGTTTTTTATTGTTTTTCAGGGTGCTTTTTGCGTCACCGCACGGAAAAAGACGGAATAATTGCCCAATTCCAGCTCGTCCAGCCAGCATTCGAACACCGCCCAGTGCCCTTCGGGGAGAGGCACCCAGGCCCGCAGGTGCTTTCGCGCGGCGCCTCCCCAGGTCACCGTCTCGGTGCGCAGGGCCGCTGGCGTCACCGCCCTGGGTACGGGCAGCATGGGGTCCCAGGCGTCAAACACGGTCTCGTAATCCGGATAGCGCCCGTCCAGATAGCCCGCCAGCTGGGCGTTGATGTTGGCGCACAGCGCCTCGGTGTCGGTCTCGCTCAGGAAATTGCCGTCGGGCACGGTTTCGGCCCAGCCCTCGCCGGGGCTGGACGGCAGCGTCCACTGGGCACAGGACAGCACCTGGTATCCCCCGCCCTGCGCACCGCGCAGGCGGTAGGCCAGGGCGCAGTCGATGCCCAGGCCCAGGCCGTCCGTCTGCCGGCCGATCACCGCGTTGAGATACTCGGCGTCGGCGCCGGCCTCATCCGTTTCGGCAAGGCCGCCTAGGAACATCCAGCCGTAGGAGGGGCCCATCTCCGCGCCGCCCGGCGGCAGGGCGAAGGGGCCCGGGCCGGGGTCGTAATCCTCCAGCGCCAGGTATTCCACCGCCGCCGCCCGCAGCTCGCCGGCGGTGAAGTCCGTGCGGCCCGTCCCGCCGTACAGCATATACATCAGGTAGCCGTTCGTGCCCGGCGCGGCGCGCAGTTCTTCGGTGCTTGCAAAGGGTCCCTGCGGGCCGCCATGGTCGCGGAAGGCCCAGACGGCCAGCGCGGCCGGCGGCCGCATATCGGGGGGCGCCCAGGGCGAGAGCCAGTTCACCACACCCTTGGGCTGGGCGCTGTCGCCGCCGTCGGCAAAGCCGACATAATAGCTGTGGGCGCCCCTGAGCAGGCCGGTGGCGCCGGGGTCAGCCACGGTGAGCGCGATAAACGGCGATTCGTATTTGCCGCCGCCCAGGTAAAAATCCGTCACCACCAGGCCGTCCAGATCGTTAAAGGGAAAGGCCAGGCCCATGTCGTAGGCATAGTCCGTCTCCGCCGAGGCGTTTTCGCCGAAGCAGGCCTGGGCCACGGCCTGTTTGTCGTTGTTGTACAGGCCTAGGGCCAGCTTGTAGGCGTTTTGCTTCTCCGTCTGCTCCCTGTCGAACTGCGCTGCGGCCTGTTCAAAGGCGGGCGGCGTTTTCTTCTCCCTGGAAAGAGGCAGTGGTTCATATACAAGGATCTGTTCCGCCTGGCCGGACGGCGCGGCGGCGCTTTGCGCGGCCGGGGCCGAGGACGGGGCCGGTGCGCTGTTTTGCACCGGCGGTGACGCGCCGCTTTGCGCGGCCGGGGCCGTGCAGCCGGCCAGCAGCACGGCGCACAGCAGCAGGGCCGCTGTTTTCTGCCTCTTCATCCCGCTTCCCTCCTTATTCCTGTGTACGCTGTATCTTGCGCGCCAGTTCGTCCTCTTTGTAGTAAAAATAAGACTGCCGTCGGCCGGTCTCCTTGTCCTCCGTGGTCCATTCCAGGTCCACCAAATTGTCGCCCGGTTCGCCCAGGTCGATGTTCACCACGGGGCGCTTGCCGTTCTCGTACCAGGTGATCCGGCCGTCCTGCTCTTGATACCCGAACACAAGGCGGCTGCTGCCGTCGTCGGTTTTGTGCCCTTCCCGCAGGCGGTTCCGGGCCGTGGCCCCGCCGCTTTCCCCCTGCAGCCCGGGGATGGAGGGGTTTTCTTCGTCCTCCAGGAAGTTGCGCAGTTCCCGGCCCGAGGCCG
>CAJMEU010000201.1 GCA_905212515.1 uncultured Oscillospiraceae bacterium | reverse complement strand
ATTTTTAGCCCGAACGGAAGCCTTCGGGGTTCCGGGCCCAGGGCCCCGGCCGCGCACCGCGCGGCTGGGTGGCACGGAATGGCGGCCCCGGTGGGGCCGTCAACCGAACCGACGCGGTTTCGCAATGCGAAATGGCCGGTTTTGCCGGCCAAGCGGCGGGCCGACGCTCTTTGCTACTTTCTCAACGCTGAGAAAGTAGAATCCCCCATCGTAAAAAATCAGCCGTCCGCATTCAGCGAACGGCTATTTCTTTTCTTTATCAGATTTTTCGCCAATCTCACAATTATCAATCGCATAGTCTAGGAAAAGACCAATCAATTCATTCCTACTGCGCCCTGAGCGCTGTGCAAGTTTATCCAGCTCCACAACCGTTTCTTGTCTGATTCGTATCGAAAATACATGATAACCATCGTCACCTTTCGGCTTTTTCGGCGGAACGATCAGCTTTTTATCTGCCACAACACTCACCTCTTTTCCTCTCTGGAAAATATTATTTGCTACAACATAATTTTATGTTGTTTTTTCTGCCATTTATATGTTATAATATATGACATAAATATATGGCATACTCAGAGGGTGAGAAAAATTGATGAATCCTAACAAGAAGCAATCCCTCTCCCCTCATCTTTTGACCCAGCTGAAAGCCCTGTGGGGCGAGGCGGCCTCGCTGAACCTTTATGCCGCCGAATGCCCCCGTGCCAATATCGTGCAAGTCCATCTGCGTCTTGCGCGTGTGCTTGCACTGGCTGAAAATGTACGAGAGGAGGTGGAACAAACAATGGTGATCGACCAATTGGGCCGCGTCGTACTGCCCTATGATATCCGGCGTGAGTTGGGCTGGGGCGACGGCACCTCTCTGACCATGCGGCGCGTGGGCCCCTACCTGCTCCTGTCAGATAAAGAGGCCCTCGCCTCCGCCCTGTCTTGCCCGGACAGCCCTCTGCCCGCCGAGCTGGCGCAGCGGCTCTCCAAACTGAGCAATGAGGACGCGTCTCTGCTGTTCGCCCTGGCCGCCCGGCTGGAACAATAACGAAAAAGGCTTTCCTGCGCCGCCGCGCTGAAGAAAGCCTTTTCTTTTTCCCCTGGGCCGTGTATGATAGGTGCAGAAGGGAGCGATGCATGTGTTGACCGCCTGTATCCTGTACGCCCTGGCCGCCTTGGCCCTGCTGCTGGCCACGGCCTACCACAAGCCCTGGGCCCGCTGGTACCCCCACGCCAAGGCGGCGGCCAGCCTGGGCTTCCTGCTGGTGGCCCTGGCCCATGGCCTGCCCCACCTGGGGCCCACGGCCACGGTGCTGCTGCCGTCCTCGGCGCTGCTGTCCCCCGTCTGGTTCTGGGGGCTGTTTGCCTGCCTTTCCCTGTGCGCGGCCGGCGACGTGCTGCTGGGCCTGGCCAATGCCCACGCCGGCTTTTTCAGCCGCTTTTTCCTGGCAGGCGCCGCTTGTTTCACCCTGGCCCACGCCGGGCTGTGCGCCTTGTTCAGCCGCTTTGGCGGCGGCTTCCGCCCGGGCGAGCTGATCCTGCCCCTGCTGCTGGTGCTGTGCGCGGCCCTGGCCGCCCGGGCCAAGCACAAATTCCGTCTGCGCCGCATGGCCGTGCCCGCGCTGGTCTACTCGTTCTTCGTGGGGCTGATGTGCGCCAAAAGCGTCACCCTGGCCCTGTGCCTGGGCGTGCCCCTGGTGGCCGCGGGCGGCGTGCTGTTCCTTTTGTCGGACTGCGTGCTGCTGTTCCTTTACTTTTATTACAAAAAGCGCAAAGCCTTCCGCGCCGCCAACCTGCTCACCTATTATCTGGGCATGTTGTGCCTGGCCCTGTGCGCGTGATATAAAAAGGGCGCCAAAGGCGCGTTGGCGTAAGAAAACGTTGGTTTTGGCTGACGGTTTTGGCGTCTAGCGCACTCAAAAAGCACGGCAATCCGTCAGGATTACCGTGCTTTTTTCGCACCCTATCCATCCAAAACCGCCGGGCCAAAACTGCGAAGCACCCCTGGAAAGGCAATTTTTGATGCAGAGCAAGGAAATTTCGCGCAGGCACCCTTTGTGGTTGTCAAGCGAATTTGACGCCGCACTGCGCGAAAATTGCCTTCCAGGGGCAACGGTTTCTTGCACCAACACGCCTAACGGCGCTCTTTTCTTATAATTTGTCCTTCCTCCACAGCATCCAGGCAATGCCGATGGCCAATGCCCCGGACAGCAGGATCAGGAACGATACGTTGGGGATCAGCGCCGGCACGGCCACGAACAGCACGCACATCAGCGCCAGGGGCGCCACGGCCACTTTCAGGTTCTGCGAGAAATACTTGAACGCCAAAGCGCCGAACAAGGCCGGGATGACGTTGTTGAACGCCGGCGCCAGGGCCGGGTTTTCCAGAATGGGCCGCAGGGGCACCAGGCACAGCACGCCCACAGCCAGCACCGCCGTGGTCACCAGGCTGCTGACAGCCACGGACAGGGTGGACACGATATCGTTTTCCGGCGTACCCGTCTCGGTGCCGCAGATCTCCCGCGCGTTCACCGCACAGGGCAGCTTCAGGTTGATGAGGTTGCCGGTGGCAAAGGCAATGTACGCGCCTGTGCCCAACATGGGCGCGTACACCAGAAATTCCACCACGCTGCTGGTCCAGTAAATGATGAACACCTGCAAAAAGCCCTTCAGCGTGGCGCCCCAGTCCGGGCCCGCGCCCATCACGGCGCCCATGGCCAGGGGCGCGCCGATCATCAGCCCAAAGGCGATCACCAGCCCCACGCGGCCCAGCGTATGGGTGCCCGCGGCGTATGTATCGTAACGCGCCTGTTTT
The DNA here is from genome assembly GCA_905212515.1 of uncultured Oscillospiraceae bacterium. Lineage (GTDB taxonomy): Bacteria > Bacillota > Clostridia > Oscillospirales > Ruminococcaceae > Ruthenibacterium. Next base: position 1,229 of record CAJMEU010000201.1, on the reverse strand, counting down.
TCCGTTTCATGCATCGTTTTCCCCTCCTTTATAACAGCTGCGCGGCCACGGCCGCGGCCATGCCCACCAGCATACTGCCCGCCATGGAGAAGCTATCCAGCCAGGCCATGTTCCTGCGGCGGGCAAAGTACTCGAACACCGCCATGGCCGCCGCGGCCACCGCCGCCACCAGCAGGGGCATCCAGTTGCCCGTGCTGGTCCCCTCGCCCAAATACGAGCCGATATACGCGCTGACCAGCCCCACGAACATGGCCCCGAACACCACGTCGCCGAAGTTCTTTTTGCCCGCGGCTTTTTTGGTTTTTGCGCCCGCGCTGGCCACCTTGGCCAGATATTTTTTCAGCGTGAACACGCACAGCAGGCAGCCCGCCAGGATGCCCAGCGTCATCACCAGCCCAATGGTGGTGAACAGACTAGGCGTCAGTTCCGCCGAGCCCAGGCCCCCGGACATGCCCGCCGCGCGGGCGGCCACGTCGGCCACGTTGCCCTCGTAATGCAGCGCGCCCACCACCGAAAGGCGCATCCACGGCAGCGGGATGCCCAGCGAACCGGACAGCGCGATGACCCCCAGCAAAATGGACACGCTGGGCAGCAGCGTGAACGTGGCGCTGGAAGTGACGGCCCGGCGCAGCTTGGTCTTGTCGATGCCCATGGCCAGGCCCGCCCGCCAGCTGCGCACCAAAAAGGCCACCGAGAGCCCCAGGATAAACAGGATGACCGCGCCGGCGATCAGGAACATGGGCGCTGTGTTCAATTGCGAGAGAATGCTCATTTCCGCTCCTCCTTCGAGAGAAAAATTTCCGCCGCCTGTTCTGTGCCCGGCGGCCCTGGCCTTATTATACCATGGACGGCGGCAATTCCCCAACAAATTGTGCTTGACAGGCCTGATTTTTGTGCTACTATGTATTTAGATAATCTAAATACTTTTATTTTTCAAAGGAGGTGCCCGCCATGGAAGCCCAGGACGAGACGCGGCTGGAGCGTCAGCTGAAAAAAGGCGTGCTGGAGATGCTGGTGCTGCGCCTGGTGTGCCAGAAGCCGGGCCACGGGTATGAACTGCTGGCCCGTATGGACCGGCGCAGCCACGGCGCCTTCCGCCTGAAGGAAGGCACCCTGTACCCCATCCTCTACCGTCTGGAGGACGACGGGCTCATCGTTTCCACCTGGCAGAACGGCGGCGAGGGCAGCGCGGCGCCCGGCGGGGCCCCCGCGGGGGCGGCCCCGGCCGG
>CAJMEU010000200.1 GCA_905212515.1 uncultured Oscillospiraceae bacterium | reverse complement strand
ACCCCACTTGTTTTTCAGTATACCATACTGTCTAACAAATGGGGTGCAGTTCACTCCGGGGCCCTGTCTTTTTTATGCCCGGCTCGGCCGCCTGCGGCCCGCCCCAAGGGCAGGTCAGGGATGCACGCGCAGCAGCCGATAGATGTCCTGACCGCAGGCCTTGTCGAACTGTTTTTTCAGCTCCAGCACGGCCCGCCATTTGTCCAGCGTGCGCGGCGCCAGGCCCCGGCGCAGGGCCACGTCCACCAGCCGCTGCTCGATCACCACCGGCCGCACGTCGCCCACGGCGTCGCACAATTGGATCAGCCGGTCGTATTCGTCGTATTCCACGGCCGCCAACTCCCGTTCAAGCTGGGCATACTGGGCGTCCGTCACGTCCCGCTGGCCCATAAAGCTGTCCAGGTCCTGCACCTGGAAGGAGTGGGTCAGGCAGATGCGGGCCGCCTCACCGTAGCCCAGCTCGTTCATCTGCTGCCATCCCCGCCACACGTGATACAGCGCGCAAAACCGCTCGGATTTGCCGATGTCGTGCAGCAGGCCCAGGATGTACGCCTTTTCCCCGTCCAGCCCCGCCGCCTCGGCGATCACCCTGGCGCAGTGGGCCACACAGGCGCTGTGGGCCGTCCAAAGGCCCGGGTTCGTGCGCGCGCCGGCGCGCAGCAGCGCCTTGGCCTCGTCCCGTGTGGGCAGCATGGCATCGCCTTCTTTCCCTTTTTCCGCCGCTTCCGCCCGCGTTTGCGGCGAAGCTGCGCGTTCCGGCCCCTTGCCTCCAGCGGGGCGGAGCCGGGCGCTTCAAATATATAAGCCCTGCTTTGCGGTCATTATACCATAAATGTGGTATAATGGAAAGCAAACGAGGGAGGGATCGCTATGGACAATGTATTCGCGCCCGCGCATATCCTGCTGCCCGGGCCCGGGGTGGACCTGGAAAAATGGGCCTGCGTGGCCTGCGACCAGTTCACCAGCCAGCCGGACTATTGGCGCCAGGCCGACGCCCTGGTGGGCGGCGCGCCCAGCACCCTGCGCCTGATTTTACCCGAAGTATATTTGGGTCAGGATGATACGGGCCGTATTGCCGCCATCCGGCAAAAAATGACGCTGTATCAGCAAACCGTGCTCACCCGCAGCCTGGACGGCTACGTGTATGTGGAGCGCACCACGGCAAGCGGCGTGCGCCCGGGCCTGGTGGGCGCGGTGGATCTGGAGGCCTACAGCTACACGCCGGGCGCCCCCTGCGCGGTGCGCCCCTCCGAGGCCACGGTGCCCGCGCGCATCCCGCCACGGCTGGCCGTGCGCCGGGGCGCGCCTTTGGAAAGCCCCCACGTGCTGCTGCTGGCGGACGACCGGGAAAATACCCTGCTGGGCCATTTCGCCGCCAAAAAGGCCGAACTGAGCCCCCTGTACGACACGCCCCTGATGCTGGGCGGCGGCCGGGTGGCGGGCTGGGCCGTGACGGACCCGGCAGACCTTGCCTTTGTGGCCGATACCCTGGCGGACCTGGGCGGACAGGCCGCCTTTGACGCCCGTTATCCCGCCGCCGCGGGCCGCCCGCCCTTTACCCTGGCCGTGGGCGACGGCAACCACTCCCTGGCCACGGCAAAAGCCGCCTGGGAGGAGGTAAAAGCGGGCCTTTCCGCCGAAGATGCGGCCCGTCACCCCGCCCGTTGGTGTTTGGCCGAGGTGGAAAGCCTGATTTGTGGGGCAATTTGCATCGAAGGTATCCATCGGCTGGTCAAAAACGTGGATTTTGCGCACTTTTTTGCTGATTTTTCAGCGTTTATCGCACAAAAAACAGCAAAAAACCGTGTTGCCACGGCAACACTTTCGCTGCGCTGCACGCTGGTGGGGCCGAACGGCCGGCAGGAATCCCTGGCCTGGCAGGGCGGCCCCTGGCCCCTGGCCGTGGGCGCGGCCGAGGCCTTTTTGGCCGATTGGCTGCCCGCCCATCCGGATGCGGAGGTGGATTACATCCACGGCGAAGGGGACCTGCGCGCCCTGTGTGAACAGGGCGCCGTCGGCGTGCTGCTGGACGCCCCGGCCCGGGACGCGCTGCTGACGGACGTGGCCCTGGGCGGCGTGCTGCCCAAAAAGAGTTTCAGCATGGGCCACGCCGAGGAGAAGCGATATTATCTGGAATGCCGCAAAATCACGTTGTAAAATGCGGCAAAAAGCACTATAATAGGGATATATTTGGAACCAGAGAGGAAGGAACGTATGGAAACTATGGGCAACCTGCGCCGCACCCACTATGTGGGCGGGCTGCGCGAGGCCGACGCCGGCACGGAGATGACCGTGGCCGGGTCCATTGCCAAGTGCCGCGACAAGGGCGGCGTGATTTTTGCCGACCTGCGGGACACCACGGGCATTCTGCAATTGATTTTTGACGACAGCACCGACCGCGCCGTGTTCGGCAAAGCCAGCGGCTTGAAAAGCGAATATGTGGTGATGGCAAAGGGCCTTCTGCGCGAGCGCGAGGCCAAGACGGACAAGATCCCCACCGGCGGCGTGGAACTGTTTGTGACCGACCTGCGGGTGCTGAGCGAGGCCGAGACCACGCCCTTCGAGATCCGGGACGGCATCAACGTGAACGACCAGCTGCGGCTGAAATACCGCTACCTGGACCTGCGGCGGCCGGCCATGCACGAGCCCATCGTGCTGCGCAGCAAAATCGCCAAGGTGATCCGCGATTATTATGAGGAAAACCATTTCTGCGAGATCGAGACGCCGATGCTGATCAAATCCACGCCCGAGGGCGCCCGGGACTACCTGGTGCCCAGCCGCGTGCAGCCGGGCCATTTCTACGCCCTGCCCCAATCCCCCCAGCTGTACAAGCAGATTTTGATGCTGTCCGGTTTTGACCGGTATTTCCAGATCGTGCGGTGCTTCCGCGACGAGGACCTGCGCGCCGACCGCCAGCCCGAGTTCACCCAGGTGGACGTGGAAATGAGCTTCGCCGACCAGGACGACATCATGGCCATGAACGAGGGCCTGATGAAGCGGGTGTTCCAGGAGGTTTTGCACAAGGATGTGGCGACGCCCTTCCCCCGCATGCCCTACAGCGAGGCTATGGCCCGCTTTGGTTCGGACAAGCCCGACACCCGCTTCGGCCTGGAGCTGCTGGACGTGACCGGGGCCGTGGAACACAGCCAGTTCGCGGTGTTCAAAAACGCCGTGGAGGCGGGCGGCTGTGTGCGGGCTATCAACGCCAAGGGCATGGCGGCGGCCTTGTCCCGCAAGGAGATCGACAAACTGACCGAGGTGGCCAAAACCTACGGCGCCAAAGGCCTGGCCTATACCCGCTGGACGGCGGAGGCCAAAAGCTCCAGCTTTGAAAAGTTCCTGACCGAGGAGGAGACCGCGGCTTTGTACGCGGCCGCGGACTTTGCCGAGGGCGACGTGCTGCTGATCGCCGCGGACAAGGAGTGGGAAAAGGCCTGCACGGTGCTGGGCGCGGTGCGCCTGGCCATTGGGGCCAAGTTCGGCCTGATCGACAAGGAGCAATTCAACTTCCTGTGGGTGACGGATTTCCCGCTGTTCGAGTACAGCGAGGAGGAGGGCCGCTTCATGGCCAAGCACCATCCCTTCACCATGCCCCACGAGGAGGATATGGACAAGATCGAAAGCGACCCGGGCGCCTGCCGCGCCAAGGCCTACGACATGGTGCTGAACGGCTGCGAGCTGGGCGGCGGTTCGATCCGCATCAACGACCCGGCGCTGCAGGACCGCATGTTCAAGGCCCTGGGCTTCACCGAGGAGCGGGCGCGGGAGAGCTTCGGCTTTTTGATGGACGCCTACAAGTACGGCGCGCCGCCCCACGGCGGCATGGCCTTCGGCTTTGACCGCATGGTGATGCTGATGCTGGGCCGGGACTCGATCCGCGACGTGATCGCCTTCCCCAAGGTGCAGAACGCCGGCGAGCCCATGACCGGCTGCCCGGAGGCGGTGGAGGACAAGCAGCTGACCGACCTGTCCATCCGGCTGGCCCTGCCCGAAGAATAAAGAAGCGGCGGCCAGAGGGACTCGCAGGAGTCGGCTTTTTTTTGTTTTTGGTGGGTATTGTGTGTTGGGGGGGGGGGAGAGGCTGGGGGGGGG
>CAJMEU010000199.1 GCA_905212515.1 uncultured Oscillospiraceae bacterium | reverse complement strand
AACGCCAAAATCTATGCGGAGATGGCGCGGCTGCAGCCCGACGCGCTGCTGTTTTTGCGCGACACCTACAGCTGCCTTGCGGCCATCGCGGCCAAGCGGCTGCATATCCCCATCTTCCACATGGAGGCCGGCAACCGCTGCTTTGACGAATGCCTGCCCGAGGAGACCAACCGCCGCATCGTGGATCACATCGCGGACGTGAACCTGTGCTACTCGGAACACGCGCGCCGCTACCTGAACGCCGAGGGCACCGCCAAAGAGCGCACGTACGTCACCGGCAGCCCCATGGCCGAGGTGCTGCGGGCCAACCTCTCCCAGATCGAGGCCAGCGGCATCCTGGCCCGCCTGGGCCTGGAAAAGGGCCGTTACATGCTGCTCTCCGCCCATCGGGAGGAGAACATCGACACCGAGAAGAACTTCCTCGCCCTGTTCACCGCGGTGAACCATTTGGCCGAGACCTACGACATGCCCATTTTGTACTCCTGCCATCCGCGCAGCCGCAAGCGGCTGGAGGCCATGAACTTTAAGCTGGACGGGCGCGTGCGCCTGCACGAGCCCCTGGGCTTCCACGATTACAACAACCTGCAGATGAACGCCTTCTGCGTCGTCAGCGATTCGGGCACCCTGCCGGAGGAAAGCAGTTTCTTCACCAGCGTGGGCCATCCTTTTCCCGCGGTGTGCATCCGCACCTCCACCGAGCGGCCGGAGGCCCTGGATAAAGGCTGCTTCATCCTGGCCGGCATCAGCGGGGACGGCGTGGAGCAGGCCGTGGCCACGGCCGTGGCCATGGAGCAAAACGGCGACCACGGCATCCCCGTGCCCACCTACGCCGAGGATGTGTCCGCCAAAGTGGTGAAGATCATCCAAAGCTACGTGGGCGTGGTGAACAAAATGGTCTGGCGGAAGGATTGACATGGAGCAGAAAAAAAAGCGCGTGCTGGTGGTCAGCCAGCACTATTGGCCGGAGAATTTCCGTGTCACCGACCTGTGCCGCGGCCTTGTGGAGGACGGCGCCCAGGTGGACGTGCTGTGCGGCCTGCCCAACTATCCGGCGGGCGAATGGTTCCCGGGGTACCGCTACGCCGGCCCCCGCCGCCAGCAGCACAAGGGCGTGGAGATCTGGCGCGCCGGCGAGGTGCGCCGCAAGGGCAACACCTCGGCGCGCATCTTTTTGAATTACGTGTCCTGGCCCCTGGCGGCGCTGTTCAGCCTGCCGCGCCTGCCCGGCCGTTACGACGCCGTGCTGTGCTACGAGACCAGCCCCGTGCTGATGCTGCTGCCGGCCATCGTGTACGCCAAGCTGCACCGCGTGCCCCTGACGGCCTACGTGCTGGACCTTTGGCCGGAAAACCTGTACTCGGCGCTGCCGGTGAAGAACAGGCTCCAGCCAGCCGTGGCCGCCGGCGTGTCCCATTGGCATTACCGCCGGTGCGATCAACTGATCGCCATGTCCCCCGCTTTGGCCGATACCCTGCGCGCCATCGCGCCCCGGGCCCGGGTGACGGTCATCCCCCAGTACTGCGAGGATTTTTACGCCCGGGATGTGCGCGACGACGCCCTCACGGCCCGCTTTGCCGGGCGTTTCAACGTGCTGTTCGCCGGCAACATCAGCCCCGCGCAGGATCTTTCGCTGCTGGTGGAATGCGCCCGGCGCTTTCAGTCCGAGGGCCGGCGGGACATCCACTTTGTGCTGGTGGGCGACGGCATGAGCCGCCAGGCCCTGGCGGCGGACATCGCCGCCGCCGGCGTGGAGGAATGGTTCACCTTCGAAGGGCAAAAGCCCCCCACGGACATCCCCGCCTACCACACCGCAGCCGACGCGCTGTTCTGCGCGCTGGCCAAAAGCGCCGATCTGGGCCTCACCGTGCCCGCCAAGGTGGCCAGCTACATGGCCGCCGGCCGGCCGCTGCTGGTGGCCGTGGACGGCGAGGCCGCCCGGGTGGTGGACGAGGCCGGCTGCGGCCTGACGGGCCCCGCCGGCGACGCGGGCGCCCTGCACGACAACATCCTGGCCCTGGCCGCCATGGAGCCCGCCCGGCGGGCCGCCCTGGGGGAAAGGGGCCGCGCTTATTACCAGGCCCATTTCCGGCGCGGTCTGCTGCTGCGCCGTCTGGAAGAATTCCTGCTGGGCCGGGAAACCCTGTGAGGTGAAAGCTTGAAAACACTCGTCATCATCCCCTGCTACAACGAGGAGGAGAACATCCGCAAGGTGGTGGCCGACCTGCGCGCCCACGCGCCGGAGGCGGACTACCTCATTGTGAACGATTGCTCCACCGACCGCAGCGAGGCCATCCTGCGGGCGGAGGGGTACGAGTACATCACCCTGCCCGTGAACCTGGGCATCGGCGGCGGCGTGCAGTCCGGCTATCTGTACGCGCGGGACCACGGCTACGACATCACCGTGCAGATGGACGGCGACGGCCAGCACGACCCCAGCTACCTGGCCGCGGTGACGGCCCCCGTGGCCGACGGGCGCCTGGACATGTGCATCGGCAGCCGCTTCATCACCAAGGAGGGCTTCCAAACCAGCTTTATGCGGCGGCTGGGCATCAACATCATCAGCCTGCTGCTCCGCCTTCTGTGCGGCGCCCATGTGCGGGACACCACCAGCGGCTTCCGCGCCTGCAACAAGGCCCTCACCGCCTATTACGCCGACCATTACGCCCAGGATTACCCCGAGCCTGAGGCCATCATCTCGGCGGTGCTGGGCGGATTTAAGGTGGGCGAGGCGCCCGTCGTCATGCGCCGGCGCATGGGCGGCGTGTCCAGCATCAACCCGCTGAAAAGCGTGTATTACATGATCAAGGTGAGCATCAGCCTGGTGGTGTTCCGCCTCACCGTGGGCAAGGGCGAGGCGTGCAAGCGCTACCTCGCCGCCCCCGAGACCGCCGCAAAGGAGGAGCGCACATGAACTGGCAAAGCATCGACCCCGTCCTGCGCGTCGGCCTGCTGGCCGGCAGCCTGTGCTATCTGGGCGTGATCTTCTGGCTGCTGAAAAAGAAGAAGCTGACCGTGCGCTACTCCATCATCTGGCTGTTTTCCGCCTTCGTGCTGCTGGTGTTCGCCATCTTCCCCTACGTGGTGCTGGTGCTGACGGACCTTTTGGGCATGGCGGTGCCTGTCAATCTGGTGTTCCTGTTGGTGCTGGCCTTTATCCTGCTTTTGCTGCTCAGCCTGTCCAGCATCGTGTCCGGCTTTGCGGAAAAGCTGAAGCGGCTGGCCCAGCACAACGCCCTGCTGGAGCGCCGCGTGCGTGAACTGGAGCAGCAGCTGGGCCGTACCGGCTCTGCGTCCCACCCGGACGGTCCGGACGGCCCGGCCCGATAGAAACAACGACACTGGGGGACCTCTCGCATGGATATCCTCTCTTTGGCATTCATTTTATTTCTGGTGGGCGTGTGTGCGGTGTACTATGTGGTGCCCCGCCCGGCGCGGGCCGCCTGGCTTTTGTGCTGCAGCTACCTGTTTTATCTGTACGACGCCGCCAACGCCGCCTATGTGGCCGTGCTGATCGCCGCCACGGTGCTGACGTACGGCGCCGGTCTGGCGCTGGAGGCGCTGCGCAAAGTTTGGCTGCGCCGCGTGGTGCTGGGCGTGTGCGTGGCCGCGTGTATGGGCGGCTTTTTCGTGTTCAAGTACTACAAGGTGTTTGCCGACGCGGCCAACGGCCTTTTGGGCCGCGCGGCGCTGCCCGCCTTCAGCCTGGTGATGCCGCTGGGCATCAGCTACTTCTCCTTCATGGCGCTGGGCTACGTCATCGACGTGTACCGCCGCAAAGCCCCGGCGGAGCGGGACTTTTTTTACTACGCCCTCTTCGTCAGCTTTTTCCCCTGCATCTTCACCGGCCCCATCGAGCGGGCGGGCAATATGCTGCCCCAGTTCAAGGCGCCGCCCCGCTTTGATTACGAGCGCTTTGCCGGCGGCGTGTTCCGCATCCTGTGGGGCTTTTTCAAAAAGCTGGTGCTGGCCGGCATCCTGGGCCAGCTGGTGGACAACATCTATCTGGGCATCGCCCGGGACACCTACCCCGGCCCCCTGCTGCTGGCCATGTGCCTGGGCTTTTGCTACCAGCTGTACATCGATTTTTCCGCCGCCACGGACATCGCCGTGGGCGCGGGGGCGCTGCTGGGCATCCGGGTGATGGAAAACTTCCGCCGCCCCTATGCCGCCAAAAGCTTCACCGAA
>CAJMEU010000198.1 GCA_905212515.1 uncultured Oscillospiraceae bacterium | reverse complement strand
AACGATAGAGAACTTGTTGAACTATTATTAAACGAGGTGCCGCCCTTACCATTTCCGAAGCAATATTTGCACACAGTACAACAGGCATTTCAAGAAGTTGGTTTTACAACGCTTGAAGCAGAAGAAATATATCGTCCAATTAAATTCTGGAATGTAGGTGCTCTCGTTTGGTTTGCACATATTGTTGAATGGGAATTCCCTAATTTTGATGTAAAGGAATGTTTGGAAAATTTATATCATGCGCAAGAAGTATTAGAGAAGAATGGGGTAATAGAAGGCAGAATACATAGGTTCCTTTATGTAGCTAAAAAATATCCGCAAGGCGGAACAATCAAAGAGAAAGTGGGACGTGAATGAAACCATTGACACAATATATGCTGGACAAGACCGTGGCCCTGCTGGCCATCGACAGCCCCACGGGCTATACCCGCAAGGCCGCCGAATTTGTGTGGGAAGAGTACCGGGCCCTGGGGTACGCGCCCCGGTTCACCGCCAAGGGCGGCGTGCTGGTGCAGGTGGCCCCGGGCGGGGAAGGCCATGGGGACGACGGCGTGCTGCTGGAGGCCCACCTGGACACCCTGGGTGCCATGGTGGCCGAGGTGACGGCGGCCGGCCGCCTGCGGGTGACGCCCCTGGGCGGTTTGAACGCCAACAACGCGGAGACGGAGAACGTGCGCGTGGTCACCCGGGACGGCCGGGTGTACACGGGCGTGTTCCAGCTGAAAAACGCCTCCATCCACGTGAACGGCCAGTATAACGACGAAAAGCGCACCTTCGACAGCATGGAGGTGCTGCTGGACGAGCCCGTGACAAAAAAAGACGATGTGCTGGCCCTGGGCATCATGCCCGGCGACATCGTCTGCTTTGACCCGCGCACCGTGGTGACGCCCGCGGGCTATATCAAAAGCCGCTTTTTGGATGACAAGCTCAGCGTGGGCATCCTGCTGGGCCATGCCAGGCACCTGGCCGATACCGGCGAACAGCCCCGAAGGCCGGTGTGGCACCACATCACCGTGTTCGAGGAGGTGGGCCACGGCGCCTCCGCCACCATGCCCGCCGGCTGCAGCGAGGTGCTGAGCGTGGACATGGGCTGTGTGGGCGAGGGCCTTTCCTGCACGGAACAGCAGGTGTCCATCTGCGCCAAGGACTCCGGCGGGCCCTACCACTACGACGTGGTGACGGGCCTGGTGAACGCGGCCCGCGCCGCGGGCGCGGACTTTGCCGTGGACGTGTACCCCCATTACGGCTCGGACGCCGAGGCCGCCCTCAAGGCGGGCTGGGACGTGCGCCACGGGCTGATCGGCGCGGGCGTGTACGCCAGCCACGGGTACGAGCGCAGCCACGTGAAGGGCATGGAGAACACCCTGCGCCTGCTGGCGGAATACCTGCGATGAACCGCGGGCCGGGCGGCGGGGCCTGGAACAGATTCCAACGCCCCGTCTGCACGGCCTGGACGGTATGGACAGGCCGGCGGAATACGCGCCGGCATAAAACCGAAGGGAAAGGAAGCAAAACAATGGCATTTTGGAAAAATTTAGCCGCGGCCGGTGTGGCCACGGGCCTGACGGCGGCCGCCCTGTGGCTGGTGCGCCGCTACGAGGCAAAGCAGCAGGAGGGGCTTTCGGTGGAGTTTGCCGAGACCATGGGCGAATTCCCCGACCTGCCCGACGAGGAGCTGGACCCCGGGGAGGTCGACCGCCTGTACCAGGTGGCGGCCCAGGAGGAGCAGCGCGCCCTGCATCCCGGGGAAACGCCGGACGGCGGCCCCAATCAAAACCCCGTGGAGGCCCCGCCGGCCCCGGCCCGAAGCGGCGCCTGGCTGGACCCCACCAAGATCGCCAGCGCCGAGGATTTCCAGGATTGGGACGACGTGGGCTGCAACGGCTGAACGGCCTTCTGCCGGCCCTGGCTGCAAAAAAGACCGGCGCACAATAAAAACAAAAAGGGATGGAACACATGACCAAGATCACGATTTTTTCCGGTTTTTTGGGCGCGGGCAAAACCACGCTGATCAAAAAATTGATCCGTGACGCCTATGCGGGCGAGAAGCTGGTGCTGATCGAGAACGAGTTCGGTGAGATCGGCATCGACGGCGGCTTCATGCAGGACGCGGGCATCGAGGTGACGGAGATGAACTCCGGCTGCATCTGCTGCAGTTTGGTGGGGGATTTCGGCAAGGCCCTGCAGAAGGTGCTGGACGAGTACGCGCCCGACCGCATCCTCATCGAGCCCTCGGGCGTGGGCAAGCTGAGCGATGTGATCCGCGCCGTGCAGGACCTGCATGCGCAGGTAGAGCTGGCGGGGTTCGTCACCGTGGCCGACGCGGGCAAGGTAAAGGTGTATATGAAAAACTTCGGCGAGTTTTACGACAACCAGATCCAGCACGCCAGCGCCATCATCCTGTCCCGCACCGACACGGTGACGGGGGAAAAACTGGACAAAGCCGTGGCCCTGATCCGGGAGAAAAACCCGGCCGCGCCCATTGTGACCACGCCCTGGGACCAGCTTTCCGGCGCGCAGCTGCTGGACGCCATGGAACAGAAAAACAGCCTGCAGGAAGAGCTGCTGCGTCTGGCGGCCCAGACGGCCGCCGGGGAGGAAGAGGACGCTCATCCCCACCCCGGGGAAGGGTGCACCTGCGAGGCCTGTCAGCACGAACACGAGCATGAGCACGAACACGGGCACGGGCACGGGCATGAACACCACCATGACCATGAGCACGGGCATGAGGGGCACCATCACGCGGACGAGGTGTTCCAGAGCTGGGGCTACGAGAGCCCGGACGTTTACACCCCCCAGGGGCTGAAGGCCAAACTGGCGGCGCTGGACAGCGGCGAATACGGCAGCGTGCTGCGGGCCAAGGGCATCGTGCCCGGCGCGGACGGCGCCTGGCTGCACTTCGACTACGTGCCCGGCGAGGCCGAGGTGCGCACCGGCGGGCCCGACTACACCGGCCGGCTGTGCGTCATCGGCGCTGGCCTGCGCCAGGACAAATTGGCCGCGCTGTTCGGCGGGGAGGGATAAGCCATGTCCATCCCTGTTTATCTGTTCGTGGGCTTTCTGGACGCGGGCAAAACCAGCTTCGTGCAGGAGACCTTGGAGGACCCGGATTTCAACACCGGCGAAAAGACGCTGCTGGTGCTGTGCGAGGACGGGGAAGAGGAATACGACACGGCCAAATTCGCCGGCGGCAACGTCACCATCTTTCCGGTGGAAAAAGAGGGCGACCTCTCGGTGGCCCTGTTCAAGGAGTATCAGCGCCAGCACCGGGTGGACCGGGTGCTGATCGAGTACAACGGCATGTGGAACCTGCCCGCCCTGTATGACGCCATGCCCAAGGACTGGGAGTTTTACCAGATCATCACCGTGGCGGACGCCGGCACGTTCCCCGGCTATATGAACAACCTGCGCCAATTGGCTGTGGACAAGCTGCGGGACCCGGAAGTGGTGGTGTTCAACCGCTGCACCGCCGCCACGGACAAAAGCTATCTGCACAAAGCCGTGCGCATGGTGAACCGCCGCGCCCAGATCATCTTCGAGCACACCGACGGCAGCATCGAGCCGGACGAGACTCAGGACGAGCTGCCCTTTGACCTGACGCAGGACGAGATCGTGATCGGCGACGAGAATTTCGGCATCTGGTTCTTGGACGCCATGGACGACCCGGAAAAGTACGAAGGCAAAACGCTGGCCTTCAAGGCCTATGTGTGCCAGACGCCCCGGGCGCCCAAAGGCGCTTTTGTGGGCGGGCGTTTTTGCATGACCTGCTGCGCCGAGGATATCTCCTTCATCGGCGTCATCTGCGAGACGCCGGGCGCTGCCGACCTGCCCAACCGCAGCTGGGTGGACGTGCGCGGCCGGGTGGAGGTGCGCCCCCACCCCGTGTACGGCGGCCCGGGGCCCTGGCTGGTGGACGCCGTCGCGGTGCCCGGCGCCGCGCCCGAGGACGAACTGGTGTACTTTTTGCGGTGAAGCGGCGGGGCTATGCTGGCGATCAAGTATATGTGCTGGCTTTGCGTTTGTTTTTACGGCGGGGTCGTTCTTTTCGTGCCGAAAAGAACCAAAAGGCGCAGGGGAACTTCCGTTCGGGCTAAAAATTCTTGTTTGTCAAAAGCTGAAAAAACAAGAATTTTTTAGACGCCCTCACTCCGCATGTTCCCCTGCACCCTTCGAGCGGCAAACAGGGAGGCGTTCGCGGCACGCTCACTAACAGCAAAT
>CAJMEU010000197.1 GCA_905212515.1 uncultured Oscillospiraceae bacterium | reverse complement strand
CGGGCCGCCTGGCCCGGGTCCGGGCTGGCGTACACCGCGGCCACACAGGCCTGGTCCAGGGCGACGGGGGCGGCACTGGCAAAAATGCCGATGTCCGCCATCTCCGGGGCGTGGGGGTGGGCGTCGCAGTCACAGTCCACACTCAGGTTGTTGGCCACGTTGATGTAAAGCAGATTTTCCCGCCCCAGGTAATCCATCACGCTCTCGTCCGCGTCGGCCATGGATTCCAGGAAGGAATCGTGGTCGGCGGTGAACATGTCCTCGAACTGCCGCAGCGGCGCGCCGGAGCAGTGGATGTACCCCTTGCCCCGGGCGGAGGCGACGCCGATGGACAGATTTTTCAGCGCGCCGCCGAAGCCGCCCATGGCATGGCCTTTGAAATGGGACAGCACCAGCATGGAATCGTAATTGACCAAATGGCTGCCCACAAAATTCTCCCGCAGATGGCGGCCGCCGCGCACGGGCAGGGCCATGTCGCCCTCCTCGTCCAGCAGATCGCAGGGGGCGATGGCTTTGAAGCCATGGTCCGCGAAGGTCTGCCAGTGGGCGGCGCTGGTGTTGCGTCGGCCCTCGTAGGCGGTGTTGCACTCCACGATGGTGCCCTCCAGCTTTCTCACCAGCCTTTGTATGAGCGCCGGCGAGAGGAAATTGTGGCCGCCGGGCTCGCCGGTGGAGATCTTGACCGCCACCTTGCCCTTCAGCTGCGCGCCCAGGGCGCGGTAAACTTTCTCTAGCCCGTCCGGGGTGATCTCTTTGGTAAAATAGACTTTTGCCTGTTCCATGGTTTTGCCTCCTTCTGGCAGTTGGGTGTATCGTTCGTCGGCAGGGGCGCGGGGCCTCTGCGGTAAGGGATGCGGTCAGGGTTCTGCCGGCCCGGCATAAACCTCTTTTGCCAGGTAAAATGCCGCTCACGCCTTGGGCCAGCCCGCATAAAAGGCCAGTTGTGTCAAAACCTCTGCCATCTCATCTTGTGTGATGCCGTTTTCTTTTGCGCGCTGCAGATGCCCCTTTAAGGAACTGTCCAAAATGCCGCTGGCCATCAATGCCGACACGGTGATCAGGCTGCGGTCCCGGGGGGAAAGCCGCTCTTCCCGTGACCAGACCTGCCCGAACAGGACCTCGTCGTTCATCCTGGCAAATTCCGGCGCAAAATCGCCTAAAATGTCCTTACCCGCTGTAACTTTTTCCATGGCAGCCTCCTATTTCAATTGGTCGTACTTTTCATCCGATACCGCTTCCAGCCATTCGTTGGAAGCCCCCTGGGCCGGCACCTCCACCGCAAGGTGGGGGAACCAGCTGTCTTTTGCGGCGCCGTGCCAATGCTTGACTTCCGGGGGAATGTGCACCACGTCGCCGGGGTGCAGTTCCCGCGCCTTCTGTCCCCACTGCTGATAATAGCCGCGCCCGGAGGTGCAAAGCAGGATCTGCCCGCCCTGGTGATGGATATGCCAATTGTTGCGGCAGCCGGGGGTGAAGGTGACGTTGCCGATGGATACGCCCTGCACAGAGAGCATATTCAAGTAGCTTTGCCCCACAAAATAGGGGGCGAAGGCAGTGTTTTCTTCACCGCGGGGGGAAAATGTCGCTGAAAGTATCCATCGTGATGCCTCCCAAATCAATTTGTCTATGTTTAGCCTATCACCTGAAGTTGACTCTAAGTCAAGAGCTTTTTCAAAATTTTTCCCACAAAACAAAGAGGCAGGCGCCTGGCGGCGTCTGCCTTTTTTCATGCGAATGGCTCAGCCGCCCTCGGTCAGCGCACGGATGGAGGCCACATACTCCGACGGCGACATGCCCACGACCTCGTGGAATTGGCGGGAAAAGTGGTGCACCGAACTGTAACACAGCCGCTCGGCGATCTCGGTAAAATTCATATTCCGGCTGCGGATAAGGAATTTGGCCTCCTCGATGCGCAGCTCGGCCAAATAGCGCATCACGCTTTCACCCGTCTGCCGGCGGAACATCTTTTGCAGCTGCGGCCGGCTGATGGCCGCGCTGGCGCAGATATCGTCCAGCGTGATCCTGCGCGTCAGGTTTTCCTTCATAAACGCCAGGGCCCGCTGTACATAACTGGCCGACAGCCTGGTTTGGGCGCGGATGGCCGCCTCCTCGTCCGTGCGCACGTTTTGGCGGCGCAGCAGGGAGATCAGCACCAGCTCCAGCGTGCTGACGATGACCTGCTCGCCGCCGAAGGACGCGTTCTCCAGGCGCTGCAGCAGCGGCACGTTGGGGTCGCCCAGGGGCACGTCAAAGCTGGCTTTCGCCTCTTCCAGGATCAGGCTCAGCTGATTGCGCAGGGCGGAGCGGGTGTGGAAAAACGGGTTCTCCTCAAAATACTCCATGGCCGGGCTGTGGGAAGAAAAGGACAGCACCATCGCATTGTGGGGCACGATGTCGTTGGCGTAAAAGGAGTGGAACTCGTTGGGGCGATGCAGCAGCAGGTCGCCCTGCTCCATGCGCAGGGGGCCGTCCAGCCGGTCGGTCTCCACGATGATCTCGCCCCGGTCCACGTAGACCATCTCCCAAAAATTGTGGCGCTCTCCGGGGAAGAAATAGTTTTTGAAATTTTCAAAATAGTGCACGGTGTAAAGCTCTGTGACCACCACGGGGCGCTGCGGGGTGATGGGAAAATACTGATGCGTGTACTTCATGCTGAAAAGCCCTCCTTCCAGGCGCGGTGCCGGCCAGATCCACCGGCTGCCGGCCACGATGTGTGCGGACGGGGCGTGCCGCGGGCGCCGGCAGGAAAATGCCGGCAAGGGCATGCCGGGCCATGGCACAATTCCTCCAAAAAAAGAACGATTTCTTTTGTCAATTATACAAAAATATTTTAGAAAAAGCAATATGCGAGCTTTTTATATACATATTCGAACGATTTAAATAAATACTTTGCTCTTTTTCAATGCTAATATGAGGTTAACGAACAAAACTGGAGGGATCATTATGAAAGGTAGCAAAGCGATGCGCGCCCCCGTGCGCCGGATGGCCATCCTTTTCCTGGCGCCCGCGCTGCTGTTTTATGTGTGCTTATTCATTTATCCGTCGCTGAAAGCTTTTTACATCAGCTTATTTGACTGGGACGGCTTTTCCGGCAACATGAAGTTCATCGGCCTCTCCAACTTCAAAGAACTGTTCGGAGACTCCAGCTTTTGGAACATTGCGCTGAAGAACTCGTTCCTGATCACCTTTGTGGGCGGCATCCTTATTTTCGGCATCGCCTTCCTGCTCAGCGCGGTGCTGTCCTCCAAGGTGCGGGGCAAAAAATTCTTCCGCGCGCTCATCTTCTTCCCCTCTGTCATCAACCCCATCGCCATCGCCATTTTGTGGACCTTTATCTACAACGATAAATGGGGCCTTTTGAACAACTTCCTGGGGCTGTTTGGCATCCAGGGCCGCACCTGGATGGCACCGGACACGCTGTTTTGGGCCATCCTGGTGGCCATGGTGTGGATGTACAGCGGCTTTTACTGCGTGATTTTATTGGCCGCGCTGGACCGCGTGCCTATGCTTAACATCGAGGCCGCCACGCTGGAGGGCGCCAGCGAGTTCACCATTTTCTTCAAGATCAAGCTGCCCCTGATCTGGGACGTGCTGGTGACGGCCCTGACGCTGTGGGGCATCAACTCGGTGAAGGAGTTCGCGCTGCTGTTCGCCTGGGGCGGCGGCATCGACATCCCCCAGCCCGGCGCCACCAACCTGGCGGTGCGCATGTACGTGACGGCGTTCGGCAAGCGCGTCACCATCTACCGCATGGGGTACAGCACGGCCATGGGCGTGCTGATGTTCATCCTGGTGGCGGTGATCGTGCTGCTGATCAGCCGCCTGACCAAACGCGAAAAACTGGAATATTGAGGAGGCGGCCAGCATGAAAACAAACGATCTGGGCCGTAAGGCCACCATGGTATTTTCCCGCGTCGTGCTGTATCTGTGGTGCGCGTTCTCGGTGTTCGCTTTCCTGTGGATCGCCCTGTGCAGCCTTAAAACCAACAACGAGTTTTTCGGCAACGCCTGGGGCCTGCCCGCGGTGCCCCAATGGGGAAATTACATCAAGGTGCTGACGGATTACAGCCTGGGCAAAAACTTTATGAACAGCCTGCTCATCGTCGTTTTCTCGGTGGTCGGCATCGTGGCCATCAGCGCGCCGGCGGCCTATATCCTGGCCCGCGTCGATTTCAAGGGCGTGGGCGTTTTGGGGAAGTTTTTCCCCCTGGGCATGGGCGTGCCCGTCCAGCTGCTG
>CAJMEU010000196.1 GCA_905212515.1 uncultured Oscillospiraceae bacterium | reverse complement strand
CCACGATCCGCCGTCCCTCTGCCGCCGCGGCCGAGGCCGACAGCGCCCGGCAGGTGCTGGGCAGTGCGCTGATGCAGGCGCTGAAACTGCTGCACCCCTTCATGCCCTTCATCACCGAGGAGATCTACACCGCCCTGCCCGGCGCGGAAGAAACCCTGATGCTTCAGTCCTGGCCTGTGTACGAGCCGGAGATGGAGTACGCCCGCGAAGAGGCCGATTTCCAGCAGGTGATGGACCTCATCAAGGCAGTGCGCGCCGTCCGCAACGACATGGGCGTGCATCCGGCCAAGCGCACCAGCATGATCGTGGAGACGGCGGACGCCGCGCCCTTCCAGGCGGGGGAAAGCTATCTGGCCAAGTTCGCCTTTGCCGAGGAGCTGCGCTTCACCCCGAAATACGAGGGCGAGACAGCCGGCACCGTGCAGGTGGTGACCCACATCGCCCGGGCATTCATCCCCATGATGGAGTTGATCGACCGGGAGAAGGAGCTGGCCCGCCTGGCCAGGGAAAAGGCGAATTGTGAAAAGGAGATCGCTTCCGCGGCCGCGAAGCTGGCCAACGAGGGCTTTGTCAGCAAGGCGCCGGCGCCCGTGGTGCAGAAGATCCGCGACACCCACGACGCCGCCCGGGCAAAATTGCAGAAGATCGAGGAATCCATCGCGGCCTTTGGCTGAGTGGATCGAAAGGGCCGGGGGACCGGCCCTTTTTTCCCAGAAGGAAAGGAGAGGGAATATGGAACTGACCATCCGGTCTGTGCGGGCCGACGATGCGGCGGCCGTGCTGGCCCATTCCAAGATCATCGGCGGCGAGACGCGCAACGTCACCTTCGGGCCCGAGGGCATCCCCCTGACGGAGGAAAAAGAGCGCGCCTATCTGGCCGCGCTGGAACAGTCTCCGGACACCTGCATGCTCCTCGCCTTTGACGGCGGGGAACTGGTGGCCACGGCCCACGTGGGCCGTGTCTCGCCCAAGGCGCGCCTTTCCCACCGGGCCGGCGTGGCTGTCAGCGTGAAAAAAAGCCACTGGAACCGGGGCGTCGCCACACGGCTGTTGGAGGAGTGCATCCAGAGGGGCAAAGCCATGGGCTGCACGGTGCTGGAGCTGGACGTACTGGAGACCAATGCGGCCGCCATTCATGTCTACGAAAAGCTGGGCTTCCGGCGGATCGGCCGCTTCGAGCGGTTCCTGCGCTATGAAGACGGCACCTTTGGGGATGCCCTGCTGATGAACCTTTATTTATAAGGAGAAACTATGGATTACGAGCAAGCCCTGGCCTGGGTGCACAGCCTGCCGCGCCTGGCGGCCCGCCCGGGCGTGGAAAATGAGCGAAAACTATTGGAGAAACTGGGCCATCCCGAGGAGCGGCTCTGCTTTGCCCACATCGCGGGAACCAACGGCAAGGGCAGCACGGCGGTGATGCTGGCCGGCGTGCTGCAAAAGGCTGGCTATCGCGTGGGGCTTACCGTCAGTCCCTACGTGCTGGATTTCCGCGAGCGCTTCCAGGTGGACGGGCAGATGATCGAGCCCGCCGCCCTGGCCGAGGTGCTCACCGAAGTGCGCGCGGCCGCTGAGGCGTTGGCGGCCGAGGGCTGGGACAGCCTGGTGGAGTTCGATGCCGTCACAGCGGCGGCCCTGGTGTGGTTCGCCCGGCGGCAGTGCGACATCGTGGTGCTGGAGACGGGCCTGGGCGGCCGGCTGGACGCCAGCAACGCCGTGCAGAACACGCTGGTGGCCTGCATCACCGCCATCGGCAAGGATCACACCGAGCTGCTGGGCGACACCTATGAGCAGATCGCCGCTGAAAAGTGCGGCATTTTAAAAAACCATTGTCCGGTGGTGGCCTATCCCGCCCAGCCCCGCGAGGCCATGGACACCATCACCCTGTGCGCCCAGCAGGCCGGCTGCCCCCTGCGGGTGCCGGAACAGGAGGATCTGCACATCTATCAAAGCGCCCCCTTTGAAAACCGCGTCAACTACGGCGGGTATGACCTGACGGTGCCCTTCCCGGGGCGCCATCAGGCGCTGAATGCGGCCGTGGTGGTGGAAGCAGCCCTGGCCCTGGATGAAAGCGGCCGGTTTTCCATCCCCGACGAGGCCATCATGGCCGGTATTGCGGCGGCGCGCATCCCCGCGCGCATCCAGGTGGTCAGCCGGAAACCGCTGGTCATCCTGGACGGGGCCCACAACCCGGACGGCATGAAAGCCCTGGCCGACACGCTGCGCGCCGCCAGCGCGCGGGGGCTGGCCGCTGTGGTGGGCGTGCTGCGGGACAAGGGCGCGCGGGAGATGCTGCGGACCCTCAGCCCGGCCGTGGGCACTTTGTACACCGTGGCGCCAAACAGCCCCCGCGCTCTTTCGGCCGGGGAGCTGGCTGAGGAAGCGCGGCCCTTTTATCCCCATGTGACGGCCTGCGAGACCCTGGGCGAGGCGCTAGAACTGGCAAAGCTGGACGTGGAGGACGGCGCGGGCGGCATTCTCGTCTGCGGCAGCCTGTACCTGGCCAGCCAGGCCTGTACGCTTTGGCAAAAATAAACCCGGCCGACCTATTGCAACAAAAAATACGAGGCGTACAGTCTATGCTAGATGCATAGGCCGTATGCCTTTTTCTTTTGGCAAAATCTCATGGCAAAGGAGTTTAAAAATGACACAAGTGACTTTCCAACAGGACGGCAAAACTTTGACGGCCCTGCTCTCCGGCGAGATCGACCACCATTGGGCGGCGGTACTGCGCGAGAAGATCGACGAGCGCGTGCGCGCGGCGTCACCGGCCATCCTCATTCTGGATTTTTCCGCCGTCACCTTTATGGACTCCTCCGGCGTGGGGCTCATTCTCGGGCGCCACCGGCTAGTCAGCTCCCTGGGCGGTATCGTGGTGGTGCAGAAGGCGCCTCCGGGCATCAAGCGAACCCTGGCCGTGGCGGGCATCGAATCTAAAGATTGAGAGGGCAGACAGATGAAAGCAGTCAATACGGTAAAGTTCACCTTTCCCAGCAAAAGCATCAACGAGGGGTTCGCGCGCAGTGCTTTGGCAGCGCTGGCCTCCCAGGCCGACCCCACCCTGGATGAAGTCGCTGATATCAAAACCGCCGTGTCCGAGGCGGTGACCAACTGCATCGTCCACGGTTACCCGGATACCCTGGGCCCCGTCACGGTGACGGCCTCCCTGCTGGAGGACAACGTGCTGCGGGTGGTGGTGGCCGATAAGGGCGTGGGCATCCCAGATGTGACACAGGCCATGCAGCCTCTGTTCACCACCGGCGGCCCCGAACGGGCCGGCCTGGGATTCGCGGTGATGGAAAGTTTCATGGACACGGTGAAGGTCCGCTCCGTGCCGGGCAAGGGCACCCGCGTCACCATGACGAAACGCCTGGGCGGCCGCTGATGCATTCCTTTACATATAAGGTAAAGGAGAGAGTGCGCTATGCCAGTGGCATTGGGCCCCAGGGCCGAATTCATTGAAAACAATCTGGGCCTTGTACACGCCTGCGCGGGGCGGTTCAAAGGCAGGGGTATCGAATACGATGATCTGTACGCTGCGGGCTGTATGGGCCTGGTGAAAGCCTACGACGGTTTCGACGAGAGCCGGGGCCTGTGCTTTTCCACTTACGCGGTGCCCGTCATCCTGGGCGAGATCAAAAAGCTGTTCCGCGACGGCGGCACCGTGAAGGTGAGCCGCGGCCTGAAAGAGCTGGGCATGAAGGTGATGGCCGCCCGCGAGCGCGGGAGGAAGGAGAACGGAGCCGAGCCCACCGTCAGCCAGCGTGCGCAGCAGTTGGATGTGCGACCCGACCAGGTGGCCGAGGCCATCTCGGCTTCCATGCCCGCCCTGTCGCTGACGCCCGTGTCGGACGAGAACGGGGACAAGGAGTTTGACATCCCCGAGGAAAGCTGCGAAGAGCGCCTGTCCGATCTGCTCAGCCTGCGCACAGTATTGGCCGGGCTGGAGCCGGACGAGCGGATGCTCATCTATCTGCGCTTTTACAAAAACAAGACCCAGAGCGAAACAGCCAAAGTATTAAACACCACTCAGGTGCAGATCTCCCGCAGGGAGCGCAAGCTGCTGGCCCGCATGCGCCAGATGCTGCTGGAGGAATAGACAAACGCGCGGCATTTTTGCCGCGCGTTTTTGCAAGTAAAAAAAGTGGCAAATATTTTGAAAGAAAGTGTTGACACAGCGAAAAATGTGTGATAATATAAACAAGCTGTCCCGCGAGGGGGAGAGCGGCGGACCTTAAGAAGAGAAGAGAAGGCCAA
>CAJMEU010000195.1 GCA_905212515.1 uncultured Oscillospiraceae bacterium | reverse complement strand
AGTAAATAGCAACCTCCGCTTTTCACTGACGGGCTCCGGGGCGTTTTTTGCCGTGTTATGTAGGGGCGGCGCCCGTTTGATATACCACAAAACCGTTTGCCAAAATCTTATCCGTGATCTGGCTCACGCTGACGTTATTCGGCCAAATGGCCACGCTTCCTCTGGCTCCGTAGGCGCTTGTGTTGGTACACTGGTAATAGGTCCCCTGCCAATAGATCAGCACAGCCCCCCAGTTGCCCGTCCCGTCGCCGTTTCCGGTGGTCGCGTACAGCATGATCTCGCCTTTGCCGTCTTTGCATTCCTGGGCGGTTCCCACCACATAGGGCCGCCAGTACAAAGGTACTTCGGTTTTTTTCTTGTTGTCTGTCAGGCCCTGATACCAGTCGGTACCTTCCGCCAGGTCGGCTTTTGTCTGCAAAAGGGTACCGCCGTTCGCCTTATAGGCGTCCTGTATCACCTTTTCCCGCGGGATGGTGTTGCCCATGGTGGCGGCCGTGTCCGCCAGAACTTCTTTGGTCCTGTCGTACCATTCCTCCACCGTCTGAACCGGGCCGCTATTGCCGCCGATGACGTCCCCGCCGGAGGGGACCTCCTTTTCCACCTGCAAGGTGGGGCTGCGCTGGGCCTGATAGCTGACGATCACGCCGTTGGACGCCTCATAATACAGCCCGGTCAGGATGCCCGCGGCGGAAATTTCCACCTGCTTGATCTCGCCCTCCAGGCCCACGGAGGAAACCACCTCCGCTTTCTTGTCTGCGCTTTTCCATTCCTGTATGGAACCGGCCGCCGCCAGGGCAACAGTCTCCGCCTTGGCCGCGCGCACCACCACGCCGGCCTCGTTCAGGGCTGTCGTCTCTTTTGCCTGGCCGATGTATTTCATCATCGCGGGCAAGGCCGCGGCGGCCAGCACGGCCATGATCACCAGCACTACGATCAGTTCGATCAAGGTGAAACCGCCTTTGCGTCTTTGATTCTGCAAGGCTGCCGCCTCCCCTTTTTCAGATTATACCATTATAACATATTTTTTCGTAATGTGAAAGCACCCCTTCTGTTTTTCTCCTCTTTCTTCCCCGGGACGTGCGGCAGGGCTCAAATCAAGTCCAGCACAACGTCTTTCAGGTGAACAGGTTCCAGCTGTTCTTGCGTGAATCGGTGCGCCAGTTCGGCCGTAAACGCGCCGTCGAGGGATACGTCCGAGACAAACGCCTGTCGTACCTGGCGCTGTTGCAGCGTTTGCACGGCGGCGATGCCCCAAGAGCGATAGTATCCTAAAATCGGCGAAAAAAGCTGTTCTTCCACAGCGATATAATGGGTCATTGGCAGCAACCTCCTTTCTAAAAACATCCTTGCCGGGCTAGATATAAAATCCCCTGCGCGCTGCCGGGCGGCGTCCTTCCTTTCTGATAGGACGCTGGTTTTCCCCGTGCGGCTGGCCCGTGAGGGATGGGTGGGCATAGCGTTCCGCTTGATCCCTTGGTCGCTGCACCAGTTTTTTACGGCTTTATTTAAGCACAACAAAAAAACTGCCTGCAACAGCAGGCAGTATCATCTTCCTTCAAAAGGGTATAACAGCCCCTTGGAGGTACGTAAAAAATGGCAACTGGCTGTCATAGTCTTAGCGACCTTAGACCCTAAAGCTTTGTGTCCCTGCCTTTCGACAGGTTTACTATTAACATTTTTGCTTGATATTGTAAATTTTGGAAAATCAAGTCTAGGTCTATTATACCATACTCACAAATAAAAGCAACCAATATTTTTGTTCTTTTCAAATCGCCAAATAAAAACAAGAAATCTCTGCTTTCCACAAAGACGGCAATTTACCGCCAGGCTGTTCCCTTTTGGCCGCATATCCGCTATAATAAGAAGGATACAATACAATTCGGAGGGAATCATGACGTTGAAGCAATTGTTCGCGCCCTCAGACATGACGACGGGCGCCCCCTGGGAGAAGATCGCCGTGTTCACGGTGCCCATGCTGGTGGGCAACATCGCCCAGCAGCTCTACAATACGGTGGACACCATCGTGGTGGGCCGCTATGTGGGCGACAATGCCCTGTCCGCCGTGGGCAGCGCTTCGCCCATCCTCAACCTGCTGCTGGTGCTGTTCATCGGCATCTCCACCGGCGCCACCGTCATGGTCAGCCAGTATTTCGGCGCCAAGGACCGGGAGAAGCTCTCCCGCGCCGTGGGCAACTGCATCACCCTGACGGGCCTTGCCTCGCTGATCATCATGGCGGCGGGGCCGTTCATCACCCGGCCTTTGCTGGAGCTGCTGCACACGCCCGCCACCATCATCGACTGGTGCGCCTCCTACCTGAACATCCTGATCCTGGGCGTGGCCGGCGTGGCGTTTTACAACATCCTGTGCGGCGTGCTGCGCGGCCTGGGGGATTCGATGTCCGCCCTGCTGTACCTGTTGGTGGCCACGGTGCTGAACATCGGGCTGGACATCTGGTTCGTGGCCGGTTTCAACATGGGCGTGGCCGGCGTGGCCCTGGCCACGGCCATCGCGCAGGGCGTGTCGGCGCTGCTGTGCGTGTGGAAGCTGCTGCGCATGCGGGACGTGTTTGAGCTGAAGCCCCACCACCTGCTGCCGAAACGGCAGTTCGCCGGCAACATCGTGCGCCTGGGCCTGCCCTCAGGCGTCACCCAGGCCATTTTTTCCATGGCCATGATCGTGGTGCAGTCGCTGACCAACAGCTTCGGCGAGATGGTCATCGCGGCCAATGTCATCATCATGCGCGTGGACGGCTTTGCCATGATGCCCAACTTCTCCTTCGGCACGGCCATGACGACTTTTACCGGCCAGAACGTGGGCGCCGGCAAGCTGGACCGCGTGCACCAGGGCACCCGGCAGGGCACGCTGATGGCCGTGAGCTTCTCGGCCGTCATCACCGTGCTGATCCTGCTGTTCGGGCCGAACCTGATGCGCATCTTCACCCAGACCACGGCCCTGGTGGAGCTCAGCGCCAACATGATGCGCGTGCTGGCCGTGGGGTACCTGGCCATGGCCGTCACCCAAAGCCTGTCCGGCGTGATGCGCGGCGCCGGCGACACCATGACGCCCATGTGGATCTCGCTGATCACCACCGTGGCCGTGCGCGTGCCGCTGGCCTACGGCCTGGCGTACCTCACCCGCAGCCCCCAGCATCCGGGCGGCCATTACGCCTGCATCTGGATCTCTCTGCTGTCCTCTTGGGTGCTGGGCGCGCTGATCACCGCCGTGTTGTTCCGCAAAGGCTCCTGGCGGCAAAAGGCCGACCTGCTGTGCGGGCCCGGCGCCGCGTCGTCCTGAATGCTTTCCTTCTAAAAAACAAAGGCTGTGCTTTAGGTGCATTGACGCGCCCAAAGCACGGCCTTTTTTCAAGGCAGAAAAAAAGGTCCACCGGGCGGGCCGGCGGGCCGTCAAACACTTGTTCAGGAGATGGCGTCAAGAACTACGTTCATCAAATGGCACGGTTCCAATTGAAGTTCTGTACAGAGGGCTGCCAGCCTGGTGACCAAGGCGCCGTTACAAGATACATCCGAGATAAACAGCACCTTTTCCCAACCGGCGGGCGTTTTCTGTTCCGCACAGATCCCATGCGACCGGTAAGGGCCAATATCGGGTTGGGTAAGGTTTTCTTCAACAGAAGTAAAGCGAAATTGGAGCATAATCCTACCTCCTCTCTAAACACCGCAACGTACCCCTTGTTGTTCGGCCGGCACCGGCAGGCCGGCGCCGCGGGGTAATAAAAAAAGAAAGACCCGGTTGTCAACCGGGTTTTCACACGCTCCGAACCGCCGTGCTTCCCCGCATATTGCGCGAGCACAACAAGGCAGTGGATCGCCTTACTGCTCTTCTTCGTCCAGCTCCGGCTTCACTGCCGGCCGCTGAGCCTGAAAAACAGGGCCATAACAATCGGGAGGCCAACCATACACTTCGCCGTAGACCATGTTCTTAACCGCCTTGGCCATCAGGCTCTGGGTCTTTTTGTCTTCCATTCTCTTTCACCTCCTGCCCGATGCATTTTGCGAAGGCCAGCATGAAAGCGGCCATCGTTACACTGATCAGCCCGCTGAACGCCCAGTGGGCGCTGGGGGCCCAGAACAGGCCCGCCGTCAACAGCGCCGTAAGCGGCACCAGCGTGACCCTGGCGCGGGCCCAATTGGCCTGCACCTCTTCGGGGGTCATGTGCATCTTGCACTGGTTCGCCGGCCGCACAAGCAGCACAACCGCGATCACCACAATGCCAAACCAACTTCCCCAAATGT
>CAJMEU010000194.1 GCA_905212515.1 uncultured Oscillospiraceae bacterium | reverse complement strand
AGCTGAAGATGTACCAGTGCGGCCTGCCCAAGGAGATGGCGCTGGAGCTGTTCAAGCCCTTTGTGATGAAGGACCTTGTGGAAAAGGGCATTGCCAACAACATCAAATCGGCCCGCAAGATGGTGGAGCGCACCCGCACCGAGGTGTGGGACTCGCTGGAAGCCGTCATCAAGGGCCATCCCGTGCTGCTGAACCGCGCGCCCACGCTGCACCGCCTGGGCATCCAGGCCTTCGAGCCCGTGCTGGTGGAGGGCCGCGCCATCAAGCTGCACCCGCTGGTCTGCACCGCTTTCAACGCCGACTTTGACGGCGACCAGATGGCTGTGCACGTGCCCCTTTCCGTGGAGGCCCAGCGCGAGGCCCGCATGCTGATGCTGGCCTCCGGCAACCTGCTCAAGCCCGCGGACGGCAAGCCCGTCTCCGTGCCCACCCAGGACATGGTGCTGGGCAGTTATTACCTGACCATGGTCAACGACGGCGACAAGGGCGAGGGCAAGGTGTTCCGCGACGAGGCCGAGGCGGTGATGGCTTACCAGGAGGGCGCCGTCACCCTGCAGGCCAAGGTGAAAGTGCGCCGCACGCTGGAGATCGACGGAGAAGAGCAGAGCCGCCTGGTGGACACCACCGTGGGCCGCATCATCTTCAACCAGCCCATCCCGCAGGACCTGGGGTATGTGGACCGTTCGACAAAGGAAAACCTGTTCCTGTACGAAGTGGATTTCCTGGTGAACAAAAAGAAACTGGGCCAGATCATCGACCGCTGCATCCAGGTGCACGGCCCGAAGGTGACGGCCGAGATGCTGGACCGCGTGAAGGCCCAGGGCTACAAATACTCCACCAAGAGCGCCATCACCGTGGCCGTGTCCGACGCGGTGATCCCGCCCCAGAAGGCCGAGCTCCTGCAAAACGCCGAGGATCAGATCCTCAAGATCACCAAGCAGTACAACAAGGGCTTGATCTCCAACGAGGAGCGCTACGCCCAGGTGATCAAAGTGTGGAGCAAGACCACCGACGATGTGTCCGACGCGCTGAGCAAGAACCTGCCCGACCGCAACCCCATCTATATGATGGCCGATTCCGGCGCCCGCGGCTCCATGGCGCAGATCCGTCAATTGGCTGGCATGCGCGGCCTGATCGCCAACACCTCCGGTAAGACCATCGAGATCCCCATCCGCGCCAATTACCGCGAGGGCCTGAACATTCTGGAATACTTCATCGCCGGCAAGGGCGCCCGTAAAGGCCTGGCCGACACGGCCCTGCGCACGGCTGACTCCGGCTATCTGACCCGCCGCCTGGTGGACGTCTCGCAGGACGTCATCATCCGCGAGGAGGACTGCGGCGCCACCCAGGGTATCATCATCTCCGACATCCGCGAGGGCAACGAGATGATCGAAAAGCTGGAAGAGCGCCTGCAGGGCCGCTTCCTGGTAAACGACCTGACGGATCCGGCTACCGGCGAAGTGCTGGTGAGCAAGGACAAGATGATGGACGTGGACGACGCCAAGAAGATCGTGGACGCCGGCGTCGAAAAAGTGGAGATCCGCAGCGTGCTGTGCTGCCAGGCCAAACATGGCGTGTGCTGCAAGTGCTACGGCTCCAACCTGGCCAACGGCGACCTGGTCGAACTGGGCGAGGCCGTGGGCATCATCGCCGCCCAGTCCATCGGCGAGCCGGGCACCCAGCTGACCATGCGTACCTTCCACACCGGCGGCATCGCTTCCGCCGAGGATATCACCCAGGGCCTGCCCCGCGTTGAGGAGCTGTTCGAAGCGCGCCGTCCGAAGAACCTGGCCATCATGACCGAGATCGAGGGCACGGCCCACATCGACGACGCCAAGAAAAACCGCCACGTGGTGGTGCAGGGCGTGGACGAGAATGGCGCCCCCTGCGAGAAGAGCTACCTGATCCCCTTCGGCCAGCGCATTCGCATCGCCGACGGCGACCAGCTGGAAAAGGGCGACTTGCTGACCGAGGGCTTCGCCTATCCCCAGGACATCCTGGCCGTCAAGGGCCCCATCGCCGTGCAGAACTACCTCATCAGCGAAGTGCAGAAAGTTTACCGCCTGCAGGGCGTGGATATCTGCGACAAGCACATCGAGGTCATCGTGCTGCAGATGATGCGCAAGGTGCGCGTGGAAGACGCGGGCAGCACCAGGCTGATCGGCGGCGCTACGGTGGATAAGTCCGAATTCCGCGCGGCCAACGAAGCGGTGGATGCGCGCATCGCCGCCGGTGAAGAGGACCTGAAGCATGCCACGGGCAGCAGCGTGCTGCTGGGCATCACCAAGGCCTCCCTGGCCACGGATTCGTTCCTGTCCGCCGCCTCCTTCCAGGAGACCACCCGCGTGCTGACCGACGCCGCCATCAAAGGCAAGGCGGACCCGCTGATGGGCCTGAAGGAGAACGTCATCATCGGCAAGCTCATTCCCGCCGGCACGGGCCTGCCCGAGGTGGAATCTGCGCTGGAAGCGCGTGACCGCGCCGAACATCCGGAGCGTTTTATGATGGATGTCATGGCCGAGTGATCTTTATAAAACAAACAGCCCGGGGCACTGCCCCGGGCTGTTTTTGGAGGAAACCATGAAGAATTTTTCCCAATTTGACGCTGCCCAGGCGCGGCGGGTGAAGTATGTGCTGTGCGATATCGACGACACCATCACCACCGGCGGCAAACTGACGGCCCGGGCCTATGCCGCCCTGTGGGCCCTGCGCGATGCCGGCGTGCGGGTCATCCCCGTCACGGGCCGGCCCGCCGGCTGGTGCGATATGATCGTGCGCGAATGGCCGGTGTACGCGGTGGTGGGGGAGAACGGCGCCTTTGTGTACGACCTGCACGGCGGGCATCGCCGCACCTTCACCCACCCCTCCGTGGCCGGCGGCGACATTCAGGGCCGCCTGGCCAGGGTGCGGGAAGCTTGTCTGGCCGGCGTGCCCGGCAGCCGTGTGGCGGGGGATCAGTTTGCCCGTATCTATGACGTGGCCATTGATTTCAACGAAGACCCGCCCTATCTGGGCCTGGACGCGGCCCGGAAGATCCGGGACATCTGCCGGGGCCTGGGCGCTCAGGCAAAAATCAGTTCCATCCACGTGAACGCCTGGTACGGCGATTATGACAAGGTGAGCATGGCTCGCCTGTATCTGACCGAACAGGCGGGGGAGAAGGAACCCCGGGACAGCGTGCTCTTTTTCGGCGATTCCCCCAACGACGAGCCCATGTTCGCCTATTTCCCTTTGTCCTGCGCGGTGGCCAACATCAAGCCTTTTGCCAAAGACCTGACCCACCTGCCGGCCTATGTCACCGCCCGCGAGAGCGGCGCGGGCTTTGCCGACGCGGTGGACCATCTCCTTGCCCTGCGCGCCTCTGTGGGCTGACGGGCGCCGCAAAAGAGCCCGACGGGGACGAACGTTCCCCTGCCGGGCTCAGGCTTCTTCTTTTTTGCGCGGGTAGGGTTCTTTCACATCCGTCAGGCCGGCCAGATAATCCATGCTGGTGCCCAGCGCCAGTGCGATCAGGCGGCACTGCTCGAAGGAGTAGTAGCGTGTGCCTGTTTCCAGTTTTGAGTAGTTGCTCTGTTCGATCCCTGTCAGCATCTGCATTTTGATTTGTGTGTATCCGCGCTCCAGCCTGAGGGATTTCAGGCGGTTTGGTTCCAGGTTTTGCTCCATTTTTATCACCCACTCAAATTATGTCCTCCAGGCATATTGACAAATATGTCGAATTGATATATTTTAGGAATAAGATGGGGAAAAGAGGTAAAAGCATGGCGCTGGAAGTGACAGGGAAAAAAGATCTGCTGGAGGCGCTGTACGGCAGCGTTGGCTGCGAGTACCTATCGGATTTGCGCCAGCCGATTTGGCGCAGGCGGGCGCTGTCCGCGGCCAAGGCGCTGCCCTGGCGGATGTACAGCCCGGCGCAGTGGGCGGCGGCGGTGGAGTATATCACCGGAGAGCCGGTGTCCTTTGCCACCGAGCAGGAAGCCCGGGATTATCTGCAGCGGTGCAGATAAGGCGTGCGGTTTGAATCGCGGCGTCCGTGGTGCTGTCACGGACGCCGTTTTTATGCCGGGAAAAATACCGGCAAAATCAGCGAAATGCTGAAAATCCCCGAAGATTTTTGTTGACAACCGGAAATTTTCAGTGTAAACTATAAATGTTGCGCCAAGGGTGTTTTGTGCCCATTTTATCTGGATATCGCGGCGATTTTTGCCCCAATATCTGGTGGTGCAAACAGTTAATTTTGAGGAAAGGAGGAAAATCATGCCTACTTTTAACCAGCTCGTGCGCAAAGGCCGCGAGG
>CAJMEU010000193.1 GCA_905212515.1 uncultured Oscillospiraceae bacterium | reverse complement strand
GTTTTTTTTGATACATTTGCGGGGGGGGGGGCGAAAGGCTTTTTTGGGGTTGGCCGGCCACGTTCTCCCGGGTCTGGTTTGGGGGTACAATGGGGGCAGTGATATCCCGCGGGGCGGAACGGGGGTGGGGCCGTGGACGAGCAAGAGAAAGCAGGGGTGCAAAGCGCCGCGCGCCTGATGCGCCTGCTGGAGGTGCTGAGCGCCCACCCGGACGGCGCGTCCCTGCAGGTGTTGAGCGCCGAGTGCGGCCTGCCCAAAAGCACGGCCCACCGCCTGCTGCGCAGCCTGGCCGCGGCCGGTTATGTGCGCCAGGCGCCGGGCAGCACCCGTTACCAGCTGACCATGCGGCTGTTCAGCCTGGTGTGCGCCCAGGTGCACAACCTGGAACCCGTGGCCCGCCTGACGCCCCGGGCCCGGGCCCTGGCCCAGCGCACGGGCCTGACGGTGCTGGCCGCCGTGCCCGACGGCAATGCGGCGGTGACGGTGCTGCGCTGCGGCGGCCCGGGGGCGCCGTCGGGTTTTCTGGGCCAGCGGCGGCCGCTGTACTGCACCTGCACGGGGCTGGCCATCCTGGCCACGCTGCCCTGGGGCGAAGTGGAGCAGCTGTGGGGCGCCGGCGCCGTGCCCTATACACCCAGCACCATCACCAGCCTGGAAGGCCTGGCCGCCCGGCTGGAGCGGGTGCGCACCCTGGGCTATGCGCTGGAGCATGAGGAGTACGAGCCCGGCCTGCACGGTGTGGCCGTGGCCCTGACCGGCCCGGACGGCCGCGCCCGCGCGGCCCTGGGCGCCTACGGCCCCACCGAACAGCTGACGGAACAGACCCTGGCGGCCCTGCGCGCCGCCGCGGGGCGGGGGTAAGCCCGGCCGCCGGCGATTGACAACCCCCTCTTTTCGCTTATAATAAAGTAGTATCTATCAACAATGTTTTAAAGGAGCCTTTGCCCATGGCAACTCTTGCTTTGCAGCCCGTGCTGATCGGCGCGGACATGAACTGCTACTCTGTGGCGCGCGCCTTCCACGAGGCCTACGGCGTCACCAGCCAGGCCTTCGGCCGCTGGCCCATGGGGGACACCAAATGGTCCGGCATCGTGCGCTGCACCTATATTGAAAATGTGGACGATCCGGACGTGCTGTACAAGACCATAGCGGACTACGCCGCCGCCCACGCGGACAAGACCTGTGTGGTGCTGGGCTGCACGGATGATTACGCCAGCCTGCTGATGGACCTGCGGGACAAGCTGCCCCAAAACTGCGTGGCGCCCTACATCAGCCCGGCCTTGCGGGACAAGCTGGTGAACAAAGCTGATTTTTACGCGCTGTGCGACCAATATGATATCCCCTATCCCAGAACGTTCCTCGCCCGCGGCCCTCTGGGGCCCCAGGCGCTTGCAGAGGAAACCTTGGGCTTTGCCTATCCCATCATCGTAAAGCCCTCTTCCAGCATTTTGTACTGGAAGCACCCCTTTCAGGGCATGAAAAAGGTGTATACGGCCCAGGACCCGGCCGAGGCGTCGGCCATTTTGGACGAGATCTACGCCGCCGGCTACCCGGACGTGGTGGTGCTGCAGGACATGATCCCCGGGGCGGACAGCTTCATGCACGTGCTGACGGCCTACGCGGACCGGCAGGGCCAGGTGAAACTGATGTGCCTGGGCCACGTGGGCCTGGAGGAGCACACGCCCAAGGCGCGGGGCAACCATGCGGCCATCATCACCGAATACAACGAGCCTTTGATGACCAAACTGAAAGCGTTCCTGGAGGACATCGGTTATACGGGCTTTGCCAATTTCGATATCAAATACGACAGCCGCGACGGCAGCTACCGCGTGTTTGAGATCAACCTGCGCCAGGGCCGCAGCAATTACTACGTGACGGGCGCCGGGTACAACATCGCCCGCTATGTGGTGGAGGACCGGGTGCTGAACAAGGACCTGGGGCCCTGCGTACTGGTGCGGGACGAGGCCTTCTGGCACAGCGTGCCCAGGGCCGTGGTGTACAAATACGTGAAGGACCCGGCCTTTGTGGAAAAGGCCCAGGCGCTGGCCGCCGCCGGCCGCGAAACGACCACTTTCGGCTACAAGCACGACTTATGGCGTCATCCGCTGCGCGCCGCTTACTATGCGGTGCATATGCAGCGGTACTATAAAAAATACCGCCTGTACCCGGACTGAGCGCCGGGCGGGCCCAAAGGGAAAGGACGTGGAACGATGGAGAAGACCCCGCAGGTGCTGGGGATCCTGGGCGGCCTGGGCCCCATAGCCACCGTGTATTTTTACGATCTGCTGACGCGCCACACCAAGGCCGGCTGCGACCAGGACCACATCGACGTCATCATCAACTCCCGCGCCTCCACGCCGGACCGCTCGGCCTATATCATGGGCGAGAGCACCCAGAATCCTTTCGACATCATGGCCGCCGACGCGGCCCGCCTGGTGACCTTCGGCGCCGACGTGCTGGCCATCCCCTGCAACACGGCCCATTATTTTTACGATATGCTGAACGAGACCATCACCGTGCCCATTCTGAACATGGTGGAGGAGACGGTGCTGGAAGCCCGGCGCCGGGGCTGCCGGAAGGTGGGCGTGCTGGCCACCACGGGCACCATCCACACGGGCACCTACGCCCGTTTGTGTGAAAAGCACGGCCTGGCCTACGCCGTGCCCGACGAGGCGCACCAGAAACTGGTGATGGATGTCATTTACGGCGACATCAAGGGCAGCCGCCCGGCGGATATGGACAAGTTCGCCGCCGTGGTGGACAGCCTGCAAGCCCAGGGGTGCACCCGCATGATCCTGGGCTGCACCGAGCTGTCCATCGTCAAGCGGGATGAAAAGCTGGACGCTTTTTACATCGATTCGATGGAAGTATTGGCCAAGAACGCCATTTTGGCCTTTGGGCGCACGCCCATCGGTTTTGAGGAGGAGTAAACGCCTATGTGCGGATTTGTTGGGTTCACCGGAAAAGTAGATTCCCGCCAGACGGTGCTGAGCCGGATGATGGACCGCATCGTGCACCGCGGCCCGGATATGGGCGGCCAGTACGTGGACGACGACGTGGCCCTGGGCTTCCGCCGGCTGTCCATCCTGGACCTGTCCGAGGCGGGCGCCCAGCCCATGAAAAGCGAGGACGGCCGCGTGGTGGTGACGTTCAACGGCGAAATTTACAATTTTTTAGAGCTGCGCAGGGAGCTGGAGGCCAAGGGCCACACCTTCCACTGCGGCGCCGACACCGAGGTGCTGGTGCACGGCTACGAGGAGTGGGGCGAGGACCTTGTCTACCGGCTGCGGGGCATGTACGGCTTCGTCATCTGGGACAAGGAGAAAAAACGCCTGCTGGGCGCGCGGGATGTGTTCGGCATCAAGCCGTTTTACTATTATCCCATCCCGGACGGCAGCGGCATGCTGTTCGGCAGCGAGATCAAAAGCTTCCTGGATCATCCGAAATTCGTGAAAGCCGTGAACGAGGACGCGCTGCGGCCCTATCTGACGCTGCAGTATTCGGCCACTGAGGAGACTTTCTTCAAAGGCGTGTACAAGCTGCCCGCGGCCCATTACTTTGTGTATGAAAACGGCCGCATGCACACCAAGCGCTACTGGGACTGCAAATTTTCCCCCAAGGAGACGGACTTCGAGGCCTGCACCGAGAAGCTGGACGCCACGGTGCACGAGTCCGTGGCCGCCCACCGCATCGCGGACGTAAAAGTGGGGGCCT
This sequence comes from uncultured Oscillospiraceae bacterium, assembly GCA_905212515.1. Taxonomy (GTDB): domain Bacteria; phylum Bacillota; class Clostridia; order Oscillospirales; family Ruminococcaceae; genus Ruthenibacterium. The sequence goes on along the minus strand of CAJMEU010000193.1, from coordinate 664 downwards.
TCCTCTCCGGCGGCGTGGACTCCAGCTATATCACCGCCTGCCTGATGCCGGACAGCACCTTCAGCGTGGGCTTTGACTACAACAAGTTCAACGAGACAAACTACGCGGCCGAGCTGTCGGAAAAATTGGGCGTGACCAATTACCGCAAGCTGATCGGCCCCGAGGAGTGCTTCGCCGCTTTCCCCGACATCCAGTACCACATGGACGAGCCTCAGTCGAACCCCTCCAGCGTGCCGCTGTATTTCCTGGCCAAGCTGGCGCGGGAGCAGGTGACGGTGGTGCTTTCCGGCGAGGGCGCGGATGAAATTTTCGCCGGGTACGAGTGGTACGCCGACACGCCCGCCATGGAGAAGTTCAAAAGGCGGGTGCCGCTGAAAATGCGCCGAGCGCTGGCCGACGCGGCCAAAAAGATGCCCCCCTTCAAGGGCCGGAATTTCCTGATCAAATGTGCCGAGCGGCCGGAGGATTGGTTCCTGGGCCAGGCGCTGGTGTTCCCCGAGGCCGAGGCCGAGGCCATTTTACAGCCCGCCTACCGGGGCGGCAAAACGCCCCACGAGCTGGCGGCGGGGTATTACGCCCGGGTGCAGGATGCGGACGAGGTGACGAAAAAGCAGTATCTGGACATGAACATGTGGCTGCCCGGCGACATTCTGCTGAAGGCGGA
>CAJMEU010000192.1 GCA_905212515.1 uncultured Oscillospiraceae bacterium | reverse complement strand
CGAGGGCTTGGCGCAGCGCATCGTGCGCGGCGACGTGCCCGAAAACCTGAAAAACCGTAAGGTGTTCAGCCTCGACATGGGCGCGCTGGTGGCAGGCGCCAAATACCGCGGCGAATTTGAAGAGCGCTTGAAAAGCGTATTGCAGGAAGTGAAGAAGAGCGAGGGCGAGATCATCCTCTTCATCGACGAGCTGCACACCATCGTGGGCGCGGGCAAAACCGACGGCGCCATGGACGCGGGCAACCTGCTGAAACCCATGCTGGCCCGGGGCGAGCTGCACTGCATCGGCGCCACCACGCTGAACGAGTACCGCCAGTACATCGAGAAGGACGCCGCGCTGGAGCGCCGCTTCCAGCCCGTGCAGGTGGACGAACCCTCGGTGGAGGACACCATCTCCATCCTGCGCGGCCTCAAGGAGCGGTACGAGGTGTTCCACGGCGTGAAGATCAACGACGGCGCGCTCATCGCGGCTGCCGTGCTGTCGAACCGCTATATCACCGACCGCTTCCTGCCCGACAAGGCCATCGACCTGGTGGACGAGGCCTGCGCCATGATCCGCACCGAGCTGGATTCCGCCCCGGCGGAACTGGACGATCTGCGCCGCAAGATCATGCAGCATGAGATCGAAGAGGCGGCGCTGAAAAAAGAGACCGACAATCTCTCGAAAGAGCGGCTGGCCGCCATCCAGAAGGAGCTGGCCGCCATGCGCGACCGGTTCAGCGAGATGAGCGCCAAGTGGGAAAACGAGAAATCGGCCATCGGCAAGGTGCAGAAGCTGCGCGAGGAGATCGAAGCGGTGAACGGCGAGATCGCCAAGGCCGAGCGCGAGTACGACCTGAACAAGGCCGCCGAGCTGAAATACGGCCGCCTGCCCGCCCTGCACAAGGAGCTGGAGCAGGAGGAGGCCAAGGCCGAACAGGCCGGCAGCGACGCGAGCCTTTTGCACGACCGCGTCACCGAGGAGGAGATCGCCAAGATCATCGCCCGCTGGACGGGCATCCCCGTGGCCAAGCTGATGGAGGGCGAGCGGGAAAAACTGCTGCATTTGCCCGACGTGCTGCACAGGCGCGTGATCGGCCAGGACGAGGCGGTACAGAAGGTCAGCGAGGCCATCCTGCGCAGCCGCGCGGGCATCTCGGACGAGAACCGCCCCATCGGCAGTTTCCTCTTCCTGGGCCCCACGGGCGTGGGCAAGACCGAGCTGGCCAAAGCCCTGGCCGAATGTCTGTTCGACGACGAGCGCAACATGGTGCGCATCGATATGAGCGAGTATATGGAGAAATACTCGGTATCCCGCCTGATCGGCGCGCCTCCGGGATACGTGGGCTATGACGAGGGCGGCCAGCTGACCGAGGCCGTGCGCCGCAAGCCCTACAGCGTGGTGCTGTTCGACGAGGTGGAAAAAGCGCATCCGGACGTGTTCAACGTGCTGCTGCAGGTGCTGGACGACGGCCGCATCACCGACAGCCAGGGCCGCACGGTGGACTTCAAGAACACCATCATCATCCTCACCTCCAACCTGGGCTCGCCCTTCATCCTGGAGGGCATCCGGGACGGGCAGGTCACCGAGGAGGCCCGCGCCCAGGTGGACGCCCTGCTGAAACAGAGCTTCCGGCCCGAATTCCTCAACCGCCTGGACGAGATCGTGTACTACCAGCCCCTGACAAAAGAAGAGATCGGCGGCGTGGTGGACCTGCTGCTGGCGCGGCTGCGCGGCCGGCTGGCGGACAAACAGCTGAAGCTGGAGGTGACGCCGGCGGCCAAGGCGGCCATCGTCGACGGCGGGTACGACCCTGTGTACGGCGCCCGTCCGCTGAAACGGTATATCCAAAGCCATGTGGAGACCCTGGCGGCCCGGGCCATCATTGAAAAGGACCCGGTGCCCGGCGCCACCCTGACGGTGGACGCTGAAGATGGCAAACTGACCTTGCGCTGTGGATAAACAAAAGGCAAAGGCGCGTTGTGCAAACGCGCCTTTGCTTTTTTGTTTCACAAAACAGGAAAAATTTGCCTCAATAGCCTTGCGAAAATCCCGCAGGACGGTTACACTGAAAATAAAGGGTTCGGCAACAAAACAGAAGGAGGAAAGCTGCATGGAGATAGGGGAAAACAGAAACCTGCCCCTGGAGGACAGCCGCACCGGTGAGATCTTGATGAGCCTGACCCAGTGCTTTGAATCCATTTATTATATTTACCTGCAGCACGACGCCTTTTACTCGCCCGTACAGGGCGGCCAGGCCACAGGCGTTTACAGCCTGCTGATCGAAAAGACGCAGACCACCCTGGTGCACCCCCGCGACCGGGCGCTGTACGGCGAGATGCTGGCCTTGGCGCCGCTGCGCGCCCGGATGGGACAGGAGGGCTACCAGGAGTTCGAGTATCAGCGCATGATGCCCGACGGCACTTACCGGTGGGTGCGTAACCAGGTGGTGGTGGCCCGGCGCGACCCGCAGGGCCGGCCGCTGACGGCCACGCTGTTCACCACGGACATCCAGGCGCAGAAGGCGCGCGAACTGGAAGCCCGCCAGCAGGAACGGGCGGCCGAGCGCGCCCTGGAGGCGGAGCGCATGCGTATGAAGCTGCTGGCCGAGGCCTCCAACGCCATTGTGATCACCCGCGACCAGGCCACGAATTGCACCCGTGTGCTGCGCGCCATCCACGAGAAGGACGGTTCGACCCATTACCAGGATGAGAGCTATCAGGATGCCGGGCAGATTCGGCGGCAGAACGTGTACCCGGACGACTGGCCCCGCCTGCAGGCCCTGCTGACCCAGGGCATCGGCCTGGGCGAGCTGTTCGAACTGCGCGGCCGCCGGCAGCCGGACAAAGAGTATGTGTGGTTCCGCGTGCAGGGCAAGGGCGTATACGACAAACAGGGCCGCCTAGTGCGCGTGGTGGCCACCATGGAGGATATCGACCAGGAAAAGCGCATGGAGCTGGAGTTCAAGCACCGCAGCGAGCTGGACCTGGCCACGGGCGCCTACAACAAGGCCACGGCCATGCACAAGATCGAGCGGCGGCTGGCAAAACAAAGCAGAAAGCGCGGCCTGTTCCTGCTGCTGGACCTGGACGATTTCAAAACCATCAACGACACTTACGGCCATGTGGAAGGGGACCGGGTGATCCGCGAGAGCGCCCGGCTGCTGAAAGAGCTGTTCGGCCCCGGGGATATCATCGGCCGCATGGGCGGCGACGAGCTGTGCGTGTTCTGCGAGGAAGAGCCCGGCCTGCAGCAGGTGTATGAATATTTTGACAAGATCTGCGCGGGCATGCACGCCGTCGTCACCCAGGGCCAGCATGTCACCTCCTGCAGCATCGGCGCGTCCCTGTGCGAAGGACAGGACAAACCCTTTGAACAGCTGTACCGCGAGGCGGACAAGGCCCTGTACGAGCAAAAGCGCCGCGGCAAGGACGGCGGGCGCGTCTGGGGATATTTTGACGAAGCGTGAAAAATCGCGCTCAGGGCGTTTTCCGCCCACCGGGCCGGTCCTGCGGCCGCGGCCCTGGAGATGAGTTTTTTATTGCGCAGCAATAAAAAGCGCCCGATGGTATCGGCCATCGGGCGCTTTTTCTGTTTGAGGGCCGGTGCCTCAGGCGGCGGCGCTGTCCGCAGCGCTGTCGGCCGGCACGTCGGAGGAGGCGTCCTCAGCGGGGGCGGCGCTGCCGTCCTCGGCGGGGGTGCTATCGGCGGGCACGTCGGCCGGGGCGCTCTCAGCGGGGGCGCTTTCGGCAGGCGTGCTGTCGGCAGGCGTGCTTTCGGGCGCGGTGGAGGAGGCGGGCTCGCTCACAGAACTGGAGGGGGCCACGCTGTCGGCCACGGACGTGGAAGGCGCCTCGTTGTTCGAGCAGGCCACCATGGCCAGGGCCAGCATGCAGGCGGCAGTCATCATAGCGATCTTTTTCATAGTAGTTTCTCCTTTGGGTTTCACAAGTTTTGCCGCAAGTGTTTTCCACTCGCTGACAAGGATAGATTATAACTGCTGGATTTGCTGGTTTTGTTACCAGAAAAGAAAGCTTCTGTGAAGGCTTTGTGAAAAAGTTGCGCACAATACACAAATTTTAAACATAACCCTTGTGTAGTTCGTCAATAATCCAACTGGCAATTGACCTTGGCGCGCAGTATAATGCGAACGGAACATGCGAACGTGCTTTCCAAACAGAGGGGGAAAGGCCAATGAACATCGCGCGGATCGACGATTCGCCCCGGGCGCTGGTGTGCCTGAGCTGGCCCATTTTTATCGAACTGCTGCTGCAATTGCTGGTGGGCAATATGGATCTGGTGCAGCTGATCCATTTCAACGGCACGGCCGTGGCGGCGGGGGGCAACGCCAACACCATCATCACCGTGGTGACCGCCAGAATCAAAACCGCCATCATGATATTG
>CAJMEU010000191.1 GCA_905212515.1 uncultured Oscillospiraceae bacterium | reverse complement strand
TTAAGCTCCCTCTTCCTGCGTATCTTTTTCCGGAGCATGCGCATATACTTTCAGGCGGAATTGTCTGTTTTTATACACAAACAAATGGGTTTGTCTATTGCCCGCCCCGCGTCCCCGATGGTATACTGGCCCTGTTCCGGAAAATCCCAATATCTTATATAGGATACCATTAACCCATGTGCAAGGCAAGGCGTGCGGCGCGAAAAAAACAGAAATTTGAGGCGGCCTGCGGCAATTTTCCTTTTTGCAGCCGCCGAAGGCGGCAAAGGCTTCCGTGAAGCCTTTGAGCAAACGGTCCGTTCGTGCAGCGATGGCGGTAATATGCCTTACCGCCCGGGACACGGCTCGGCGGGTTTGGATGCGCAGCGCGCCAACCGGTCCGTCCAAACCCGATGTTTTCCCGCGTGGAGACACCTTTCGGAGGGCGTCTTATCGACAATTTTTTGTCATGCATTCCGCAATATGGATTTTTTCGAGGGTTTCTGAACAAATCAAACAAAGTTTTTGTGAAAATTTATACGGGGCCTGTCGGGGAACACCGGGATTACGGATTGTATTTGCGTGGGTGTTCAGATATAATAAATATCGGTGCTGTTTGCATAAAGGATATTTGCAAAAAGCTTGACAAAAGGCTGGAGCGCGGCGCAGGCCCGCCGCAGAGGGGGCGTGCCGCGTGAAGAAAAAAGGCTGGTTTTCCGTTTTGCAGAACCTGTCCTGGCTGACGCAGCTGGGCCTTTCGCTGGCGGCGCCGCCGGTGCTGTGCCTGCTGGGCGCGGGCTGGCTTGCGCGGCGCTTTTCGCTGGGGCCGTGGGTATATTTCGCGGCCATAGTGCTGGGCTTGGGCGCCGCGGCGTGTACCTTTGCGGAATTTGTGAAAATGTTCCGCCGCAAAAACGGAAAAAAGTAGCGGCTGTACGGCCGTAAAACAAGGCGTTCCGGGCGGCGCCCGGAGGCCGGAGCTGGATGTGATCGACTTTTTATGAAGATACAGGAAGCGACAAAGCGCGAGACGCTGCACATCGCCGCGGGCACGCTGGCCTTTTCGGCGGTGATGAACGGCGTGTTCGCACTTCTGGGAAGATGGGACCTGACGGTGCTGTGGGGCACGCTGCTGGGCGGCGGCTTTGCGGTGCTGAACTTTTTTCTGCTGGGCCTCACGGTGCAGAAAATGGCCGGGGACCCGAACGAAAAAAAAGGCAAGCTCGTGCTGCAGCTCTCGTACAGCCTGCGCATGCTGGCCACGCTGGCCGTGGTGGTGCTGGGCGTAAAGCTGGCGTGCTTTTCGTGGGTGGCTACGGTGATTCCGCTGCTGTTCCCGCGGCTTACCATTCTTGCAATGCAGATCCTGGGCATGTACAAACCGCCCAAAAATAAGGAAGGAGGCGATGAGCCGGTATGAATGTGGATATCACCGGCGCGCGCATCTATTTTACCATCCCGATCTTCGGCGGAATCCCCATCACCGCCACCATTGTCAACAGCCTGCTGGTCACGCTCATCATCATAGGGCTGAGCATATTCCTCACCCGGAACCTGAAGGTGCGGGCGGTGAGCAGGCGGCAGGTGGTGGCTGAATTCCTGGTGGAGACCGCGCAGAATTTCGTGAACGGCAATATGGGTGAAAAATTCGCATATTACGGCCCGTTCGTGGCGGCGCTTTTCGCATCGTCGCTGTTTTCCAGCCTGCTGAGCCTGGTGGGGATGTTCCCCCCCACGAGCGACCTTTCCACCACGCTGGCGTGGGCGGTGATCGTGTTCGTGCTCATCACCTACACCAAGATCCGCACGGGCGGCGTCGGCGGCTACCTCAAGGGCTTCACGCAGCCCATCTTCGTGCTTACGCCGTTCAACATTTTGTCCGAGCTGGCGACGCCCATTTCCATGGCGTTCCGTCATTTCGGCAACATCGTGTCCGGCAGCGTCATCACGGCGCTGGTGTATGCGGCGCTGGCAACGGCATCCCACGCACTGTTTGCGTGGCTGCCGGGTGCGGCAGGCGAGCTGCTGGGCTCGATCCCCATCCTGCAGGTGGGCGTGCCGGCGGTGCTCAGCGTGTATTTCGATTTGTTCTCCAGCTTTATGCAGGCGTTCATTTTCTGCATGCTGACAACGCTGTATATCGCCAACGCAGCCGACGATTCCTGACGGACGCGAAGCTCCCGTTTGTTTTTCCGCCGCCCGCTGCGTGCAAGGGCGCTGAAAATAACCCAAACTATTTTTATGTAGGAGGAAACCTCTATGTTGGAAAAAGCAATCATCCTGGCAGGCTGCGCTGTGGGCGCCGGCCTCGCCCTCATCGCGGGCATCGGCCCCGGCATCGGCGAAGGCTACGCCGTCGGCAAGGCCTGCGAGGCCATCGGCCGCCAGCCCGAGTGCAAGGGCGACGTGACATCCACCATGCTGCTTGGCTGCGCCATTGCGGAGACGACCGGTATTTATGGCTTCGTAACGGGCCTGCTGCTCATCTTCGTGGCTCCCGGCATCTTCATGGGCCTGCTGTAAGCCGCGGGCACCGGCGGCGGGCGTTCAGGCCGCGCCGCCAAAAGGAGGAGACAGAATGAAACAATTTCAGGACCTCGTCACCCTCGCCCCGTGGACGTTCATTTTCCAGATCTGCAACCTGCTTATCCTGACGGCGGGCGTGAAGCATTTTCTGTTCAAGCCCGTGCAGCAGATCCTTGCCAAGCGTAAAGAGGAGATCGAAGCGTCCTACACCGAGGCTGAAAAGGCCGAGGGCGACGCACAGGCAATGAAAGAGGAATACGAGACACGCCTTGCCAGCGCAAAGGAAGAGGCGGCGGAGATCGTGAAAAGCGCCACGGCACGCGCCAATGCGCGCGGCGAGGAGCTTGTGAGCGCGGCGCGCGCCGAGGCGGCCGCGCTCAAGAGCAAGGCGGACGCCGAGATCGAGAGCGAACGCCGCAAGGCTGCCGGAGAGTTGAAAAACGATATTTCCGAGCTTGCCCTGGACATTGCGGGCCGCGTTGTGGAGAAGGAGATCGATCCCGAAACGCACAAGGAACTGATCGACGACTTCATCAGCCGTGTGGGTGACGCGTCATGACGGCAGCCGAAAAGGAATACGGCGGCGCGCTGTACGCACTTGCCGCCGAGGAGCACTGCGAGGACGCGGTGCTGGAGGGCCTTACCCTTGCGGCGGACGCTTTCCGCGAGACGCCCGGCTACCTGAAGCTGGTGCAGAACCCCGCGGTGCCGCGGGAAGAACGCCTGGCCATGCTGGACGAGGCGTTCGGCGCGGGCGTGCACGTTTATGTGCTGAATTTTTTGAAGATACTGTGCGGGAAATCCGCACTCGGCATGGCTGCGGGCTGCCTGCAGGAGTATAAGGCGCTGCTGTATGAGGCGCGCGGCATTCTGCCCGTGCAGGCCGTGAGCGCCGTGCCTCTGGATGAGGCGCAGCGTCGTGCCCTGTGCGACAGTCTGGCTCAAAAGACAGGCAGGACCATCCTGCTGGAGACCGCTGTGGACCCGTCCGTGCTGGGCGGCGTAAAGCTGCGGTACGAGGGGCTGGAGCTGGACGGCACGGCCGCCGGGCGGCTGGCCGCGCTGCGGCGCGCGCTGACGCAGGCGTGACGCCTGCACATCTGTACGTTGGAAAGTTGGTGAGACTATGCAGTTAAAACCTGAGGATATCAGCAAGATCATTAAAAGCCAGATCAAAAATTACGACAGCAGGATCGAATGCGCCGAAACGGGCACCGTCATTCTTGTGGGCGACGGCATCGCCCGCGCCTACGGGCTGGAAAAGTGCATGGCGAACGAGCTGGTGGAGTTTGAGAACGGCGAATACGGCATGGCCTTGAACCTGGAGGAGAACAGTGTAGCCATCGTGCTGCTGGGCTCCGACGAGGGCATCAGGGAAGGCGATACGGTCCGGCGCACGGGCCGCGTCGTCAGCGTGCCGGTGGGCGAAGCGCTCATCGGCCGCGTGGTGAACGCGCTGGGCCAGCCCATTGACGGCAAGGGGCCTGTTGACGCAGCCGAAACGCGGCCTATCGAGCGCAAGGCACCCGGCATCATTGAGCGCAAAAGCGTCAGCGTGCCGCTGCAGACGGGCATCAAGGCCATCGACAGCATGATCCCCATCGGCCGCGGCCAGCGTGAGCTGATCATCGGCGACCGCCAGACGGGCAAGACCGTCATCGCCACGGACACGATCATCAACCAGAAGGGCAAGGACGTGGTGTGTATCTACGTTGCCATCGGCCAGAAGCGCTCGACGGTGGCTCAGCTGGTGGAAACGCTCACTGTGGCCGGCGCAATGGACTACACCATCGTGGTCTCGGCCTCAGCCAGCGAGCTGGCCCCGGTGCAGTATATCGCGCCCTACGTGGCCTGGGCTATGGGCGAATATTTTATGGAGAAGGGCAGGGACGTCCTGATCATGTACGACGACCTTTCCAAGCATGCGGTGGCCT
>CAJMEU010000190.1 GCA_905212515.1 uncultured Oscillospiraceae bacterium | reverse complement strand
CGAAGGCCCGGTGAAACGCCGCATCATGGATATGGGCATCACCAAAGGCGTGGAGTTGCACGTGCGCAAGGTCGCGCCTCTGGGCGACCCCATGGAGCTGAACCTGCGCGGTTATGAGCTGAGCGTGCGCAAGGCCGACGCCGCCATGATCGAGGTGCTGTGAGGCGCCGTTTCTTTTTGGGACAAGGTTAGTAATTACTAACCCCCCCGACCACCGAGAAGGAGTGAATGAAATGAGCATCACCATTGCGCTTGCCGGAAACCCCAACTGCGGCAAGACCCCCCTGTTCAACGATTTGACCGGGTCGAACCAATACGTGGGCACCTCGCCCGGGGTGACGGTAGAGAAAAACGACGGCCGCCTGACAGGCCACAAGGACGTGGTCATCCAGGACCTGCCGGGCATCTATTCGCTGAGTCCCTACACCCTGGAAGAGGTGGTGGCCCGCGGCTATCTGGTGAAGGAAAAGCCGGACGCCATCATCAACATCGTGGACGGCACCAACATCGAGCGCAACCTTTACCTGACCACCCAGCTGGTGGAGCTGGGACTGCCCGTGGTCATCGCCGTGAACATGATCGACATCGTGCGCAAAAACGGCGACCGCATCGACCTGGCCAAATTGGGCGCGGCCCTGGGCTGTGCCGTGATGGAGACCAGCGCCCTCAGGGGCGAGGGCGGCCTGGCCGTGGCGGAGAAGGCCATCGAGACCGCACACAGCAATAAAACAGGCGCGCATCCCCACGTGTTCACCGGCAGCGTCGAGCATGCCCTCGCCCACATCGAGGAGTCCATCGCCGACAAGGTGACGGCCCAGGACCTGCGCTGGTACGCCATCAAATTGTTTGAACGGGACGAAAAGGCGGCGGCCGAGCTGGCGCTGGACAAAGCCCTGGCCGCCCATCTGGAGGCCCATATCCAGGACTGCGAAAAAGAGCTGGACGACGACGCGGAGAGCATCATCACGGGCCAGCGCTACGCCTACATCAGCAAGGTGGTGGACGCCTGTGTGGTGAAAAAGGCGGCCAGGCACAGCCTGACTGTCTCGGACAAGATCGACCGCATCGTCACCAACCGCGTGCTGGCCCTGCCCATCTTCGCGGCGGTGATGGCCTTGGTCTATTACGTCTCCATCGGCACCGTGGGCACGTTCCTCACCGACTGGACCAACGACACCCTGTTCGGCGAGATGATCTGCGGCAATCTGGCCGCCTGGCTGGAGGGCATGAACGTGGCCCCCTGGCTGACCGGCCTGATCGTGGAGGGCATCGTGGGCGGCGTGGGCGCCGTCATCGGCTTTGTGCCCCAGATTGTGGTGCTGTTCTTCCTGCTTGCCATTCTGGAGGACGTGGGCTACATGGCCCGCATCGCCTTCATCATGGACCGCATCTTCCGCAAGTTCGGCCTGTCGGGCAAAAGCTTCATCCCCATGCTGATCGGCTCCGGCTGCGGCGTGCCGGGCGTGATGGCCAGCCGCACCATCGAGAACGACCGCGACCGCAAGATGACCATTATGACCACCTGCTTCGTGCCCTGCGGCGCCAAAATGCCCATCATCGGCCTGTTCGCCGGGGCCCTGTTCGGCGGCAGCGGCCTCGTCGCCACCTCGGCCTACTTCATCGGCGTGGCGGCCATCGTGGTCAGCGGCATCATGCTGAAAAAGACGAAGCCCTTTGCCGGCGAGCCCGCGCCCTTCGTCATGGAGCTGCCCGCCTACCACGTCCCCTCGGCCAAAAACGTGCTGCATGCCACCTGGGAGCGCGGGTGGAGCTTTATCAAGCGCGCCGGCACCGTCATCCTGGCCTCTTCCATCATCCTGTGGTTCCTGCAGGGCTTCGGCTTCGCGGACGGCGTGTTCGGCATGGTGGAGGACAACAACGCGAGCCTGCTGGCTTCCATCGGGCGCGCCGTCGCCTTCCTCTTCGCGCCTTTGGGCTTCGGCAACTGGAAAGCGGCCGTGGCCACCTTCACCGGCCTGATCGCCAAAGAAAACGTGGTCGCCACCTTCGGCGTGCTGTACGGCTTTGCCGAAGTGGCCGAGGACGGCGCCGAGATCTGGAGCAGCATCGCGGCCGAATACACCGCGCTGACGGCTTACAGCTTCATGCTGTTCAACCTGCTGTGCGCGCCGTGCTTCGCGGCCATGGGCGCCATCAAGCGCGAGATGAACAACGGCAAGTGGACCGCCGCCGCCATCGGCTATATGTGCGGCTTCGCCTACGCCGTGTCCCTCATCACCTATCAGCTGGGCGGCCTGATCACCGGCGAAACGTCCTTCGGTGTGGGCACCCTGGCGGCTTTGGCCGTGCTGGCCTTCCTCATCTACATGATGGTGCGCCCCAACAAATATAACGCCGATTACAAAAAGGGCGCCGCCCCTTCCGTCCGTCTGGACCATACCGTGCGCGCCTGAAATTTTAAGGAGGCAGTATGATGAATCTTCCCACCCTTTTGATCGGCCTGGTGATCCTGGCCGTGTTCGCGGCGATCGTCGTCAGCGAGGTAAAAAAGCGCAGGAACGGCAAGGGCGGCTGCGGATGCGGATGCGACCACTGCCCCAGCGCCGGCGCCTGCCACCCCAAATAAGCTTACCCCCCATCACCTCCATTTCTCCATGGCGGGCCGCCCCATCCTTTGGGCGGCCCGCCCCCATTTTTATGTGGCGCCGGCCCATGGGATGTGGTACAATGAAGGAAAATGTTGCCTCGGTCACAGTAAAAACAGTGAAAAAAGTGATAAAAAAGCTGCAAAAAACGCCATAAACGCAATAAAAAAGGAGGTTTTTTTATGCCTTATACCGCCGACAGCGCCCGCTATGACGGACGCGTGCCCTATTGCCGCTGCGGCGCCAGCGGCCTGCTGCTGCCCGCCGTGTCGCTGGGGCTGTGGCACAATTTCGGCCAAAACGCCAGCTATGACGACATGCGCGCCCTGTGCACCACCGCCTTCGACGCGGGCATCACCCACTTTGATCTGGCCAACAACTACGGCCCGCCCTACGGCGCGGCGGAGGAAAACTTCGGCCGCCTGTTCCTGCGGGAGCTGGCGCCCTACCGGGACGAGCTGCTGATCAGCACCAAGGCCGGCTACGACATGTGGGACGGCCCCTACGGCAACTGGGGCAGCCGCAAGCATCTGACGGCCAGCCTGGACCAAAGCCTGCGGCGCATGGGCCTTGACTATGTGGACATCTTCTACCACCACCGCATGGACCCGGACACCCCGCTGGAGGAGACGATGCTGGCCCTGGCAGACCTGGTGCGGGCGGGCAAGGCGCTGTACGTGGGCCTGTCTAACTACGACGGTGAGACGCTGGCCCGGGCCGCCGCCCTGCTGGAGGAGCTGCACTGCCCCCTGGTGCTGTGCCAGAACCGCTATTCCATCTTTGACCGCAAGGCGGCCCGCACGGGCACGCTGGCGGCCGCCGAGGCCCTGGGCAAGGGCGTGATCGCCTTCAGTCCCCTGGCCCAGGGCACCCTGACGGACAAATATCTGCGCGGCATCCCCGCCGACAGCCGCGCGGCCAAAGACGGCCGCTATCTGAAGCCGGCCCAGATCACGGAGGAAAAGCGGGCGCAGATCGCCGCCCTGAACGAGCTGGCCCAAAGCCGCGGCCAGACGCTGGCGCAGATGGCCCTGGCCTGGGTATTGCAGACAAAGCCGGTGGTCAGCGTGCTGATCGGCGCCTCGCGGCCCGGGCAGATCACCGAGAACCTGGCCGCCGCCGAAAGCCCCGCCTTCACCGGCGAAGAGCTGGCGCTGATCGACAAGATCGCGGGGGAAAGCGCCTGACAGACAAAGCGCCCGGTACTGAACACAGTACCGGGCGCTTGCAGGTGTTGCGTTATTTTGCCACGTTCAGGCGGGTGAGCGCGCGCGTCAGCTTGGCCTTGGCCATTTGCAGCTCGCGGTCGTCATGGGCCGCCTTGATGCGGGCCTCGGCCTTCTCCTTGGCGCGCTGGGCGCGCTGGAGGTCGATGTCCTCGGCCCACTCGAAGGTGCCCGCCACCAGGCGCACGCCCTCCTTGGTCACGGCCAGCATGCCGCCGTTGACGGCCGCCTGGCGGTCGGCGCCCTGGATGGTCACTTTGCCCGGGCCCACGCCCAGGGCGGTGACATAGGGAATGTGCTTTGCCAGGATGCCCACGACGCCGTCGATGGCCCGCACGATCAGCTTCTCGGCTTCGCCGTCAAAAAAGCTGCCGTCCGGCGTCACGATCTTCAGCGGAAAGGTCGTCATTCAAATCTCCCCTTCCCGGCCTCAGGCAAGGCTTTTCGCCTTCTCCACGGCCTCGTCGATGGTGCCCACGAACAGGAACGCCGATTCGGGCAGATCGTCGTGTTTGCCGTCGATGATCTCCTGGAACCCGCGGAAGGTCTCCTTCAGCGGCACGTACTTGCCCTCCATGCCGGTGAACTGCTCGGCCACGCTGAACGGCTGGGACAGGAAGCGCTGG
>CAJMEU010000189.1 GCA_905212515.1 uncultured Oscillospiraceae bacterium | reverse complement strand
ACCCCCCCGCGGCGGTTAAAAAAACCCCCCGGGGGGGGCTTTCCTCCCCCCGGGCAAGACGCCGCGCGCTTTTGTCATACCAGCCCGCCGGGGGCCTTTCAGGTTTTGGGGCGGGGCTCAGTCGTCCACATCCAGGGCTTCCAGGCCCTTTTTGGCCTGGGGCTTCGAATCGCCGTGCTTGACGAACAGCATGGTGACAAAGCTGGCCCACTCGAAAATGGTGGCGTAGGGGAACAGCGTGCCGTAGCCCACGTGCCCCATCAGGAACCCGGAGAGGATGGGCGTGGCCACCTGGGCCGCCATGCTGACGGTGTAGTAGTAGCCGGTGTATTGGCCCGTGTCGCCGGCGCTGGCCAGCTCCACCACCATGGGGTAGCTGTTCACGTTGATGAAGGCCCAGCCCATGCCGGCCATGATGAAGAACAGGTACACGAAGGCCGTCACGCTGCGGAAGAAGCCCGCGGCGAAAAAGGCCGTGCCCAGCAGCGCGCTGCCGATGAGGATGGTCTTTTTGCGGCCGATGCGGCTGGCGATGATGCCCAGCGGCAGGTAGGACACAATGGCCGCCGCCGTGCACACCATCAAAATCATGGAGAAGCTGCCGCCCAGCATCTCGGTGGCATAGCGGGAGAAGCCGGAGGTGACGGCGTTGTAGCCGAAGAACCACAGCGCCACGCTGGCCAGGATGAAGAACAGGCTGCGCTTTTGGGGCCCCGGCAGAGGGCCGCCGTTCTTCACGTGTTCGGGCTCATCTTCCGCGAACTGCTGGTTGATGCGCTCGGCCTCGTCGGCCAGGGGGATCTCGCGGATGCGCCAGAACAGCACGGCCACGCACAGGGCCATCACCACGCCCAGCGTGCCGAAGATGGGCGCGTAGTTGGGGTGGTAGCTCTCGCCGGCCACGGCCTTGGGCAGCAGCACCTGCATGGCCACCAGCATCAGCATGCCGCCCACGGCGCCCATCAGGTTGATCACGGCGTTGCCCTGGCTGCGCAGGGGCTTGGGCGTCACGTCGGGCATCAGGGCCACGGCGGGGCTGCGGTAGGTGGCCATGGCGATCAGCACCAGCCCCAGGCCCACGAAGAACAGCGGCAAACTGTGGGAGGCCTCGGCCACGGGCAGCAGCACCAGGCAGGCCACGGCCACGGCCGTGCCGATCAGGATGTACGGCATGCGCCGGCCGATGCGGGTGCGCGTCTTATCGCTCAAACGGCCGAACAGCGGCAGCATGAACAGGGCCAGGACATTGTCCATGGCCATCACCACGCCGATCAGCGTGTCGTCCACGCTGAACGTGTATTTCAGGATCAGCGGGACGATGTTGTCGTACATCTGCCAGAAAGCGGAGATGGACATAAAGGCCAAACCGACGAAAAAAGTGCGCTTGTAGTTTAATTTTAAGGCTTGCGTCTGCATGGTGCGCCTCCTTTGGTTGATACCCCTATTGTACCATGAACCGCAGGAGGTGCGCCAGTGGCGGCGGGCAAATTTACCGGTGATTTTACACAAATTTGCCGCGCATTTTTTGTCGGTCCCGCCCTGCCGGGCGCACCTTGCGCGCCCGCTTGCGCACCTTGCGCAAAATGCCTTGCGGCGGGCGGCGCGGCCTGCTATGCTAAAGCTGGAGAGGGGGAAGGGACTATGGAAATACGCATTGAACAGGACCCGTCCGTCGCCGAGACCCAGGTGCTGGTGCGCTGCGCCGCGCTGGGCCCGCAGGAGCTGGAGCTGCTGGCGGCCCTGCGCCTGTGCGACGCCAGGCTGACCGGTGAAAAAGACGGCGAAACGCACATCCTGGCGGCCGGCGGCGTGCTGTACGCCGACACCGCCGACCGCAAAACGTTCCTGTACACCGCCCAGGGCGTGTACGAAACGCCGCTGCGCCTGTACGAATTGGAGCAGAAATTGGCCGGCCAGGGCTTCCTGCGGGCGGGCAAGAACCTGGTGGTGAACTTCGAGGCCATCCGCTCGCTGCGGCCGGACTTCGGCGGCCGGCTGCTGGCTACGCTGGAAAACGGCGAGCGGGTATCCATCAGCCGGCAGTACGTGCCGGCCTTCAAACAAAAATTGGGTTTATAAGGAAAGGAGAATGACGATGAAACGCTTTCTTTCTGTGGTGTCTTCCATCAAAACGCGCGTCTGCGTCAACTTTACCGCCTATCTCTGCGTGGCCTTTGCGGTGGCCATCGGTTTTGGCCAATGGGAACAGGTGAAATGGCCCTTCTCCCTGCTGCTGGCGGCGTGCCTGTTCGGCGTCATGCAGTGGGTGTGCTACGGGGATGTGTGCCTGAAGGCATGGCGCTACAGCCTGCGCACGCTGTTGTTTTTGGGTGTGACGCTGCCGGGGCTTCTGCTGCTGGCCTGGGGCTTCGGCTGGTTCCCCATGGATCAGCCCCTGGCCTGGGCGATCTTCCTGGTCCTGTTTGCCGCCGTTTTTGCGGCCACCATGTTCCTGTTCGAGCTGGCATTCCAGGCCAAAGGGCGCCAATATGACGGCTTGCTTGGCGAATACAAGGCAAAAAAGGCGCAAAATAGGCGCTGAAAACTGAAATAGACCGCAAAAAAACGTTGAAAACAGCAGAAAAACAGCAAAAAAACCGCCTGAAACAGGCGGTTTTTGCTGCTTTATTTGTTAACAAATGTTCACATCGCGTCCATACAGTTGGCGCTGGGCGCAGGCTCGTCCTCATCGTGGGCCACCGCGCGGGCCTCCTCGGGCTCATCGTTGAACTCCTCGCTGAACAGCAGGGCCTCATACTCGTCCAGTTCTTTTTCGCGGCGGCGCAGGTACAAAAACAGGGCTGCCAACGCGCCGGCGATGGCGGACAGGAACGCCACAACGGCGACCAAAGTGGATTTTTTCATGGTGATCTCCTCCTTTTTCTCAGTGCGCGCAGGCGCCTGGGGGTGCTGGAAGGGGTGCAGGACAGCTTCAACTTTCCGCTGGGCGCGGCGCCCGGTGCGCACCACTTTGCCGGCGGTGACGGCGGCCTCGGCGGCCCTTAGGGCGCCTTTGGCCAAAGCGGCGGTCAGCACAAAATTCATGCCCGCATCCCCCTTTTATAATCTTGCCTTTATTATACCCGTTTTAAGCGGCGATTACAAGAACTTTTGCGCGCGTCCCCTCTGCCGGCGCCTTTTGCCGCCGATCTGCCCCGCTATTGCGGCGCTGGGCCTTCACGAAGCAATTTTACAATGGGCTCGATATATTTTTTGTCCGAAATATCGTAGGAATGGGAGATCATTTCCAACATTTCAAGATCGGCCGCGGTTTTATCCTTTTTTGCACCGGCCATTTTTTGGAACAGCTTCATCATCCATCTGGAACCTGTGGGCATTTTTTCGTAGTTGAACCCGCCGGGGCAGTAGAACACATGGACCTTTTCCCTTTCCGCTTCGCTGAATTGGCCGCGCAAAAAGGGTTCGATCGCGGGGCTTTGGGCGGGGCTGCCGCCGGTGCAGAAAGCGATCAGGGTTTTGCCGGCCCATTTCTCAATATTGGATTTGAACCACGCTATTTGGCTGATGGCGCCCGCGCACGCCCAGCCGCCGAAAACAACAGCGTCGTACGGGTCGAAGTTTTTCTTTTTGGCGGCCTTCAGTTCAAAACAATCCGCCCCGGCCGCTTCCGCAATCCATTGGGCGTATTTTTGGGTAAAGCCTGTTTGTGAATTATAGATCACTGCTGTTTTCATTGCATGGGCCCTTCTTTCTCAAGGCGTCATTCATAAAAATTTGATATGCCTGGTCCTGCTGTGAAAAGATCTCGTCGATCGGGATGCCCGGCGAGGATACGGAAAAGATCGTACCCAGGCCGATCGTGTAGATCAGCATGTGCAAATGCAGCTGCCTGGCACAGGCAACGCTTAGATCCAAAGCCTGGGCGACGGCCTGCGCCATTTGCGGATCCGCTTCAGCTTCATAGAGGTCTTTCAGGGAAGTGACGTTTTTCCGTTCCTGCATAAGGAAAATTTTCAGGAGATGGGGTTCTTCCTGCGCAAGCTGGATGTAGGCCCTGCCGGTGCTGCGGAAAGGGTCGCGCTTGTCGATATGGGAAGCGAGGTACGCCCCGATAAAACTTCTTGCTTTGTGGCCGACGGCCTCGCGAAGCCCCTCCATATTCGTGCAATAACTGTAGATCGGCTGCACCGAACAGCCAAGTTCCCGGGCAATATTTTTAACCATTACGCCCTCCATGCCGCTTCGGCGGGCGATTTCAAAAGCGACCTCCACGACCATGTCCTTTGTGATCCGTTGTTTTGGCATTGCCGCACCTCTATATGAATTATTTATATAAATTGATTATATAAGTGGATTATACTCCGGATCCTTCAAAATGTCAACCCGGCAGGGGAGAACAGGAGCGTGACGAAGGGCGCTGTGAAGCGGCAAAAAAGGGCGGCCGCGTTTTCGGCCGCCCGGCCCCGGGTGGCGGGAGCTTTGAATTTCCCAGGAGACCTGCC
>CAJMEU010000188.1 GCA_905212515.1 uncultured Oscillospiraceae bacterium | reverse complement strand
GGTTGGTGGTGGAGACGCACCGCTCCCCTTCCGCCAGAATGCCCATGTAGCCGCCCAGGCAGGGGCCGCAGGTGGGCGTGGAGACGATGCACCCCGCGTCGATGAACGCCTCCGTCCAGCCGCGGCGGATGCACTCTTTATACACGGCCATGGTGCCGGGGATGATGATGCCCCGCACACCTTTGGCGATGTGCCTGCCGTTCAGGATGCTGTAGGCGGCCTCCATGTCCTCCAGCCTGCCGTTGGTGCAGCTGCCGATGACCACCTGGTCGATGGGGATATTCTGCGCCTGGGCCTCTTTAGCCGTGCGGGTGTTCTCGGGCAGATGGGGGAAGGACACGGTGGGCTCCAAAGCGGACAGGTCGATCTCCACCGTCTGGTCGTAGGCGGCGTCGGCGTCCGCCCCGTACACGGCCCAGGGGCGCCGGTTGCGGGCTTTCAGGTAGCCAAGGGTGGTTTCATCCACGGGGAAGATGCCGTTTTTGGCACCGGCCTCGATGGCCATGTTGCAGATGCACAGCCGGTCGTCCATCGAGAGCGACGCCACGCCGGGGCCGGTGAACTCCAGGCTTTTGTACAGCGCGCCGTCCACGCCGATGCGCCCGATGAGGTGCAGGATGACGTCCTTGCCCGCCACAAAGGGCCGCAGACGGCCCGTGAGCACCACCTTGATGGCCGCGGGCACCTTGAACCAGGCTTTGCCCGTGGCCATGCCGGCGGCCATGTCCGTGCTGCCCACGCCGGTGGAGAACGCCCCCACCGCGCCGTAGGTGCAGGTGTGGCTGTCCGCGCCGATGATGCAGTCGCCGGCGGTGACGATGCCTTGCTCGGGCAGCAGGGCGTGCTCGATGCCCATTTGGCCCACGTCGAAGAAGTTCACGATGTCGTATTTGCTTGCGAACTCCCGGCACTGCTTGCTCTGCTGGGCGCTTTTGATGTCCTTGTTGGGCACGAAGTGATCCAGCACGATGTTGATGCGGGTGCGGTCGTACACGGTGTCGAAGCCGGCCTTTTCAAACTCGTTGATGGCCACCGGGGTGGTGATGTCGTTGCCCAGCACCACGTCCAGCTGTGCCTCGATGAGCTGGCCGGGCTCGACACAGGGCAGCCCCGCGTGCGCGGCCAGGATCTTTTGCGTCATGGTCATTGCCATTTTGTTGTTCCTCCCTCAGCAGTCCCTGCCGCACAGCGGCAAGGAGATTTACTTGTTGTTGATGGCCGACATCAGCGCCTTCACGCTGGCCACGATGATGTCGTTGTCCGTGCCGGCGCCCCAGGTGACGGCGCCGTCGGCCCAGGCGAGGCCCACATAGGTGGCGGCCACGCTGGTGGTGGCCTGCTCCAGCGCGTGCTCGGTGTAGGTCTCCAGGGTAAAGCTCATGCCCGTGGCCGCTTTGACGGCGTTGCTCACCGCGTCCAGGCGGCCGTTGCCAGCGGCGCTGCACTGATGCTCTTCATCGCCGTGCTTCAGCGTCACCACGGCGAAGATGCCGTTTTTCTGGATGAAGTGGGCCTCCGTCACCTCGTAGGGGGCGGTCTTGTTCAGGTACTGGGTGCAGAACACCTCGTACACCTCGGCGGCGGAAAGCTCCTTGTGGGCGTGGTCGGAGATGCCCTTCACCGCGTAGCCGAAGTGCTCGCGCATTTTGGGCGGCAGATCGAAGCCGTAGTTCTGCTGCAGCAGATAGCCGATGCCGCCCTTGCCGCTTTGGCTGTTGATGCGGATGACGTCCGCGTCGTAGGTGCGGCTGATGTCGTGGGGGTCCACGGGGATGTAGGGCACGGTCCAGCGGTGCAGGGCCTTTTCCTCACGCCACTTCATGCCCTTGGCGATGGCGTCCTGATGGCTGCCGCTGAAGGCCGCGAACACCAGAGACCCGGCGTAGGGGCTGCGCTCGTACACGTGCATGCGGGTGACCCGCTCGTACACCTCCACCAGGCGGGGCATGTTGCTGAAATCCAGCTTCGGGTCCACGCCATGGGTGTACATGTTCATGGCCAGGGTGATGATGTCCACGTTGCCCGTGCGCTCGCCGTTGCCGAACAGGGTGCCCTCCACCCGGTCCGCGCCGGCCAGAAGGGCCAGCTCGGTGTCGGCCACGCCGCAGCCGCGGTCGTTGTGGGGGTGCAGGCTCAGCACCACGCTGTCGCGGTATTTCAGGTTGTCGCTCATGTACTCGATCTGGTTGGCGTACACGTGGCTCATGCTCATGGCCACGGTGACGGGCAGATTGATGATCATGGGCTTATCCGGCGTGGGCCGCATCACGTCCAGCACTGCGTTGCACACCTCAAGGGCGTACTCCGGCTCGGTGCCGGTGAAGCTCTCGGGGCTGTACTCGAAGCGGAAATTGCCCTCGTACTCGCCCGCCAGCTGTTTGACCAGCTTTGCCCCGTCGGTGGCGATCTTCTTGATCTCGTCTTTGGACTTTTTGAACACTTGCTGGCGCTGGGCCACGCTGGTGGAGTTGTAAAAGTGGATCACCGCGCTGGGGGCGCCCTGCACGGCCTCGAAAGTCTTGCGGATGATATGGTCCCGGCATTGGGTGAGCACCTGCACGGTGACGTCGGGTGGAATGAGATTTCGTTCGATGAGGGCGCGCAGGAATTCGTACTCGGTGTCCGACGCGGCGGGAAAGCCCACCTCGATCTCTTTAAAGCCCACGTCCACCAGCAGCTTGAAAAACTCCAGCTTTTCCTCCAGGCTCATGGGCACGATGAGGGCCTGGTTGCCGTCCCGCAGGTCCACACTGCACCAGGCCGGCGCTTGTTCGATGTGGTCTTTTTTCACCCAGCGGTATTCGTGCACCGGCGGGTTGTAGTAGCCGATGCCGTACTTGGTCACGTCCATCATGGAAAATTCCTCCCTTTTACTGATACGCCTGCCCCTCAAACAAAAAAGCCCCCGTCTCCCAAAGGGCTTTTCCCCTTTGAGAGACGAGGGCTTTGTACATACAAAACTCCCGCGGTACCACTCTTGTTGCCAAATCTGGCCGCTCTGCATGATCGGCATTGCTGCGAATCACTCCCCGGGTAACGGCGGGGCGCCGTCCCTGCCTACCTGCCGCGGCGCGGCCATCAGCAAGGCTGCTCGGGGGCCAGTATACAAAAGCGGCGCCGCTGCCTTGCACCATCCGGCAGCTCTCTGTAAGCGCACAGCCTTTTGCTTTCTCCCTGTCAGCGCATTTATCTGGATTTAGGTGTTATTGTAGACCAAAACCGAGGGATTGTCAAGCGTCTTTTTTTGGGGGGGGCAGCCTTCTCATTTTCTTATGAACGGCCAGCGGCGCGGAGGCTTTTGCGCCGCATCCTCCAGCCAGCGCCGGGCCTCTGCCTGCACTTCTTCATCCGTGGGAAAGGACGCAAGGTCCGTGCTGCCCTCCTGCAATACCGCCAAAGCGATGAAAACGGCCCGTTCTTGCGGGGCAAAACGCCGGGCCAGCTGCCCCACGCCCCAGCGCGCCAGAGCCCGCTGCCGGGCCTCCCCTTCGGCGCCGGCCAAACATTCCTTCACCTGCAGCAGCTGGAACAGCAGCTCCTGCTGGCCGTACCGGCCGCCCACCAGGCGCTGCAGCGCGGCCAGTTCCAGCTCCCGCTGGCGCGGCCCCAGGGGAAACATCTCCCGCTGATACCGCTCAAAATTTTTCTGCCGCTCTGCCGGCGGGGTCATGTCGAGCCAGGGAATTTTACTCTTCACGGCAAAGCCCTCCTTCGTACGGCCCGCTCATCCTTTCAGGCCGCGGGCCTGACGGTCCATATCCTCCACCACGATGTCGTAAATTTCGCCCAGGCCGGCGCAGTATTCCAGCACCTTCCAAGGCTGGTCCGTGTGGAAGTGGATCTTGATCAGCTCTTCATCGCCCACTGCCAACAGGCAATCGCCGGCAAAGTTCGCGAGAAAATAATCGCGGACGGCGTCTTCGTCCAGACCTTCGCCCTCGATGAGCAATTGGGTGTCATATCTGTATTCCAGCATGTGCGTGTCCTTTCTTTTTTCATCGCTTCATTCCTCCGGGGAAGGCGCCAGCAGCCCCAGGTCCAGCTTCCAGCACAGCACGCGGGCCGCGCTTTCCCGCACGCGGGTGGCGGGGACAACGCCCCGCTCCACGGCCTCCACCACCGCCGCCAGGCCCTCCTCGTAGCTGGGCGTGCACAGCATGTCGTTGCCCGCCAGCACCGCGGCCACCGCCGCTTCGCCCGGGGTATAGCGACCGGCCACGGCCTCCATCATCAGGTCGTCCGTCATCACCACGCCCGCAAAGCCCAGCTTTTCCCGCAGGAGATTGTGCACCCCAAGCGACAGAGAGGCCGGGCTGTCCCCGTCCACGCAGGCCATCACGTTGTGGCTGACCAGCACACAGTCGGCCCCGGCGTCGATGCCCGCGGCGAAAGGCAGAAAATCCTGGTTCTCGAACACCTCGTAGGGCCGCCCGTCATAGGCCGAGCCCGTGTGCGTGTCCGCGCTGGGCCCGTAGCCCGGGAAGTGCT
>CAJMEU010000187.1 GCA_905212515.1 uncultured Oscillospiraceae bacterium | reverse complement strand
CGCCCCCCCCACCCCCCCCCCCCCCGCCCGCCCCGCCCCCCGCCCCCCCCCGGCCGCCGTCTCACCTCGCTCCTGCCGCCCCCGCCCCACCCCCACACGCTGCCCGCCGCGCCCACCCCGCCCCCCGGCTCGCCCCCGCCGCCGGCCCCCACCCCTCCCTCGCAGGGAACGACCTCCTCTTCCTCGCGGTCGAACTCATCCTGGATGTTGCCCACGATCTCCTCCATGATGTCCTCCATGGTCACCACGCCGGCAGTACCGCCGTATTCGTCCACCACCACGGCGATCTGTGTATGGCGGCGCTTGAACTCCGTCAGCAGCTCCCGGGCCTTGCAGGTCTCGGGTACGAACATGGCCCCGCGCATCAGCTCGCCCGCCGGGGTGTCGGCCTTTTCCGGCGCGTTCCACAGGCTGAACAGATCTTTCACGTGCACCATGCCCACGATATCGTCCTGGTTTTTGCGCCACACGGGCATGCGCGATACGCCCGCGTCCACCGCCAGGGCCACCACCTGGCCCGCCGGGGTGTCCTCGGCCACGCTCACCACTTCGGTGCGGTGGGTCATGATCTCCCCGGCCGTCACGTCATCCAGCTCGAAGATGTTCGAGATCATCTCCTTCTGGTTCTCGTCGATCAGGTCCTGCTCCTCCACGTCGTCCACCAGGCTCAGCACCTCGTCCTCGGTGACGGCGGGCTCGGCCGAGAGATGCGCCGCGCGGAACACCCACTTGGCCGGCGCGCACAGCACCCTGCCCAGCACCGCGGCCAGGCGCCCCGCCGGGCGCCGCAGCCGGGCACGGCCCAGGCTGAACAGCAGCACGGCCGCCAGGCTCTCCAGCAATAGGGCGGGCACGGCCACGGCGCCCAGCCCCTGGGCACGCAGATACGCCAGCTGGAAATAGCACGCAAGGCCCGCCAAAAGCGCCAGCAGCACGGCACAGCCGGCCGCGCTGTCGGGAAAGCCCAGGGGGCTCTCCTGCTCCTCGTCCGTGTCCGCACGGCCGAGCATACTGCCGGCGCGCAGGGCGCCCCAAAGCATCAATGCCAGCAAGCACAACGCCAGGGGCAGGGATAGACTGTCCGGGTCCATAATAAGATCGATCTCCTTTTTCTCCAAAACAGGGCGCCGCGGCCCGGCGTTCTCTGCGCGCGGCCGGCGCCCCTCTTACAAAATATACGCGCGTGCGCGCATAAACCGATACTTTATCATAATATGTTTTGCCCTGCCTGTCAAATAGCCGGGCGGCGCATCAATGTGCCCTTTGGTAAAAACTTTTGGCCGAGGCCACAAAAGTTGCGGAAAATCATGTAAAAATCGTTTACTTTCGCGCCCTTCTTCGGTATAATAAAGATGAGCGCGGGTGCCCCCGCGTGTTTTCGTGTGCGCTGCGCAGGGCGCCGCCGGCCATTCCAGTCCGGCGGCAGGCTTTGCGTGACGTCTGTGGTGCACGTGACCACAGAGGCCGTGCGCACGCGTGCACAAAGGACACGCCCGCACAAAAAACTATGAACCGGAGGAAGAAAAATGCCTAGATCGAAAAAATCTATGGACGGCAACACCGCTGCTGCGCACGTGGCTTATGCGTACACCGAAGTTGCCGGCATCTACCCCATCACCCCGTCCAGCCCCATGGCGGATATGGTGGACCAGTGGAGCGCGGTGCACCAGAAGAACATCTTCGGCACCGAAGTGAAGGTCATGGAGATGCAGAGCGAGGCCGGCGCCGCCGGCACCGTGCACGGCAGCCTGGCCGCCGGCGCCCTGCCCCCCACCTTCACCGCCAGCCAGGGCCTGCTTTTGATGATCCCGAATATGTACAAGATCGCCGGCGAGCTGCTGCCCGGCGTGTTCCATGTGTCCGCCCGCACGGTGGCCACCCAGGCGCTGAATATCTTCGGCGACCATTCCGACGTGTACGCCTGCCGCCAGACCGGCTTTGCCATGCTGGCTGAGTCCAATCCCCAGGAGGTCATGGACCTGGCGCCCGTGGCGCACCTGGCCGCCATCGAGGGCCGCGTGCCCTTCCTGAACTTCTTCGACGGTTTCCGCACCAGCCACGAGATCCAGAAGATCGAAGTGTGGGACTATGAGGATTTGAAGGACATGTGCGACATGGACGCCGTCAAGGCCTTCCGCGACCATGCCCTGAACCCCGAGCATCCCACCATGCGCGGCAGCCACGAGAACGGCGACATCTTCTTCCAGCACCGCGAGGCCTGCAACAAGTTCTACGACGCGCTGCCCGCCATTGTGGAAAAATACATGGACAAGGTCAACGCCAAGCTGGGCACCCACTATGCGCCCTTTGAGTACTACGGCGCCCCCGACGCGGACCGCGTCATCGTCGTGATGGGCTCCTTCTGCGACGTGCTCGAGGAAGTCATCGACAACCTGAACGCCCACGGCGAGAAGGTGGGCATGGTGAAAGTGCGCCTGTACCGCCCGTTCTGCGCGGACAAGCTGCTGGCGGCCATCCCCGAGACGGCCACCAAGATCGCCGTGCTGGACCGCACCAAAGAGCCCGGCGCCTACGCCGAGCCCCTGCACCTGGACGTGATGAGCGCCTTTGCCGAGGCCGGCCGCAAAGCCATCATCATCGGCGGCCGCTACGGCCTGGGCAGCAAGGACACGCCCCCGGCCAGCGTTTTCGCCGTGTATAAAGAGCTGACGAAGGACGACCCGAAGCCCCGCTTCACCCTGGGCATCACCGACGACGTCACCTATCTGTCCCTGCCCGAAGAGCCCGCGCCCAACACCGCGGCCGAAGGCACCAAGGAGTGCAAGTTCTGGGGCCTGGGCGGCGACGGCACCGTGGGCGCCAACAAGAACAGCACCAAGATCATCGGCGACCACACGGATAAATATATCCAGGCTTACTTCCAGTATGACTCGAAGAAGACCGGCGGCGTCACCATCAGCCACCTGCGCTTCGGCGACAAGCCCATCCGTGCGCCCTATTATATCAACAAGGCCGACTTTGTGGCCTGCCACAACCCCTCTTACGTCATCAAGGGCTACAAGATGGTCAACGACGTGAAACCGGGCGGCGTGTTTATGATCAACTGCCAGTGGACCGATGAGGAACTGGATCATCACATGCCCGCCGAGGCCAAGCGCTATATCGCCAAAAACGATATTCAGCTGTACACCATCAACGCCATCGACAAAGCCATCGAGATCGGCCTGGGCAAACGCACCAACACCATCCTGCAGTCGGCGTTCTTCGCGCTGGCCGGCGTGCTGCCCCGTGAGGACGCCCTGAAGTATATGAAGGAAGCGGCCGAGAAGTCCTTTGCCAAGAAGGGCCAGGCTGTGGTGGAGATGAACTGGAAGGCCATCGACGCCGGCTTCGACGCCTACCACAAGGTGGACGTGCCCGCCGCCTGGGCCGATGCCCAGGACCCGGTTAAGGAAGATCACCTGGTGGGCAACCCCGCCACGGTGGAAATGGTCAAGACCCTGATGGATCCCATCGGCAAGATGTACGGCGACAGCCTGCCTGTCTCCGCCTTTGAGAAATACGCCGACGGCCAGTTCGAGCAGGGCGCCTCTGCCTACGAGAAGCGCGGCGTGGCCGTGACCGTTCCCGAGTGGGACGTGGACAAGTGCATCCAGTGCAACCAGTGCGCTTATGTGTGCCCCCACGCCACCATCCGCGCCTTTGCGCTGAACGCCGATGAAGTCGCTGCCGCCCCCGCCGCCCTCAAGAGCAAGAAGATGAACGGCAAGGGCTGCGAGGACTACCAGTTCACCATCTCCGTCAGCCCGCTGGACTGCATGGGCTGCGGCGTGTGCGCCAACGTGTGCCCGGCCCCCGGCAAGGCCCTGAAGATGGTCCCGCAGGAGAGCCAGCTGGCCCAGCAGGACGTGTTCGACTACTGCGTGGCCAACGTGGACAAAAAGCCCGGCATGATGGCCGAGACCACTGTGAAGGGTTCTCAGTTCAACCAGCCCCTGCTGGAGTTCTCCGGCAGCTGCGCCGGCTGCGCCGAGACCAGCTATGCCCGCCTGATCACCCAGCTGTTCGGCGAGCGCATGTATATCAGCAACGCCACCGGCTGCTCGTCCATCTGGGGCGGCCCGGCGGCCACCAGCCCCTATACCCGCAACCGCCTGTCCGGCAAGGGCCCGGCCTGGTCCAACAGCCTGTTTGAGGACAACGCCGAGCACGGCTTCGGCATGTATCTGGGCCAGAAGACCATCCGCGACAACCTGATCGCCAAGACCAAAGAGCTGGTGGAGTCCAACGCCTGCGCCGAGCTGAAAGCCGCCGCCCAGGCCTATCTGGACACGGTGGACGACGGCAAGGCCAACAGCGCCGCGGCTGACGCCTATGTGGCCGCGCTGGAAGCCAGCATTGTCAGCGCCGATGAACTGGCCGCTTTTGCCGGCAGCGACGCGGGCAAGCAGGTATTCGGCGACAAGGCCGAGAGCGTTGTGGCCCATGCGGCTGAGCTGAAAGCCGCGGGCAAACATTGCGATTGCCCCGCCTGCACCCTGGCTGCGGAGATCCTGGACAAAAAGCAGTACCTGTCCAAGAAGTCCGTGTGGATCTTCGGCGGCGACGGCTGGGCCTATGACATCGGCTTCGGCGGCC
>CAJMEU010000186.1 GCA_905212515.1 uncultured Oscillospiraceae bacterium | reverse complement strand
GGCCCCTCACGCCGCCGACCCCCCCCCCCACTCCACTGACGGGCCCCCCAAGGGCCCCGCCCGTCGCCCCCCCGCCGGCCCCACGGCCGGCGGCCTCGCCCCAGTCCGCCATCGTGCGGGTGGTGCCGTCCTCCAGGTGCAGCACGATCCGCGCCCGGCTGATGGCGTCGCGCTCCTGAGTAGACTCGCTGAGGCCGTCGAACACCACGCGCACGCCCATGGGCGTCAGCCGCACCTGGGCAATCTGCGCCCCCGTTTCCGGGTCCGCGGTGCCCACGGGCACGTCCACCACCGTCGGTGCCTGAGCCTGGGGCAGCGTAAAGGTAAAGTCCCACTGCCCCTCCTGTTCCCAGGCCGCGGTGCTGGCCCCCGTCGCGTCCGTGCAGGTCGCCCACAGGCAGGGGATGTTCACCGTCAGCGCGTCCCCCGCCCCCAGGCCCGGATGTTCCGCCGTGCACAGCAGCTTCACGCTGTTGCCCGCCGGGGCCTCCGCGTCCGGCAGCGGCACATTGCCCAGGCCCATCGCGTAATACTGCAGCCCCGCGTCGGGCAACGCCCCGTCTTCAAAGGTCAGGGTGACGGGGATATACGCCTTCTCGCCGTCGTCCAAAACGCCCTCCAGCGTCACGGTCACGCCGCCGCTGGTCGCGCTGAGGCCCAGCCCCTCGCCGGGCAGCCCCAAGTCCGCCGCCCGCTGCTGCGCGTCTGCGCCGAACCGGGCGCTGAACACCCCGCCCCAGGGGAAGGCCCCCTGGGCCAGCGCGGCCCCGCCCACACAGCAGGCCAGCACGGCCGCCGCCAGCAGCGCCGCGCGCAGCCGCCCCCGGCGGGGCGCGCGGTCCGCCTTCTTGTCCGTCCCCTGTTCCATGCGCCATCCTGCCGCAGGCCCCACGTCCTCGGGCCGCTCCTTTGCCAGCCGCCCTTCCACCAGCGCGCCGATGCGCGCGGCCGCGGCCTGGTCCTCCCGCCAGGCCCCATCGGGTGCGCGGCGCGCGTCCTTCTCCCCGGCCCCTTTTGCCGGGGCGGCCTCGGGCGCGTAATAAGCGTCCATAAAATCAAACCACGTCCTCATGGGTAACGCCTCTTTCCTCTAATTTTTGCTGTAACTTTTTTCGGCCGCGGGCCAGCCGGTTCTTCACCGTGGAGGGGTTCATGCCCAGCGCCGCGGCAATGTCCACGATCTTTTCCCGCCGGTAATAGTACTGCAGGAAGATCTCCCGCGTGGTGCCGTCCAGCTCGTCCAGCGCGGCGCGCGTCAGCGCCTCCAGCTCCCGCTGTTCCAGCCGCCCCTCGGCCGTCTGCCCGGCGGGGGACAAAAAATCCTCCTCCAGCGGCACCGCGGGCCGCAAAGCGCGCAGACGGCTGCGTGCCTCGTTGCGGCACACGGCGCCCAGATAGGCCTTCAGCGTGCCCTTGCGCAGATCGATCCGCCAGGCGCCGCGCCACAGCTTCACAAAGGCCTCGGCCGCCGCCTCCTCCACGTCCTCGTCGTTCAGGGCACCGGCGCCGGCCGCGCGGGCCACGGCGGCCGCATAGCCGCCGTACTGCTCCACCGCTTGGCGCAGGGCTTGTTCCTCTTGCTTTTGCAGTCCCTCCAGCAATCGTTCGTTGTCCACTGCCTCACCTTCTTTGTTCCCGTTTTGAAACGCGCTTCACCCCTCTATACGCATCCCGGGGACTTTCGGTCTCCCGTCACAGCAAAAAAAGGCGCGCCCTCCGCACGGGGCGAAGGGCGCGCGTGGTGATTTTTACAGTCCGGGGCCGGTGGTTTCACGCCGGAATAGGCCGAGAAGCCGCCGGCGATGGGCAGGCCCCCGCCGGTGATGAAGCTGGCGGCCTGGTTGTTCACCAGGAACAGCAGCGCGCCGTCCAGCTCCTCGCTCTCGCCGAAGCGGCCCATGGGGGTCGCGGCCAAAATCTTGCCCGTGCGGGCCGTGGGGGTGCCGTCGTCGTTCCACAACAGCTTCGCGTTCTGCTTGGTGGAGAAGAAGCCCGGGGCGATGGCGTTCACCCGAATGCCCACCTTGCTGAAATGCACGGCCAGCCACTGGGTAAAGTTGCTGATGGCCGCCTTGGCGCCGGAATAGGCGGGGATCTTGGTCAGGGGCGTATAGGCGTTCATGCTGCTGATGTTCACGATGTTGCAGCCCTCGCGGCCCACCATCTGGCGGGCGAAGGCCTGGGTGGGCAGCAGCGTGCCCAGGAAGTTCAGGTTGAACACAAAGCCCACGCCGCCGGCGTCCAGGTCAAAGAAGCTCTTGGTGTCGGCGTCGATGTCGCCCTCCTCGAAGTACTCCTTGTCGGTGGTGGCCTTGGGGTTGTTGCCGCCGGCACCGTTCACCAGCAGGTCGCAGGGACCCAGGTCTTTTTCCACCTGGTCGGCCACGGCGTAGCAGGTTTCCTTCTCCAGCACGTTGCACTTATAGGCGCGCGCCTGGCCGCCCTCGGCCACAATCTCGTCGGCATACTTCTGCGCCGCTTCCTCGTTCAGGTCCAGCAGGGCCACCTTGGCGCCCGCGCGGGCCAGGGTTTTGGCGAAGGCGCTGCACAACACGCCGCCCGCGCCGGTCACCACGGCAACCTTGCCGGAAAGGTCGGTATCCAAAACGTTTTTCTGCATCTCTGTTTCCTCTTTTCCGCTTATTTCTGTACCAGATGGATGGCGAACCCGGCGATCTCGTCGGCAAAATAGGCGGCCTTGTCGGTGACGGTCTCCTCGGCGAAGGCAATGCCCTTGTTTTTAAAGTATGCGATGGCCCGCGGCAGGGTATTCGTGCCGATGGCGATGTGGCCGTATTTGCCGCGGCCCTGGGATTTCATGATCTCGATGGACTTATTGCCGGCGAAAATCGAGGAATTGCCCGCCGCGTAATCGAAGCCGAACATCGCCGCGAACAGCTGGGCGGCTTTGAGGGCCTCCGCCTCGTTTTCGCAGTTGATACCCACGTGCTTCACCTCGAAGCCCAGCATGGTCTGCACGGCCTCGCGGGTCAGCGCCTCGATCTCGTCCCACTGCTCGGCCTCGATCAGGTCCTTCTTCACCATCCAGGTGCCGCCGCAGGCCACAATCTTTTTGAACGAGAGGTAATCGTTCAGGTTTTTGGCGTTCACGCCGCCCGTGGGCATCCAGCGCAGATTGGTGTACGGGCCGGCCAGGGCTTTCAGCTTGGCCACGCCGCCGTTCTGCTCGGCGGGGAAGAATTTCACCACGTCCAGGCCCAGGCTCATGGCTTGCTCCATCTCGCCGGGGCTGGCGGTGCCGGGCACCATCAGCATGCCCTTGCTCATCACGTATTTGGTGATCTCGGGGTTGAAGCCCGGGCTGACGATGAACTGCACGCCGGCCGCGATGGCGCGGTCCGCCTGGTCCTTGGTCAGCACGGTGCCGGCGCCCACCAGCATCTCGGGCACCTCGGCCACGATGCGCTTGATGGCCTCCTCGGCCGCGGCCGTGCGGAAGGTCACCTCCGCCGCGGGCAAGCCGCCCTTCACCAGGGCCTTGGCCAGGGGCACGGCCTTCTCGGCGTCGTCCAGGGCGATCACCGGCACAATGCCGATCTCATAAATTTTCTGCAGTACTTCGTTCATTGTCATCAACCTCTTTTCGCTTTTTTACATGCTTCGAACAAACCGTTCAGATAGGTGGCGCCTAGGGCGCGGTCGTACAGGCCGTAGCCGGGTTTTCCCGTCTCGCCCCAGATCATGCGGCCGTGGTCGGGCCGCACGTAGCCGTCAAAGCCATTGTCCACCAGGGCCTTGACGATGTCGTAAATGTCCAGGCTGCCGCAGGAGGACAGATGGGCCCGCTCCTCGAAGCTGCCGTCCTCCATGATCTTCACGTTGCGGATGTGCATGAAGCCGATGCGGCCCATGGCGGCGTACTTGGCCACCATCTTCACCACGTCGTTGGACGCGGCGCACCCCAGGGACCCGGTGCACAAACACAGGCCGTTGGCGGGGCTGTCGTACAGCTTTAAAAACCGGTCCAGATGCTCCTCACTGGTGATGATGCGGGGCAGGCCGAAGATGGGATAGGGCGGGTCGTCGGGATGGATGGCCATCACCACGCCGCACTCCTCGGCCACGGGGATCACTTTTTGCAAGAACCGCTCCAGGTTCTTCCACAGCCCCTCCTCGCCGATGGCGCCGTAGGCGCCGATCAGCTCGCGCACCTCGTCCTGGGTGTAGCTGGAGTCCCAGCCGGGCAGATGGATGTCGTCCTTGAGGGGGTCCAGGCCCTTCATCTGGTCCCAGTACATCACCAGGCTGGTGGAGCCGTCCGGCGCCTTTTTATCCAGCTGGGTGCGGGTCCAGTCGAACACGGGCATGAAGTTGTAGGTCACGCATTTCACGCCGTATTTGGCGCAGCGGCGGATGTTCTCGCAGTACACGTCCAGCAGCGCGTCCACGTTGCCGCGGCCCAGCTTGATGTCCTCGTGCACGGGGATGCTCTCCACCACGTCGAACACAAGGCCTGCGGCCTCGCACTGCCGCTTCATCTTCGCCAGGCTCTCCTCGGGCCACACCTCGCCGGGCTTCACCTCGTACACGGCGCTCACCACGCTGCGCATGCCCGGGATCTGGCTGATGTATTCCAGGCTGATGGGGTCGCTCTCGCCGTACCAGCGGAAAGACAGTTTCATCTCGTTTCCTCCTTTATATCTCACAGGTTGAAATAGCGCTTGGCGTTGT
>CAJMEU010000185.1 GCA_905212515.1 uncultured Oscillospiraceae bacterium | reverse complement strand
GCTCGGTGCAGCAGATCCCGTTCTCCAACACCTTCCGCATTGAGAAGGTGCCCGTGCTGGGCGATATTCCGGTGCTGGGGCCCCTGCTGTTCCAGAACACGTATATCACCACCTATCTGGGTGTCGCCATTCTGAACGTATCAGCGGTGGTGCTGTATAAGACGCGCTTCGGCCTGCGCCTGCGCTCCTGCGGCGAACATCCGCAGGCGGCGGATTCCGTGGGCATCAACGTGTATCGCATGCGCTACATCGGCGTGGCCATCTCCGGCGCCTTGGGCGGCATCGGCGGCCTGGTGTTCGTGGTGCCCACGTCCACCAACTTCAACGCCACGGTGGCCGGCTACGGCTTTTTGGCGCTGGCGGTGCTCATCTTCGGCCAGTGGAAGCCCGGCCGCATCTGTTTCGCGGCGTTCTTCTTCGGCCTGATGAAAACCATCGCCTCGGCCTATTCCGGCATCCCGGTGCTGAAGGATCTGGGCATCCCGTCCGACATCTACAAAATGGTGCCCTACCTGATGACGCTGATCGTGCTGGCCTTTACCAGCCGCAATTCCCAAGCGCCCAAAGCTGAGGGCATTCCCTACGACAAGGGCAGCCGGTGACCGGATCAAACATCAAACAAAGAGAGAGGGGGACAGGCGCGCGGCGTCTGTCCCCCTGTGCACTGGGAGGTGCCAATCCATGAGAATGTACGATATCATTGCCAAAAAACGGGACGGCGGCAAGCTGAGCGAAGAGGAGATCGGCTTCTTTGTCAAGGGCTTTACCGAGGGCACGGTTCCGGATTACCAGGCCAGCGCCCTGATGATGGCCATTTACCTGCGCGGTATGGACGCGGAGGAGACGGCCCGGCTGACGGCCGCCATGGCCCACTCCGGCGATATGGTGGACCTGTCGCCCATCGCAGGCGTCAAGGTGGATAAGCACTCCACCGGCGGCGTGGGCGATAAGACAACCCTGGTGGTGACGCCCATCGTGGCCGCCTGCGGCGTCAAAGTGGCCAAAATGAGCGGCCGGGGCCTGGGCCATACCGGCGGCACGCTGGACAAGATCGAAAGCGTGCCCGGCGCCACCGTGGCCCTGAGCGAGCAGCAGTTCTTCGACCAGGTGAACCGCATCGGTCTGGCCGTCATCGGCCAGACGGGCAATCTGGCGCCGGCGGATAAAAAGATGTACGCCCTGCGGGACGTGACGGCCACCGTGTCCAGCATCCCGCTGATCGCCTCCAGCATTATGTCCAAGAAGCTGGCCGCAGGCGCGGACTGCATTTTGCTGGATGTCAAAACGGGCAACGGGGCGTTCATGAAAACATTGGACGATTCCATCCGCCTGGCCGAGGCCATGGTGTCCATCGGCGAACACAACGGCCGGCGCACGGCGGCCCTCATCACCGATATGGACACGCCCTTGGGCCACAACATCGGCAACAGCCTGGAAGTTGCCGAAGCGGTGGACACGCTGCGGGGCAAGGGCCCTGCCGATTTGACGGCTGTGTGCAAGGCTCTGGCCGCGGGGCTGCTGGGATTGGCGGGTATGGGGGACGAGGCCGCCTGCCGGCAGCTGGTGGACGATGCCCTTACCAGCGGCCGGGCTTTGGCCAAACTGCGGGAGATGGTGACGGCCCAGGGCGGTGACGGCGCCTGCATCGACGACCCCTCCAAGTTCCGCCCGGCGGCCTTTGCCAAAGAGGTGCGCGCCGAGGCCGGCGGGTACCTGTACGCCACGGATACCGAGGCCATCGGCATCGCGGCGGTGCTGCTGGGCGCGGGCCGCGAGACGAAGGAAAGCCCCATCGACCCTGCGGCGGGCATCCGCATCGAAAAAAAGGCGGGGGACAAGGTGGCCAAGGGCGACCTGCTGGCCGTGCTGTACGCCGAAGACGAGGCGAAATTCGGCCCGGCGGAGGAAAAATTCCGCGCCGCGCTGACCTTTAAGGACATGCCGCCGGCCCCCATCCCCCTGATCTACGCACGGGTGGACAAGGACGGTGTGACGCGTCTCTTTTAAAAATTGAGAGGAGAAAGGCGATGAACGCATTAAAAATAGCCCTGCTGCAAATTGAACCTTGCAATACGCTGGAAGGGAATCTAAAAAAAGGGATCCAGTTCTGCAGAAAGGCAAAGGACGCGGGCGCGGACATCGCTTTGTTCCCGGAGATGTGGAGCAACGGATATCATATTTATGACCGTCCGGTGGAAGCATGGCAGGCGGAGGCGATTTCGGCAAACGGCAGTTTCATAAATTCTTTTGGTGACCTGGCAAAAGAACTGCATATGGCCATCGGGATCACTCTGCTTGAAAAGTTCGGGGATGCGCCCCGCAACACCTTGATCCTTTTCAATAGATCCGGCGAAAAAATATTGACCTATGCAAAGGTCCATACCTGCGATTTTGATGTGGAAGGCAATTTGACGCCCGGCGAAGATTTTGAGGCGGCTGTGCTGGATACCGCCTACGGCGAGGTAAAGGTCGGTGCAATGATCTGTTATGACAGGGAATTTCCCGAAAGCGCAAGGATTTTGATGCTGAAAGGCGCGGAGCTTATCCTTGTCCCCAATGCCTGTCCCATGGAGATCAACCGTTTTTCGCAGCTTCGGGCCAGGGCGTTTGAAAACATGGTGGCCATCGCCACCTGCAATTATCCTGCATCGGTCCCGGATTGTAACGGCGGTTCAAGTGTTTTTGACGGCGTGGCGTATCTTCCCGGCGCGGAGACCTCACGGGATACCTGTATTTTGCAGGCGGGCGGAGAAGAGGGAATCTATTTTGCGGAACTTGATTTGGAACGGCTGCGCAGATATCGTGAAAGCGAAGTGCACGGCAACGCCTATCGGCATCCCCAAAAGTATAGGCTTTTGATCGACGAACAGATCCATAGACCGTTTGTGAGGGAAAATTATCGCAAATGAGGCAAAGTCGTATCCTGGAAAAGCTTCTGATACAGTGAACTGCCCCCCTTGTACCGTCTGTACAAGGGGGGCAGTTTCTACGAAGCATGTTTTTCTCATGACTACTGGTTGTCCGGCGTCTCCTCATGCTGCGTGGCGCGCAGCTCAAAATGGATGAGGAAGCTGAGCAGTGCCCGCAGCAGGATGACCGCACCCAGGATCAAAAGCTCAGTCATCTCACGCACCAACACGGTTTTTAGGATCTCCGCCGCCATTTTGAACTCCATGCCTGTGGCCAAGCCGTTGGCTAAGTGGTATTGCAGCGCAAACTTTTTGTGCAGGAACGTGTTCTCCAAGTACTCCCAAAAGGCATGCACACCGCTCCAAGCCACCACAAAGATGCCCATCAGTTCCAAAAGACCGATGATGGGCGGCAGGATCAATTCGATCAATTCCTCCATCATGGAAAAATTCCCCCTTCCAGATAGAAATATTATAGCGAAAAAACAGCCGAAAGGGAAGGGCTGTTTTCAAAAGTGTGCCGTCCGCCGCACCGCGCACGCGGCAGGGCGGCTTATTTTTTCTTTGTCCTGGCCAGCAGCGGTTTCAGATATTGGCCGGTGAAGGACTTTTTGCTCTTCGCCACTTCCTCGGGCGTGCCGGCGGCCACCACGGTGCCGCCTTCGCTGCCGCCCTCGGGCCCCAGGTCGATCACATAGTCCGCCCGCTTGATGATGTCCAGGTTGTGCTCAATGATAATGACGGTGTTGCCCGCGTCCACCAGTTTATCCAGCACCTTCACCAGCCGGTGCACGTCCGCCACATGCAGGCCGGTGGTGGGCTCGTCCAGGATATATACGGTCTGGCCGGTCTCCCGCTTCGCCAGTTCCAGCGCCAGCTTCACCCGCTGTGCCTCGCCGCCGGACAGGGTGGTGGCGCTCTGCCCCAGCTTGATATAGCCCAGGCCCACGTCTAAAAGGGTCTTGAGCTTGCGGTGGATGCGGGGGATGTTCTCGAAGAAGGCACAGGCCTCCTCCACGGTCATCTCCAGCACGTAGTGGATGTTTTTGTCCTTGTATTTTACCTCCAGCGTCTCGCGGCTGTAGCGTGCGCCCTTGCACACCTCGCAGGGCACGAAGATGTCCGGCAGGAAATGCATCTCGATCTGCAAAATGCCGTTGCCCTCGCAGGCCTCGCAGCGGCCGCCCTTCACGTTGAAGGAGAAGCGCCCGGCGTCGTAGCCGCGCATCTTGGCGTCCTGCGTCTGGGCGAACACGTTGCGGATATCGGCGAACACGCCGGTATAGGTGGCCGGATTTGACCGGGGCGTGCGGCCGATGGGGGACTGGTCGATGCCGATCACCTTGTCCACCCATTCCAGGCCCAGCAAATCCTTGTGGGCGCCGGGCTTGGTGCGCGCGCCGTTGAGATCGGCCGAGAGGCGCTTGTACAGAATTTCGTTAATGAGGGACGATTTGCCCGAGCCGGAGATGCCGGTGACGCAGGTCATCACGCCCAGGGGGATCTTCACGTCGATGCCCCGCAGGTTGTTCTGTGTGGCGCCCACGATCTCCAGGAAATGCCCGTTGCCCGCCCGGCGCTTTTCCGGCACCTTGATCTTCTTTTTGCCGGACAGATACTGGCCGGTGATGCTCTCGGGCACGGCGCAGATGTCCTCCACCGTGCCCTGGGCCACCAGGTGGCCGCCGTGCACGCCGGCGCCGGGGCCGATGTCCACAATCCAGTCCGCCGCGCGCATGGTGTCCTCGTCGTGCTCCACCACGATCAAGGTATTGCCCAAGTCCCGCAGGCGCTTGAGGGTGGCGATCAGCTTCTCGTTGTCCCGCTGGTGCAGGCCGATGGAGGGCTCGTCCAGAATATACAGCACC